>JAJRVU010000514.1 GCA_024277145.1 Planctomycetota bacterium
CGACCAAGTCGACCAAGCCTCATGAATGCAATTAATGGGAGCAGAATCACCGCGATATCAATCCAGTGTTTTTTACAGTACTCTTTTTTCTTTTCAACAATGGAAATTAAAACAATAAATTCATACGTGAATGCAAGCCAGATCAGCCCTGCAGCCATCTGAACCAATACAGTCAGATAAGGGCTATTATTAATTACTTCTTTGTAAACCATTTCCAGTGCAAGAAGTGGGACCACCATTAAGGCGATCACAATCATCGGGATCGTGAAGCCTTTTTCAATACGATCTTGTAAATCTTCCGTGATTGCGACCCAACCTGTTTTAGGAAGCCTGATCATTTTTCCGGTGGTGTGATCCCGTCCTGCGAGGCGAAGAGGGGGGATCAGGCTGTAAAGCAGATAACGTTTCCATCGAGGAGATTTTTTCCAAATAACAAATAACAGCTCCATGATAAAGATGGGATAAAGAATGAAAATTCCAGTGGTACATATTTTTTTCATGGTCTTACTGGGATGAACTCCCTGTTTTTGTGAAAGATCTCCTGCCTTTTCTTTATCGATTTCAGATGTTTCAGTAGATTGAGTTTTATTTTTTAATTTTCCCTGTTTTCTTTTTGCGGCCATTTCTTTCGCAGACTGGCTCATATGTTTAATAGCACCAGCAACGCCAATTTCTCCATCTGTGAAATGCAGCACGCCTGCCAGAAAGAACAGGAACACCAGCGCCAGTATGAACATTGGCTTCGCAAAGTGGCGATCAAGAAATTGGCTAATATCATCCATAAGTAGCAAACCTGTTGTTGATTTCAGAATATATTAAGGTAAATCCATTTTCATCAATATCTTAGTATAGATCAAGAGATCTTTGTGATGATGAATCGTCTTTGTTTTTGATAAGTAATCAATGTACTTATATACTAAGGCTTTCTGGTAACCGTAAATTCTCTTCAAAAAGTTTTATAACTGTTTAGCTATCTTAAGAACGATGTAAACCGCGTTTCGGATTAAAAATATTGATGATTGCCTATAATAACGGAGTTTTGTTCATTTTGCCCGGGATTTCACGGACATATTGAGGAACCGCGTACCCAGGCAGATTTTCTCGTAGAAATTGAATGATTTCTTTTCCCAGGGTTTCCTCTGTTTCAAAATGGGAAGTTCCCTCAACCTGATCAAGTTGATGAAGGTAATAAGGGATGACTCCGAGATTGATAAGTCCCTCACATAATTGGAATTGTTCTTCTTTGGAATCGTTAATTCCTTTTAGGAGAACCGCTTGATTTAATACAGGGATGCCGGAGCGAACAATCTTTCTGATTGATTCTGCTGCATCATCTCGTAATTCATGATGATGATTTGCATGAATCACCATGAAAGTTGTTAAACGGGAATTAAGAAACAGTTCCAGAAAATTAGACGTAATTCGGCTCGGAAGAACAACCGGGATTCGTGTGTGAATCCTGATTCGCTTGATATGGGGAATTTCTTCAAGCCTTTTGATGATTTTTTCGAGACGGGAATCGTTAAGGATTAGGGGGTCGCCACCACTTAAAAGAATTTCCTGAATGGAGGAATCTTTCTCAATTGCTTCAAATGCAGGTTTCCAATCTTCCCATTGTCGGGGTTCATCCAGATAAGAAAAATGCCTGCGAAAACAATACCTGCAGTGAATTGCACATGTTCCGGTTGTGATCATTAATGCGCGATGATGATATTTTTTCAGTAGACCGCGAGCAAAATGGGAATCCTTTTCATGCAGGGCATCTTCGGTAAATCCCGGAGGGGAAACCAATTCTTTTCCCGTAGGCAGAACTTGCAGGAGTAAAGGATCTTTCGGATTTCCCCGTTCCATGCGGTTCAGGTAACTTTCTGTCACCAGTAAAAGAAAGTTATTGAAGGCTTCTTTCGGAATATCGAATTGACCAATATCCAGTTTTAACTTTTCAAGGAGTTCTTCAGGAGATCTGATAGCGTGGGATAGAGATTTCTGCCAGGAGTCGCTTTGAATTTCTTCCGAAGGAATGGCTGAACTGAGGCTGTCATTTATTGTTTTTTGTAAATGGCTGGATGGCATGGAATTGTGTTTGCCTTATCGAGAAGCTCGTGATCGTTGAAAATGATATTTACAGCGAGAATTAGTCTTTAAAGCCTTAAATACAGGTGAAATCTCCACTATTCCCTACCGGGAGAGGATTTGTTATTCTCTCTGGCTGATCTTAATGTATGTAACTGTACTCACTTAATGTATAGATTATCAGGTTTGTATCAGGATTAATATTCTGGATAACGTGGTGACGGAGAATATCATAACCCGCATCTCTGGACTCACTATAACTTTATTGACTGAAAAGAATTAGAATTATGCCTCAAATTAATACAGGAGATTTTCGTAAAGGGGTCAAGGTTGAAATTGCTGGCGAGCCTTATGAAATGCTTGATTGCAATTTTGTGAAACCGGGAAAAGGACAAGCCCTTTATAAAACACGTTTGAAGAATCTGCTTAAAGGGACGATTCTGGACCGGACTTACAAAAGTGGAGACAGCCTGGAAGGTGCAGATGTCCATAAAACAGATGGCCAATATCTTTATAAAGACAACAATGGCTATGTTTTTATGGATAATGAGACTTTTGATCAGTATACACTCTCGAAAGAAGGGTGTGGTGATGCGGTTAAATTCTTATTGGAAAATGCAAAATGCGTTTTGCTTTTCTGGAATGGTCAGCTGATTGAAATCACGCCACCTCAACATGTGATTCTTGAAGTCACCTACACGGAACCTGCTGCGAAGGGAAACACTGCAACAAATGTCACCAAACCGGCTACAGTGGAAACCGGGGCAACCGTGAACGTGCCTGCTTTCATTTCCAATGGTGAAAAAATCAAGGTTGATGCTTCCACAGGGGAATATCTGGAACGCGTTCGAGATTAGCTTCGGAGCCGATAAAAAACTGAAAATCTGGAGTTATTGCAGTAATGGACAATAATGTCCATTTATTGCTTTTTTAGAAAGATTGTCCCGAGAATGCCAAGCTGGGATTTCCAGCCAGAAAATAATTTGTACTATAACAGTGTTGGAAATAGACCTGTTTAGAGCAGTTAGTCGGTTCTAGCTTGGGGGAGCACCGTTTTTGTTGATCAAAACGCGTTCCTGACAGCCACAAGAAAGTGTAATACGCTTTTCCTTATCGATAGTGGAGTAAAGACATGGATGTCTGGGTTATCTTGTTATACGGATTTGCTTCCCTGCTGGCGTTACGTTCTCTGGTTGGTTTGATGCATCACCACAAAACAGTGTTTCAGAAAGAAATGCTGATTAAAGAACGTGAAGCGATGGTCGAACAGACATTGCAGAAAGCATTGGCACAGGAGCAATCTGAAGAAAAGGTTGCAGCGTAAATTCTGTCTTTGCAGATGATTTTTCAAAATGATTCTTAATGTTCCGCATCAATTAAAACTTGTCTCAGTTCTCGTTTGTGCCCGATCCTGATCTGTTTGGTCAAGATAACGGACAATACACCAGAGGGTTTTGAGAAGAGAAAATAAGATGTGGATTTTTCTTTTCCCTGTTTCAGGATGTAACAGGAAGACAAGCAAGGCAGGACCGAGTACAATTTCTGTTTAAGAAACAACAATAACCAACCTGAATACAAATAATTATTAATTGCCGATCAAGAGATTGCAATACAGGTAAACCATGACACAAACTTCAAATGAAAAAACTGGATTCCTCGCTGAAGAAGAAAATACTGGAAATCAGCCTCATAATAACAAACTGTTTATTGAAACTGTCGGTTGCCAGATGAACCTGTTAGACAGCGAACTGGTGGTCGGGGCGCTCCGTCAATCTGGTTATGAATTGGCATCTGACATCAATGAAGCAGACACGCTTTTATTTAATACATGCAGTGTAAGAGAACACGCTGAACACAAAGTTTACAGCCAGCTAGGACGAATTAAGTTTTTCAAGAAAGATCGACCAAATCTTGTGATTGGGGTGATGGGATGTATGGCCCAGAAAGATCAGAAACTGATTTTTAAAAGGGCTCCCCATGTTGATCTTGTTGTTGGAACCGGGCAGTTGGCGGAAATTCCAAGACTTGTCCAGGAAGCAAGAAACGACAGAAAAAGAAAAGTAGCTGTCAGTCTTGGTCGCAAAAATGGATCAAAGCTGGAAATTTCAAGCAGCTTTCAAAGCTATGATCCGTTAAGAGATCCTGAAATGAGGCCATCCCCTTATCAGGCATTTGTCAGAATCATGATTGGCTGTGACAAATTTTGCACCTACTGTGTTGTTCCTTCCACGCGAGGACCGGAGCAAAGTCGGCCGCCGAGCGATATTGCAAGCGAAGTCAAAGTATTGGCTGGGCAGGGCGTTAAAGAAGTGACTTTACTGGGCCAGACTGTGAACAGTTACAAACATACAGAAAATGGAAAACAGTATCGACTAGCTGACCTGCTGGAATTAATTCATGATACTAATGGGATTGATCGAATTAAATTCATTACCAGTTATCCTAAAGATATGGGAAACGATCTGCTAACGACAATGAGAGACCTCCCCAAACTTTCCCGGTACATTCATGTTCCGGTTCAATCGGGTTGTAATGACGTTCTTAAACTGATGAAGCGTGGCTACACGGTAGAAGAATATCTGGAAATGCATGATCGCATTAAAGAAATTATGCCTGATTGTGCGGTTTCAAGTGATTTCATTGTCGGGCACCCTGGTGAAACCGAAGAAGCATTCCAGAAAAGTCTTGATATTATTCGACTGTGTCGTTTTAAAAACAGTTTTATTTTCAAATACAGTCCGCGACCCGGAACAAAGGCTTTTGACAAACTGGCTGATGATGTCCCGGACAAAGAAAAAAAACGTCGGAATAATATCATGCTTGATTTGCAGAATGAAATCAGCGAAGAAGACAATTACCATTTCATCGGGAAAGAAGTGGAAGTTCTGGTGGAAGGAATGAGCAAGACCTTCATCAAAAAAGGGCTTGAACCTGATTCTGAAACCCAGAAGGTTCAATTGATGGGTCGAACAAAATGCGACCGGATTGTTGTTTTTGATGGCAATCGCAGGTTGGAAGGATCCCTTGCAAATATTGGAATCTATGATTGCACGCCGACAACATTACTTGGAATGATTGTCACCAAAGAGTTTCAACATGGTTCAGAAGAAGGCCTTCCTATTCTTCACTAAGCTGATTAGTTTTATTATTTTCAATCACGCAGTCTACAGTATTGATTCCAAAGCCTGTTCCAGATCAGTTTGCCTGAATGGATAGTTTTCAGCCAATAGTTTTTCCGGGTGCACTTTCGCAGAGCAAAGAAGGAGTGCATCTGCCATCTCTCCCAGAGCAGCTTTTGCGATAAATCCCGGCATCGGAAAAAAAGTGGGACGATGCAACACTTTTCCCAGAACTTTTGTGAATTCATAATTTGTGACTGGCTGCGGGGAAACACAATTGACTGCGCCTGAGAGGCTGTCATTTTCCATAATAAAGAGGATGATTTCAATTACATCTTCCAGTGCAATCCAGCTCCAGTATTGTTTTCCATTTCCAATAATTCCTCCGACTCCCATTTTAAATGGAAGAAGCATTTTTTTGAGTGCTCCTCCTTTGAGTCCTAGAACAATTCCAAATCGGGTTTGAACAACTCGTATTCCTGCTGACTCAGCAGCTTCCGTTGATTTCTCCCATTTGTTACAGACATCCGCAAGATAAGATTCTCCTGGTGCAGAGCTTTCTGTCAGGTCTTCGTCAGCGCGGTCTCCATAATATCCGGTTGCAGAGGCTGAAATTAACAGGGCTGGTTTATGTTCTAACTGAGCAATTTTCTCAGAAAGCAGTTTTGTGCCCAGCACTCTACTTTCCTTGATTTTCTTTTTTTGTGAATCGGTCCAACGACGATTTGCAATTCCTTCACCAGCTAAATGGATGACTGTATCAAAAGGAATGGCTTCATCCAGTTCAATGATCCCTTCAGTTGGCTTCCAATAAAAACTGTTTGGCTGGTCTGTTTTATTTCTTGTGAGGAAATAAACCTCATGTCCTGACTGCTTCAGTTTTTCAGTCAATGGAGAGCCGATAAAACCATTTGGTCCTGAAATCAATATATTCATGGGGTGACTCTGGAATAAAAAGGGAAATGGAGATTCACAATTGATCATTATTTTAACGAAATAAAACTGATCCTGTTTGTTCTCATCGTGAATTCTCTTTAAAATAAGTAAAGAAAATATCCTTTTTCCAATACATAATAAATTTACCACTGACCATATAGATATTCATGAATCAAAAACAAATAAAAGCCATTTTCAAGCAAACGCTTCTGGATTCCAAATTTTCCCGAAAGGAAAAAAAGATTTTGAATCAGGTATTTACAGAGTTGAAACCTGGCCAACAGGAAATTCAAGTCTATCGTGATATTGCGTTTGATCTTGCTCGTGAGCAGGCAGGTTCCTCGGAAGATGTGATTGAGTGGCTGAACCGAGTGATGAAAATATTGCTTCAGTATTCTCAAGGGGAAGATGGGATTTCAAAAAATAAATATCATGATGAAGTTTATTTTAGTCCAGGTCAGCATTGCCCCAAGCGAATCATAAGCCTTCTGGATCATGCAGAAAGTTCAGTTGATATTTGTGTGTTTACAATAACGGATGATCGTATTTCATTCGCGATCATTGATGCTCATAAACGAAACATTTCTGTAAGAGTCATTACCGATAATAATGAATCGGAAGATTTAGGATCTGATGCGGATCGCCTGATTGATGCAGGTGTCCCCGTTCGGTTTGATCATAGCAGGCATCACATGCATCACAAATTTGCACTATTTGATAAAAAGATTTTGCTGACTGGAAGTTATAACTGGACAAGAAGTGCTGCAGAAAGTAACGAAGAAAACTTCCTGATTTCTCACGATAAACACTTCCTGAAAAAGTATTCTTCAGAGTTTGAAAAATTGTGGGTGAAGTTTGACGAGACTGTAAAAAAATAATACACGAATACGAATAATTATTTCATTTATAGAAAATCTACCATGAGATTAATGTATTTATATAAAATGGCCATCGTTCTTTTTCTGACCAATGTCGTTTGGAGTAGCCCTGTTATTGCAAAGGATTGGTCAGTTCAAGCGAAACAAGATTCCCACCAAGATCGTGTTTCCGTTATCTTTGAAGGGAATTCACCAAACAAGCTGGCATGTGACACCACTTTGCGAGAATTACCGGATGGTTCATGGGTGATGGTCATGCTTGGCGGAGGAGATAAAGAGCCCTTGCCGGAAAATCAAGTTTTTATTTCGCGAAGTAGAAATCAGGGAAGAACATGGACACCGATGAAGCCGGTGCATCTTGGCGTGAAAGGTCGAGCATTGGTTCCTTCAGAATTGATGGTTGGGCAGGGTGTCGTAACGTTAGTTGTTTCCACTCATAATGGTAAATTTCAGGAATGGAAAAGCTGGTTTTCACAAAGTAAGAACTTGTGTAAATCATTTGGACCTTTAAAACCATTGCCGGGAGTTCTTAAAGACCGAACTTTTGTGAGAAATCATATCGTTACTAAAGATGGCAGAATTCTCATGCCTTTTCAGCATTATGTTGAAACAGCAAAGATCACAAATCCTAGGAATGGCGTCATCATTTCCAATGATGGAGGAAAAACCTGGAGCGTGCATGGTTGGATCAGGATATCAAAAAAAGATAAGTTTCAACTATGGGCTGAAAATAATATCGTTGAACTCGAAGACGGTACTATATCCATGTTAATACGTGGGGAAAAAGGTTTTCTTTATCGTGCGGATTCCAAAGATGGCGGTTTGACCTGGCCAGAATATGCAAAAATTACCAATATTCCTAATCCGAATTCTAAAATGACAATGTATTCATTGGGAGGAAATCGAGTTGCCTTGTTGTTGAATTCCAGTTCCAAAAATCGTCGGCCGTTGTCTTTATGGATCAGTTTTGATGGAATGAAAACCTGGCCTTATCAAAGAGTTCTCGTGAAAAAAACATTTGATTCAACAGGCGGGGGGAACTTGGCTTATCCTGATGGCTTTATAGATAAGAATCGGGAGTACCTGAATTTTGCGTATGATGATAATCGTCATCGTGCGGTGTTTTATGGTGCTAAGCTTCCTGCGATATCAAACAAATAATTATAGCCACTTAATAAACCACAATGATTGGCAAGGTGAAAAAATGGACAGAAGAGAATTTCTTTCAACTACAGTTTCATTTTCAGTGACAGGACTGATGACGAGCTCTCTCCTCATAACTCAATCAGGTGAAGCTTCTGGTATTAATCCAGAGAAACAGATTCATTATTCTGTCTCTTATGATGACTGCATCCAATCAGTGCAGCCAATTTTATCTGAAAGTCCGACACAAAAACCGTTTTCAAACATGGTTATTGAAGACTATGGGTTCTGCAGCAGATCTGGATTCAGTCGACGAGAAGTTTCCCAGTTTCTAATCAATCATCAGTGCCAAATGGGACTATTCGCTGGCTCTGTTAATTACGGTCGTCCAGTTTTCTCATCAGGAAGAAGACAGGATCGGGATATCGTTTTTCAACAGTTACGTCATGCAGTTAAACTCACAAAACAAGTTAAAGGCAAATGGTGCTCAGTAATTCCCGGGAAAAGTCTGTTCGGAGTTTCATGGAAACGCCAGTCACAAAACGGGGTTGAGTTATTGAAATCTCTTTCAGAATATGCTGAAAAACAGAATTTAACTTTACTTCTGGAGCCAGTGAACTATCTGGATAAACAGTCTGAAATGTTGATACCCGGCATGCAGGAAGCTTATGAAATCTGTGAAAGAGTGAATAATCCTTCATGTAAAATACTATATGACCTCCGTCTGCAACGAATCCTGGGAAGAAATATTCTTAACGATATTTCACAATACGGTACCCGCATCGGTTATTATCAATTAGAAAACAGGAATCCATTTTCTAGAGAATCACGGGATAATTTCAAATCCCATACAATACTTAAAAAGATTCTTACATCTAATATTGCTGAATCTGTTGTTGTTGGAAACTATTTTAACCTCGTTTGATACACGAAATATTTAAATGCAAAGAGAAGAGGCGATATGTCATCTCGTAATACATTTACTAAGTTAATCATTATTTTCCTCATTTTATGCTCAGGCAGTTTTGTTTTTCCTTCCGAAATATATGCAGGGAAAAAGCCGAATGTCATTGTGATTCTGGCAGATGATCTTGGATATGGCGATCTTTCCAGCTACGGAGCAAAAGATCTTAAGTCGCCTCATATCGACTCAATTGTCAAACAAGGAATGAAGTTTGAAAACTTTTATGCGAATTGCCCTGTCTGTTCGCCAACGCGTGCAGCTTTATTAAGTGGTCGATATCAGGATATGGTTGGTGTTCCCGGCGTGATACGAACGCATCAGGATAATAGCTGGGGGTATCTTCGTGAATCTTCTGTGATGCTTCCAAGATTAATGCAGAAGGATGGTTACCAGACAGCCATCATCGGGAAATGGCATCTTGGCTTAGAATCTCCCAATATTCCCAATGAAAGAGGTTTTCATTTTTTCAAGGGATACCTCGGAGATATGATGGATGATTATTACAAACATCGAAGGCACGGAATAAATTACATGCGAGAAAACCGTGTTGAGATCGACCCCGAAGGACATGCAACCGATCTCTTTTCCGGATGGACTTGTGACTATCTTAAAAAACAGAAAAATTCTGATTCCCCATTCTTTCTTTATCTGGCTTACAACGCTCCTCACAGCCCGATCCAGCCACCAGAAGAATGGAATCAAAAAGTTCTCAATAGAGAAACAGGAATTTCAAAACATCGTGCAAAGATTGTTGCTCTCATTGAGCATATGGATGATGGAATTGGTCGTGTGATGAAATGCCTGAATGAAACTGGTTTGTCAGAAAATACCATTGTGATATTTTCTTCTGATAATGGTGGTTCCCTGAAGCATGGAGCAACTAACGGCCCGTGGCGAGATGGAAAACAATCCATGTATGAAGGTGGTTTGCGAGTTCCAACTGCGGTTTTGTGGCCGGGGAAGGTCAAGCCTGGAAGCAGGACGGAAATCAGGGCCTTAAGCATGGATATTCTTCCGACCGTTTTTGAAGCAGCAGGAATTCCGGCTCCTGATGGAATTGAAGGAAAAAGTTTTCTTCCTTCATTAAAAGGAGAGAAGCAAGAAGAGTTGCGAGAATTTCATTTCTTTCGCAGACGCGAAGGGGGAACCCAATATGCAGGAAAAACCATTGAAGCAGTCATTCACAATGATTGGAAATTATTGCAGAACTCTCCCTTTGAACCGATGGAACTTTATAACCTGAAAAATGATCCCGAGGAAAAACATAACCTGATCCATCAACGAAAAAGTAAGTTCCATAAATTGGCAAAGGCTCTCCGTGCGGAAATTCAACGTTATGGAACAATTCCCTGGCAGAAAACAGCCAAATAGTTCAAGGCCAAGAATATAAATAAGCAATAAAAAATCCCCTGACAGTTCGTTTCATAACTTTCAGGGGATGGATCATATTAAAAGTTGATTTATTATTTTGTATACTTGGGAGCTTTGCCGACGGGCCAGATTTCCCATTTTCGAACATAAAGTTCTGCCATCTCAGTTTGGATCAGGATTTTTCCGTAAGAGGGAACCACTTTTGTTCCTTCATTCACTTTAATACCATTGACGATATTGGTGACTTTATCTCCGTCACAAATAACTTCAAGAGTGGTCCATTCTTCGCCAGGACTTTCGACATCGACCCTGCCACGAAAACCAAGAACGTCTTTCCAGTCCGGGTCACGACCATACCAGTTGATTCGTCCGGAATGAAAAGTTTTTAATTCTCCTTCTTCACTCCAGCAGTTTTCTCCGTCACGATCTTTGACGACTTTTGCGTCCATCGACATGGGAGGATGAGTACCATCTTCATTGGTTCCCCTGACAAGAATAAAGTCACCGACTCCCCCTTCAATAATCTGGGCTTCAATCGAATGGAGCCAGGTGTTTCCATACCCGCCATCTCTTCCAACGCCATGAACAAGAAGACCTGAGTCTTTCGTTTTATCAACTCTTGCACCCCAGGTTTTATCACCCCATCGGTATTCAACTATAACGTGGTAATTCTTGTAGTTGTTTTTAGTAATGACTCCGCCATAACCATCTCCGGAAATATGGAGAATTCCATCTTTAACCGTGAAGATCTGTCGAGGGTCTTCATATTTTGTGTCCCGCATCCATGTATATAGTCCATCCAGATCTTTGCCATTAAAAATTTTAATCACTTTGTCAGGAACAATAGCTTTTTCTTTAGCGACTTCATCAGCAATACAAAATGAAGTTGAAGTAAACAATAAGATCAGGGAGAATAAAAGTTGATTTTTCATGAGGCTGTCTCCGATAAGTTTTTGAAGATTAGTTTTTTTAAATTGATTGAGCTACAATATGTGGCGTTATTCCTGTTGAGTTGAACTCTTGTTTTTCTTTTGTTGAAAGTTAATCTGTTTGCAGTCCGGCAATTCGTCTCGTAACCGAACATGACCATGCTCGGTAATATTTGTACCGCTGATGAAAATCTTTTTTAATTTTCTTAATTGGATAAGGCTATCAATACTATCATTTGAAATATCGGTATAAGAAATTTCCAACTCACGCAGATTTGTGAAATTCTTAATTGTCAGCATTGAACGATCTGTCACAGAAGTACTATGTAATCCGAGATATTTAATATTTCTGACTCCCGCAACTTCTGTAAGGTCATCATCATTAATATCTGTTCCATTGAAATCTATTCCTGAGATTTCAAACTTAGTTTCGGGCAACTGGTCAAGGCTTTTGATTTCACGAAGTCCGTTTATCGTGAATTTTCCTCCCTTTTTTAAAATGATTTCAGCAAACCGTATATCATCTGCAGAGGATTTTTCTTTACTGCCGCAGCCGGTGAATGGAATTAAAGAGAGCAATAAGATCAAGTGATAAAATTTCATGTCTATCCTGCGAAAAATCGAATCCTGAGGAGTTCATATCCGTCAAGTATAAATCAGGGGGAAACCGATGTATATCTAATTGGATTGATTATTTTAAGAACTGGTCCTAAAACTCATCTCTGTTTGACATAAACCCTTTAGAATAAGGATTGTTAATATGTCCTTGGATACTTTGAAATGACATCAGAGAATCCAAAGACAAAACGCATTAATCCTCCTGTTTTCAAGGAGAAAAAATGCGTTAAGTATTGTTTAGATGTGTGGTTATTATTTTTAGAAGCCACCACCGTTAAAACCATTAAAGAGAATATTGAATCGAACGATATTTAATAAAGCATTCATCAATTCTTCTTCAAACTTGTAATGAACCAGGATGGTATCACCCGGTTTGATCAGGATCCGTTCTCGGGAATCTGTAAGTGCATCATTCAAGTCAACTCGAATAGCAATTTGGTCACGGTCACCAATTTTTCTCAGGATGACCGCTTGCGAAGGTGGAACTCCCGTGAAGCCACTGGATCCATTCAAGGATTGTGAACCTCCGCCAACTCCACCTAATGGAAGAACCCCACCACTGCTGATAGTCCCTCCTGCAAGTGCAATTGCCCCGAGAATGTCGAGGTCTTTGTCCCTTGGAATTAAATGTTCACCGCCGGGGAGAACTCCCCCTGTATAATATGTTTCGCGATCACGAGATTCAATTTTGACGATATCACCTGTTTGCAGAACAATATCTTTTTGTTCAAACTGAGGGGCATTTTCAGGATAGTACCGTAAAGGAATCCGCATGATACCTTCTTCATCGTGGTTCCGATCTTCCTGGTATCCGGAACAGGGATCAGACCCTTGAGCATACTGTGAAATTAATCGATCTCTTTCCACACCATCTTTGAACATGCCCCTGTAGATGACAACTTCTGCTTTTGCATCCAACCCGGGCATTCCTCCGGTTTCATTAAGAGCGTGCAAAACATCATTTTCATAGGCATTCAAATCAACTGCATGACCTGTACCGCGCTTAGTCACTCCATCCAGTCCACCTGATTCTTCACGAACCACCAAGACTCGATATGTTCTTTTCTTCATCAGGGTGATGATAATTCTTTCTTCACCCTTTTTGAGAATTCGTTTTTCAATATATTTGGATCGAATGATTTCAGTCAGTTCAGGGATTGTTTTTCCTTGTGCTTTCACAATCGGAATGAGTGGAAGCGCAATTGTTACATCATCTCGAACAGGAATGGGATATCCGATTGACGGATCAAGCCCGGTATCTTTTTCAGGGAAATTGACAGGAGGTGCCTCTTCCGGATTCCCAATGACATTTTCAATATAGATTCCCAGAACATCATTTGCATCCAGTTTATACACATCAGGTTGATCCTGGCGCAATCTTGACATGGAAATGTCAATCATATTGGAACGAGTTCTAGCCTGTAACCCGGGAGGGACACGCCAAGCAGGAATAGCAGGCAGATTAGCCAGGCTACTACATCCCGTCATCAGGACAAGAGACGAAAGGAAGTAATAGATTCCTAACCGAGATTTTATTTTAATTATTAAGTCTGACATAAACCATTTTTTCCCGTAAACGTCAGGAAGGATTGTAAATTTAAATTAAGCGATTTTTATAAGTTCATTTTTCAATGCATTTAAAATGCATCAATTTTCGGGCATTAACCATTCATCGTCATCATTGTTTTTCTGAAAATGTTTTGGGGCCGTTTTGGGGCGAATCTGCAACTGGATTTTCTCACGATGACCTGAATTTTGTGGTGTCTGTTCTTGTTCAAAACTGGCCTGTTCTATTCTTGAAGAGGGCCGAATCTCAAATGAGGAAGCTTTGCTGTCTTCATAAACATATTCTTTAAGCGGCCCGATATTCAAATCTTCCGATTCATCAAGGTCGGGAACATCATCTTCAAACGGTCGGAAATCAGCGAGATCATCCTTGTTTTTATGTTCAATCAAGGTCGTTGTTGTATTGATTGATTGAGGAATGTCTTGGGGAGCAGGTGAGGTCAATGGAAGTAAAGGGGGAGCATTTGTTTTCGGTGCATAATTTGTTTCCGAGTTTTCAGCTCCCGGTGCAAGTGCTGGAAGCGAATTCTGTTCTGCTTGCGGTGGAATGGATTCTTCGTATTGTTGGTTTCCGACGATTGGCTGGTCATGCATAACACGATTCGATGTTGCGATGTAATTCATGTCAGCACCGCCAGCCTGTTCAGCCGCTAATGCTCCATGTTCGTATCCATCAAACCAACGTCTCTGTTTAAAATGCCCTTTGCGATTCTGATACCTGATAGACCAGTACCGACGAGGTGGAAGTGCAGGTGGGCAACCATCACCTCCCATGCAGACATCGCGATAACCTTCTTTAAATCCTCGTCCGAAATCTTTGGGATATTTGATATTGTTACAGTTTTTTTTGACATGTTTCCATGCTTTATGCGCTCGATATCTATTTCGAACTGAAATCATTTTTTCATCTTGGTAATTACGAAAAGAATGACAGCCTGCAAAAGCTGTAAAAATTATCATGCATAAAAGCATACGGATTCTGATAATCATTTTCTGATTCATCTTAAATGGATTCCATTTTATATTTCATTGTCAGGAAATGTTTCAA
This sequence comes from Planctomycetota bacterium, assembly GCA_024277145.1. GTDB lineage: Bacteria > Planctomycetota > Planctomycetia > Planctomycetales > Planctomycetaceae > JAJRVU01. Next base: position 14,646 of record JAJRVU010000514.1, read on the forward strand.
TGAAACGTTATCCATGCAAAATCCTGATAACTTTCAGGAAAAGCATAAATTCATATTAAATTTTGTTGATATTATTTATTGAATTGAATAATTCAGGAAGGAATGTCAGGAATGACAGGAATCTGCCAATGAAAATTGTGTCTGGCCGGGATAAAATGTTGAAGTGCTAAAAAAATGAAGTGCTAATTGCCGAGAATGATCGGACTTTTAGGAAGGAGCGAGTTGATAATGAATTTTGCCACATTCTGTCAACAGCAAGTTTTCAAACTTTTGTGGATATCGATGTAGATTTAAGAAAAAATTCTACTCACTCCCCTCAAATGCTTCCAAAATTGTAAGGTTTGTCAAATTGGATGCACATAACCTCATTAAATATAAACTGTTAACGAACACAGCAATAAACAGTATATACATATGTATCATATTAGGTTTAATCCCTCCTGCTTGTCAGAGAACTTCTAATTGTTTATAAAGTGAGTCTCAGAAAAGGATTATTACAAAAAAACTCTCTTTATAATCCAACATTCTAATTGCTTTAGAACCTGTGCTCATGGTTTACTGGAGTTATTAAGGGCTTTGCAGAGGATGGGCAGAGTTTTGGTCAGGGATTGATGAAAAAAATTGTAGCAAGCTATAAAATACGATTGAAGGTTTTCATCCAGTAAGTTTTTCTATCTCCAAATTCAATTAATCATTGAGTTGAACTGAAGAGCAGGTTCTCTCTGAATTCTGCGGGCAACGTCCCGCTCTTCTTATCAATATTTGGATGGATGGAGTGCGCCTGGATCAAATCCAATTCCTGATGATGACCCAAATTATAACCCGAATTTACCCTTTACCTCTCTGGTACGTATTCAGGAGAGGTGTAGTGGTAGATTCAAAGCGAACCCGTATGGCCTGTGGGGCATTTAATATTTGTTGTGGGTCGTTTAAAAATTGTAAGGTGATGTCACCCAAAGGAACGGAGTGCGCGCCAAAAAGCGAACACAATCAATTGAATCAGCTTGGTCCATACGACTCAGATTTTAAAATAAAAATAACTTTATTTATAATACATTTCTTCAAAAAGGGATGTTCAGGTTTATATTAATGCGTCGATCTTTTATTTCCGAACGGATTGCTCAGCTAATCCTTATTCTCATGGTTATTGCACTGCCCTGGCGATTCGGTGGAGTTGAAGCAGGAGTTCAGGCATGGTGCTTTGCTGCTTTATCCCTACCTTTAGGGCTTTGGTGCCTGGACCTGTTCCTGAGTAAAAAGAATTTGCCTTCACTGCCGAAGGCGATATTAATTCCCGTTCTTGCATTTGGCTTGGGGGTCATTCAGCTCATTCCTTTCTCTACGGATATCATTCAGAAAGTTTCACCAAAAACATTAGAACTGAGAGAGGAACTGTCAGCATCACCCGGAAATGATGATTTGACAAATAACAAAACAGAGGCATCTGCAAAAAATAGCGAGAAAAGTACGTTCAGTCTGAATCCTTATTCCACTCGTAACACTCTTGTATTATTAGGGTTAGGTGTTGTTTCCTTTTCTCTTGGGGCTCGGTTTTTTAACGAGAGTACCGCAACAATTGCCCTGTTTACGATGCTAGCAATTAATGGTGCCGCCTTTTCTCTTTATGCCATCGTGCAGTACCTTCAATGGAATGGCATGATTTACTGGTCAATCCCGATTCCTGAAGGAAGTGGTCCCTTCGGCTCCTTTATTAATCGTAACAATGCAGGTGGTTACCTGAATCTTTGTTTGGGGGGCGCGATTGGAATGGTCATTTGGCGTTTGAGTCAAATCGGATACATAGGTGGAAATCAACCTGATTCTCCGGTCATTATGTATTCTGAAGACCGGGCTTTAGGTGAAGACTTACGTTCTTACCTTTCACAAATCAATTTGGTAACAGTCATCTCATTTGTTTTCTCAGTTTTCATTATTGCAGGTGTTTTTTGTTCCCGCTCAAGAGGTGCCTGTGTCTCAATGGGAATTGGAATGATTGTTGTTTTTATCATGTTATTAAAAACACGACGTAATCAATTTCCATTAATATTATTAGGCATACCACTTCTGGCAGGAGTTTTACTTGTTGGTTGGGTAGGAATGACCAACGATATTCATAAGCGATATTCGTTACTTTTTAATAAAGAAACGATTATGAATACAAGACTTCCCAACTGGATGGATGGCATTCAAGCTCTTCCTGACTATACGGTGATGGGAACCGGGTTGGGGACTTATCGCGATATCTACCCGATGTATCAAAATCGATTTGATGAAGACTGGTACTATCATGCAGAAAATGAATACCTGGAATCCATTGTTGAGCTGGGGCTTCCCGGGCTGGCGCTCATCGTTCTGATGGTTCTTATACTGGTTTCGAATTCGACCTGGCTAACAGGTGTAAGTTATGAACCTCGTTTTTATGGTGTAGCCATTGCATCCTTGTTTATTGTCACAAGTCAATTAATTCACTTTCTTTTTGATTTTGGGCTTCATATCCCTTCGAATCTCATTTTGTTTTCATTGATAGCAGGATCAATTTCTGGAACTGCTTCCATAGAGGCTTCAACTGGTTCAGTAAGAAGTCACTTTTCATTACCTCGTTCAAAAATTATCAATGTCGGGTTTGCAGTCACCCTTCTTGCTGCCTGTTATTATGGGTATTTCTTTAAAATGGAAGCATCTGGTGCAGAATTGGCTATCAGGAAAGCTTCATTATCTAAACCACAATATGATCATTCACCAGACGAATGGGCTGAGGTCATTTCAGGCCTTAAAAAAGCAGTTGAAATCAATCCCGAATCAGCCGAGCTTCATCAGTCTCTTGGATACGCATATATCAATAAATATCGGTCGGAAGCTTATCAGGTTCTTATATCCCAGGTTTCTAAAGAGAAAGAACTGACTGACGCAATCAAAGCTGTTGTTTGGAAAAACAGTTCGGCAACAGTCTTACATGCAAGGTTGTATCAGTTGAAAAATGCTGGCAAGGCAGAAGAACTGGAGCAGTTAAAGAAGGATAAAATTGTTGTACAGAATTTGTACCCTGCGATAGAATCTTTTCAGGATGCTATCGGTAAATGTCCCTTGCTGGGATCGTCTCATTTATACTTAGCTAAATTGTCGCCTCTACAGCCAGGCAAGCTCAACGAGAGCAGGCAACTGGAAATTGCAGAATTATGCTCTCCTTCTGATCCTGATACTTATTTTCAATTGGGGTTAATGCATTATGCTGCGGGAAGGAATAGTTTAGCGATGGAGAAATGGCAGAAAAGTCTTTCACTCACTGGGCGGCATTTAAAATCAATCCGGAAAATGTCTGACAGACGATTTAGTAAAGTTGATTTTGTAGAGAAGATTCTTCCATCGACTGCTGACATGATTGTCAAATTAGTCATGACAGAATTTAATGAGCCGGAAGAGATTGGTACCCGATTTCTTCTTATTGATAAAGTCAACAAGATCCTCAAAGCAAATGAATATCCCGAAAGTGAGCGATGCTATTATCAAGCCGTAATTCTGGGTATCCAGGGGGAGTATGACGATGCCGAAGAAAATTACAGCCGGGCAGTAAAACTCCGACCGGAGAAAGTGCAATGGCGATATGAATTTGCCCTATTGCTCAAGGATGTTGGTAAGTTAAGCGAAGCTTTTGACCACGCCAGAAGATGCGTTTGGTTAAAAAGTAACGATAAAAAATATAAGAACTTACTGGAAGAAATTACACAGCTACAGGAACAGAAAAAGTCCGACAAGAAAAAATTGAGCCTGAAGGAATAGTGGTACCGTAATAAAACGGATCAACATTCATTAATACTTAATTTGGACTGACTCATTCTTTTTAAAGAATTGTTAAAGGAATTTGGAGGGCAATCCTTACAGAACTATACAGGATGTCATAATTCTTCGTTGATAATCTGTTTAATCTGCTTGAAAATGGGAAGATTCACTGTATCCTGTGTGAATAAATAATAGTGAACCAATAAAATTATTGAATTCACTGAAATAATCAGATTGTCGGGCCAGTTTTAAAATAAACACTTAATTATATTATTGCATCAATTGCGAATGCATCTGTAGGAGAACTAAGAATGAAAGTATTTATTACTGGTGGAGCAGGATTCATTGGATCACATTTAAGTGATGCCTATATCAAAAGGGGAGATGAAGTTCATATCCTTGATGATCTTTCCACCGGAAGTATTGAAAATATCAGCCACCTGAAAGACCATCCTAATTTTCAGTACACAATAGATTCAGTTCTTAATCGTTCAATAGTTGCAGAACTGGTGGATCAATGTGATGTTGTTTATCACCTTGCAGCTGCTGTTGGCGTGAAGCTGATTGTGGAAAGCCCTGTCAGGACGATGAAAACTAATATTCAGGGAACAGAAGTTGTTCTTGAACAGGCAGCCAAAAAACAGAAACGAGTTTTGATCGCTTCAACATCAGAAGTTTATGGAGTGAGTGAACATATTCCTTTCAAGGAAGATGGTAACCTGGTGATGGGGGCAACCACAAAAGGGCGTTGGAGTTACGCTTGCTCAAAAGCGATTGATGAGTTTCTTGCATTAGCTTATTACCATGAAAAAAGTCTTCCAACAACGGTTGTCAGACTGTTTAACACAGTGGGGCCCCGCCAGACCGGTCGTTACGGCATGGTGGTTCCATCATTTGTCAGACAAGCTTTGGCAGGGAAACCGATTACTGTTTACGGAGACGGAACCCAATCCCGCTGCTTTGGATATGTGGGCGACGTTGTGACTTCACTTGTTAAATTGATGGACTCCACCGATACCGTTGGCGAAGTCTTCAATATCGGTGCAACAGAGGAAGTCAGTATTGGTGAATTGGCAGAGTTAATTAAAGTGAAAACAAATTCCAATTCAGAAATCGTAATGATTCCTTACGAAGAAGCGTACGAAGCGGGTTTTGAAGACATGCCTCGTCGGGTTCCAGACGTGAGCAAACTGGAAAACTGTATTAATTTCAAACCCTCTGTGAGCTTGGATGAAATCCTGGACTCCGTGATTGCTTCTTTTACTAAGCCGACTTCGAAATCTGTCAAGACGGAGTCGGCAGTTCTATAATAAACCTCAGGCTGATCTTTATGTATAAACTCAGTTTCAGGGTGTTATAGAATAACCATAGGATTGCTTAAGGATAGAATTTCATGCAATCACATTGCAGTGATCCAGAAATCCATCAGGAAGTTGCCGGTGCAAGTCAGGCTGAACCTCTCAAAGAAGGGGTCAGTTGGGTCATTCCAGTCAGGAATGAAGCCCGGTCAGTCAAAGCTCTTGTTGATGGAATCCAGTCACAAACCGTTCAACCGGATGAGGTTATTATCGTTGATGGTGGTTCCGTTGATGAAACGGTTTCTTTATTAAAAGAAATGACTGTAGATGATCCTCGTTTTATTATTCTTGAAGCAGAGGATGCAACCCCCGGACTAGGAAGAAATATTGGGATCAAAGCAGCCCGGTATTCCTGGGTTGCCTTAACAGATGCAGGAACAAAAATTCCTTCAAACTGGCTGGAAGAAATGCTGTCTATCCGGGATTCCAGTTCTGAATTTGAAGTTGTTTATGGCCATTATGAACCGATTGTTGAATCGCATTTTGATGAATGGGCATCCCTTGTTTATGTTCCTCCCAAAGTGACTCGTAAAACAGGACGGCTGAGAGGCCCCTCAATTGCTTCTACGCTATTAAAAAAAGAAGTTTGGAAGCATGTCGGTGGATTTCCAGATTTGCGAGCGTCAGAAGACCGGATTTTCATGGAACAGATTGAGAAAGAGAATATTCCAACTGGTTGGGCACCAAAAGCTGTGATTCATTGGCATATTCAGCCTGATTTTAAATCGACTTTTCGAAGATTCTATTTTTATTCCAAGCATAATGTCTGGGCGGGCAGACAGTCAGGTTGGCATTATGGTGTTGCGAGGATTTATTTCATCCTTGCTTTATTTTTGTTGCTTGCTGTTTTTCACCATCCTGCCTGGTTGATTGTTTTGTTTGCTGTCTGGGGAGCGCGAGTTTTTAAAACAGTGTTGCTAAAGAAAGAAGAACACTCTTTGTTTTGGGCGCTCAATCCTGTCAGGCTTGCGGGCGTCTCCTTAGTGATGTTTACCATTGATATTGCCATGTATAGCGGTTGGGTTCAGGCTTTGGCAAGTTTAAAATCTTCTTCTGATAACTGTACAGGAAAAATATAAGTTCATATTAATGATACGTGTTCTCCAGTTCGCTAACGTTGTCAATCACAATGATTTTATTCACACAATTGTTAAGTATGCAAACCCTTCTGAATATGAAGTTGGGGTTTGTGTGCGGAGCTCGCATTGTAATATCAAAACTCCAGAATATTCGGAAGAGACTTCTCAATGGGTTCTGGGGTATCAATCCCGAAAAGCCCTCCCTCTGGCTGTGCTTAGTTTGGCCAAGTTACTAAGGCAATGGAAGCCTGATATTTTACATACTCATCATTATGATCAGGCCATTATTGGCTGGTTGGCTACAAGGTTGTGCCCGCATACAAGGCTGGTTATCGGTCGTCATTATTCTACATCCGTTTATATGTTAGCCAAAGGGCTTAAGCAAAAACTGTATCTTGCTGGTGAGCAAAAAGTTCATACTGCAGCAGAGCGTGTTATTGTTCCTTCCCAGTTGATTTTCAATCTTTTGACAGAGAAACAGGGA
>JAJRVU010000515.1 GCA_024277145.1 Planctomycetota bacterium
AGAGATTAATGATCTTTTTAAAAACAGCCCGGGGAACGCCAATATCAGCGACATGAACAATTCCTGTATGAATTTTAGATTCAGGATTATCAAATCCCTTTTTACGAGCAACAAAAGTGACAGTACAATAAGCCTTGATACAGGTGCCCAAAATATTTCCCGTGTCACAATCCATGCCTGAAGGGATATCGACCGAAAGCACTTTATTATTACTTTGATTGATCTCTTCAATGACTGTTTTGTATATTCCTTTGATTTCTCCCGAAACACCCGTTCCCAGAAGAGCATCGACAACCCAATCACATTTTGCCAAAGCAGATTTGAAATCCTGGAGAGAATTTTCAGAATCTAATCGTTGAAATGGGATTCCAGATTTCCTGACGATTTCATAGTTGATTTTTGCATCACCTTTTAACTCTTCAGGTGAAGAAATAATAAATATTTCAACTGGGATATCGTGATTATCAAGATGACGAGCCATCACAAACCCATCACCCCCATTATTTCCTTTGCCACACACAATCAGGACTGGGCCTTTGCATCCCTGCTCCAAAAGAATCCGAGTTGCATTTTGTCCTGCGTTTTCCATTAAGATGACGCCGGGAACAGCAAAATCAGTTATGGCAATTTGATCAACCATTCTGACTTCCTGACAGCTAAATGAAGGCAATTGCATCTGAATATCTTTCCGTGTTCATTCAATAATTAATAATTTATTAATCTGAGAGGCCAAATTAAATATTTTCATGATCTTTTCGTAACGAATATATCCTACTTTGGCAAGTTTTTTTGTATCATACCATCAGGATTGTTGTTGAGAAAGAATAGCAAAAAAAATTTATTCTTAAAAGGAAATCAGAGTGATTGACCAATATGCAGAACGATGGGCATTAATCACCGGTGCTTCATCTGGCATTGGAAAAGAGTTTGCCCAGTTTTTAGCTGCTCGCGGAATGCATTTGATATTAACTGCGCGTCGTGAAAATCTGTTAAATGAACTGGCTGAAGATCTGGACAGACGACACGGAACTCAGACTATCGTATTCGCAGGAGATTTATCTGAGAATGATGTCCCGCAAAAAATGCTGGCTGAGGTACAATCACGGAATATCGAAATTGAACTCCTGATTAACAACGCAGGCTTCTCAGTTGTGAATGATATTGCGAATACTGATACCGACACCGTTTTGAAAATGGTGGATTTGAACATTCGAGCTTTAACAGAATTATCCTATCGGGTACTTCCTGATATGATGAAGCGAGGTCATGGTTCCATAATTAATGTTGCATCTGTTGCCGGCTTTCAACCTGTCGCTTACATGGGAGGATACGCAGCTTGAAAAGCTTATGTCCTTCACCTGACGGAAGCATTATGGGCAGAAGCAAAAGATGCAGGTGTTACCGTCACTGCTATTTGTCCCGGCACCACGCGAACCAATTTCTTTGATGTGGCGGGTGTTCCTAACTGGTTGAAGAAAAACGCTTCCCAATCCCCTGAACAAGTGGTTCAGGCATCCATCAAGGCAATGGAAAAAGGGAGACAATACTGGGTTTCCGGATGGAAAAATTATTTGCTATCTCTTTTGGTACGAATTGCTCCTCGAAAAAAAGTCATTCTGGAATCAATGAAATACTTTCGACCAGCATCTAAAAAATAGATTTCTTCGGATGAGTGCCTATTGGATTTTATTTATTCCGAGTGGGTAAGTTTCTGATATACCGATAAATTATCGTATCATCCAGGTAACCCATCCAGATTTTCCCTTTTGGTTTATGCAGAACTTCTTTCCATTCCGCTTCAAAATGTTTTTCAACTGTAATTTCATTTTGTGGTAAATAAACAGCTGTCAAAACGCAGGTATCCACTATCGCTTTCTTAATCTTGGGCAACTTCTTTTTGGCCCATTTTAAAAAGATTACTGTCGTAACTTCCTCAGGAGAATCTGCTCGGATATTTCTTTGTAACCTGTCAGAAGTGATATCAGGAAGTTTTTTTCGACCGATTTCTATAACGGCCACTTTTCCAATGAGTATTTTCGGGGCATCTTCTTTATCCACAGGATTAATTTTCAGGTAATCTTGTATGTGATTTTCAAATCTAGTTACAATTCGGTCATGGCGAGCCTCTGGATTGAAAAAATAAGAAATGACCAGCATCACCAAAAAGCCAGCAAAAAACATAAACAAGGATCCTAAAGTTCCCCATTGTTTGCGGAACCACTCGGAAATAGCACTCAGGATCCAGACAAGTAAAAAGAATGTGAGAATAAGAGAAGCAACGGCAATCTGGACATAAATCTTCCCTTTAAAATTCCATTGGTACCAGATTTCGAAACCGAGATAGCAGGTGATGAATACAGCAAGGAGAACAGATCCACCATAAGAATAGTTCTTTTCCGGCTGTTCAGAATTCTCATTATAATTTTCTGAAAAGGGATTCTCAGAATCGTCCTGTTCTGGTTTGGTATCCAAAGCTGTTACCTAAAAAAATTGCCTGTTTATTATTAGATTGAGTTTCATTTACGTGTAGCGGGTTCGATTTTTGAAATAAAGTCTCCACACTATCCAGCGACGCTACAGTTATGTGCAACCTGCACTAAACAGCAACCTGCACTGAACAGACAGTATGACGATTTAAAATTCTGGTGTCAAAACGAGAATAGCAGTTATAGAATTATTCAGGAAAAATCAGGAGAAGAGTTCTTTAACCATTTCCCCTTCGTCTACGATAGGGAGTGGTCTTCCCAGTGGGCTGTCGTTTTCTGTTCGAGGATCAACTTTTAATGAATGGCAAATCGAACAGAAAAGGTCATTCACTTTAACAGGACGATCTTTGACAGCGCTACCATCGTCTGTTGATGAACCAATCACCTGGCCACCTTTGATGCCACCACCAGCGATTGCTGCATTAAACACTTTTGGATAATGCCCTCTTCCACTATCACCGGTTAATTTTGGAGTTCGACCAAATTCCCCCATCCAGACGATTAAAGTATCGTCCAGCATACCTCTTTGTTTGAGATCCGTGATAAGGGTAGCCATCGCAGGGTCAGCTTCATTAATAATAGTAGATGATCGATTGAAAATATCATTGTGATGATCCCAGTTCGCTAGTTCCACTTCTACAAAACTAACGCCTGCTTCAATTAATCTTCGCGCCATCAGGCAACCTTTACCAAATTTGGAATCTCCGTATGCCTTTTTCAGACTTTCCGGTTCGGAAGCTATATCAAATGCTTTCACGTGAGGGCTAAGAACCATTTTGGATGCTTTTTTATAAAGTTGTTTGTGATCTTCGACGATATCACGCCCGCCTTGATAAGCAAATTCTTTTTCAAGTTTGTTCATCAATCCAAGACGACGATTAAGCCGTTTTCCAGTCACAATATTGGAAACATTGCTCGGAAGAGACCCGGGATTCTGTACGATAAACGGATCAAATTCCACGCCGAGGAAACCAGCACCAATTCTCGTTCTACCAACGGAAACACAAGCCGGAAGATCATTTAAGGGGTCTGCCAGTTCCTTCGCCAGGCTGGAACCGAGTGTAGGATATTTGAGAGCTCCCAATGGAACATGACCTGTGTGAAGTTGGTAAGTTGCTCTTTGATGATTTCCTTCTTTGTTTGTCATAGAACGAATGATTGCTATATCATCCATCACTTTTGCTGTCTGATTCCACCCTTGAGCAATTTGAATTCCCGGAACAGAAGTCGAAATCGCTTCAGTCTCTCCTGCGGTTGCAGTCCCCGGTTTGGGGTCAAAAGTTTCAAACTGGCTCGGGCCACCTCTCATCCAGAGAAGGATCATAGCCTTCTTGTTTTTTCTTAGTTCTTCAGCTTGCAGGCTGACCAGATCACGTATTCCCAATGACCCCGCAAGAATACTTCCCGCAGAAACATATTTCAGGAAATTTCTTCTGGTAACTCTTCCAGATTTAATCTGGATATTCTGATGATGATAAAAACTCATTCTGGTCTCTCCCAAAAATGATGATGATTGTTGGAACTTAATTTGTTATCTGCAGGGATTACAAGTTAAGGTCACACTCTATTTTTTAGACAGGAATTCACTGGAATTCAGCAGGCTCCATAAGATATCTTCAACGCCTTCTTTTCTGTTTCCAGTTTCTTTGATGTATTCCAGACTGATTTTCATTTCTTTCTCACTCGGATCACGGCTGAGAACCATCATGTATAATTCTGCAATCAGATCCTCGTTATTCTTAAATTCATTCAGTTTTCGAGAAAGCCTCGTCTTTCCATTTCCACTCAACAACTTATTTACAGTGGGAGAATTCATCATGAATAAAGCTTGAGGAACGGACCCTTTTATATCAGCTTGCGCAACTGAAGGATCATATCCGAAGAGAAGATTAAACTGACCTCGTGGAGAGTTATTTCTAAATCGCGGTTGATCAGTCTCTTCAGATTGCTCAACTCCAAGCACCTGTGTAATGGCATCATACAACTGATCGGAACGATATCTTCCGGTTCTTGTAGCGGCAAATGAAATATCATCTTCATCACCAGTTCCTAATGACTGCTGGTATACTTCAGTTAAAACAATCGATTCAACCAGCCATTTTACGTCATAACCACTGTTGATAAAATGATCACTTAACGCATTAATCACTTCGGGGAAAATGGCATCTCGTTCAGGACCAATATCATCAACAGGTGTGTAGAATCCTTCTCCTACCAGTTCGTACCAAATTCGATTAATAAAAGCTTTTGCAAACCATTCATTCTCATTTGATGTAATCAGTTCAGCAATTTTTGCACGACGTTCTTGATCATTCAATTCTTTTTTCACTTTTTGACCGGTCAGGAAGAAAACAGGATCCATTCTCTTTCCCCTATCAGAAGGATCGTCCAGATTAGGCATGTAATGTTCGGTTAAGAACCGCCGAGCGTTTTCTGGTTCCTTAATATTTTTAAGTTCTTTCACACTGAGCGCATTATCGGAATTTGTGTCTGCTAGTTTCAGAAGGCGATTAAATTGCTTTTTGATGGGACCTCTTTTAATTTCGTTTCGAGTGATTTTCTTATCGTTGTTCTTGTCATATTGTTTCAATAATTTATTTGCATTTTTCTTTATTTCATCAATCCTTCTAAGCGGACTGTTTGCTCGTGATTTTTTTTCAATTACCTCAAATGACCGAGGTATTTTATCACGAACGGGTCTGACATTCACACGGGGAAAGAAAGAAGCGAGTTGATGAAAATGTGTCCGTTTCCATTTATCGGTCAGGTGATCATGACAGTTGGCACATTGAATCTGGATTCCCAGAAAGACTCGTGAAACTTCAGAAGCGATTTCAGAACTGTTGCCACTTTGTGCAAAAATGAGCGCGGTTGCTCCATTTTCCCGGACATCTCCGGTCGCGGTAATCATGTCGGTGGCAATCTGATCCCAAGAATGATTTTCATTCATCTGGTCGGCCATCCATGCTTCAAAAGTATTCTTCATTAACTGGGCACGAACTTCTGTTGCTTTGGAAATAATAACATCCCACCAGAATATTGCCCAATTACGGCCATAATCATCTGATGCAAGAAGATCATCAATGAGTTTTTCTCTTTTTTCAGGATCAGGATTAATTCCAAAAAAAGTAACTTCGTTAGGAGTGGGTAACTTTCCGGTTAAATCAAATTTGATTCTGCGTTGAAAAACAACATCAGAAACAGGTTCGGATAGTTTCTTTCCTGATGCCGACAACTCTTTTTTCACAAGAGTGTTAATTAACTCAGACATTTCCTGAGATGTGATTGCTGTTTTTCGCTGAACTGCCTTCCGGTTTGCTGATTCGATTGGTTGAGCAGGCATGAGTAAGCCTAGAATCAGAACTCCAGCAAATAGATGAGCAGATTTCAAAATACGATTCCGGGACATGCTATTACTCCTCTTGTTTTTATTGCATTTCTAGACACGATAGAAAATGGTTCATGCAGACTATGATCCACTTTTAATTTATTCTGTATAGCCGAGTTTTAATAGATATGAATTACTGATAAGCAACAAACCAGCTAACGGGAATGAAGTTTCGGTAAAAATATCCTCAAGGTGATATATTATGAAAATCAGTTGATTATTGAGCTAATAACAAAAGGACATGTATACATACGGTCACTTATCCTGTCGTGGCGCATTAAAAAACAGGTCCAGCGGTGGAAACTGAACCTGCTATTTAGATGAGTTTTAAGAACGTGCTTTTATTCTTTCTTAACCTTCTCTTTTACTTTTTCTTCCTTCTTGGGTTCTTCTTTTACAGAAGCTGATTCTTTTGAAATTTTTTCTTTTGCCTCTTTTTTGGGTTTCTCGGAATCATCTTTTTCAGGAGTTTTTTTAGGAGAAGGTTTTGATTCAGTTTTCTCTTTTTTTTCTTCTGTTTTAGATTTCTCTTTTTTCACCTTTTCTTTGCCGGAATCACTCTCGGGCTTCTTCAATAATTCCTCTTCTTCTTTTGGTTTTTCTTTTGGTTCTTTTTTCTTATTTAACTCAGCTTTTTTCTTGTTGAGAGCTTCTATCTGTTTTTCTCTTAGTTTTTTCATTTCTTTCTGTTGCTGTTTCTGTTGTTCTTGCGGACTTAATACTTTCATATCTCCCAGGTCAAAAGGTTCCTCCGTAATTCCACCGGGAATCTCTTCAATGGTAAACTGTTTATTAATTCCACCCGCTTGTGAGTTACTTCGACCTCCATTGTTGTTCCTTTGATACCGAAAATGAACATACATCTGGTAATTTCCAGGAACAACGTCATCAATACGAAAAGTATTATCATCCTTCAAGGCAAACTGATAATTTCTTGGTTGTCGAGTTTGAATCTTCAGTTTTGGTGTTTTCTTTTTTGAACCGAACAGGCTGCTGATGGCACTCGTTAATGGATTGGAATTATTTGACGCAATGAGTTCTGGTCGTTTCATGATTTGATGTATTTGATGATTGGGATATCTCAGATCAAGTTTTTCCTTCATTCCTTTTGGGAAAATTATCTTTCCGACGACAGGCCGTCCTTTTCCACCAATGTTAAACTCCTTATTTTCACCCGGTTTTACAATAGAATGTTGAGTGTAGGCATTTTGATGGTATGTGTTTCCATTTGATGTTATCCGGACTTGTCGTGAAACAGTAATTGGTCCGGGAACAACTTTTTCAAAACTAAAGTTGCCATCAGAATCTGTTTGGGCATTGTTATATGTCCCCAGTCGCGGCTTACCATGCTCATATCCTTGATTATTATACTGAGAGAGATTGACATTGGCAGCAGGCGTTTTCCCTATCATGGCTCGACCATGTATTTTAGCCCGCGGTTTCAGTGTGAGCACTTTGGTTTTTTCAAATTCTTCCTGCGTGGCAATGGCAATTCCAGAATCATGCACAGCAACTACGCCATATTCAGATGTAATAGGATCAAGAGTAAAGGCTCCCTTTTTGTCAGTAAGAATTTGTTGTCCATTATTATTACTGTTTAACTGGCCATTATGAATTTGGGTTCTTTGATCAGCAGTATAGACCGCAATGGAGACATTCAGCACCGGTTCCCCGGAAGAATTATGAACAGTCCCTTTCCGTCCGACTCCTTTCTTCAGTTTGAATTCCAGTTTAGAAACTGATTCATCATTGGTAAACAGTTTCGAGTCCGAGGGAAAATAGCCTTTGGCAGTCACTCTCACTGCAAAACTTCTGCCATCTCCACCACTGTTAAACGTCATGTTGAAAGTACCGTTGGCTCCGGTTTTACGGTTGTAGTCCTGCCAATGAGTTTGAGTGTTTCCTTTCCATCGAATCCCTTCTATAAAAGTGAAGCTTGGAATGGAACGACCGGTATCAGCATCTACCACTGTTCCCGTAATTTTTAATGGTAATTTCAATACAAGTTCATACGGTTCTTCTTTTGGAGTAACATTTTGCGCAGATGCCGATGTGAAGCCTCGTTTATAAGCATGAAAATTGACAGGATCAGTAGGGGCACCGATCCATTCAATAATTCCTTTGTCATCAGTTTTTGCCGGATTTACATGTTTATATAGCTGAGATAAAGATTGAATTCCCTTGTATTGGTTAAGGTCGATTGTCACTCCAGAGATCGGTTTTTTGTTTTTGTCAACAACCTTGAATGTGACTTTCTTTCCTTCTTTCAGGCGGAAGGAGACTGCTTTCATCCCTTCCTCAAATTTCACTTTTTTAACTTCAGGTGCTAACCCTTTTGCTAATACGGTTAAAAAAGAATTTCCCGGTTCACACCCTTTAAATGAGAATTTTCCTGAGCTATCTGTTTTTCGGATGATGGCACGTCTTCTTCGTCCTTCCCAGGGTGATCGTCCTGGAGTGACATAAGCCCCTGCAACAGGATTTCCATCAAGATCTCTGACTGTTCCGGTAACGATAATTCCCGGCTCCATTTTTCTGACATCAGTAAAATTCCTGAAATTTTCATATTCCCTTTTAGGAATATTAATCGTTCTTTGCTTAGCGAGGAATGCAGGATGTTCCAAAGAAAGAGCTAACACCTTCAATTTTTTGGGAGCTTCCTTGAGTTTCCAATGTCCATTGTTATCTGTTTGAACGACTGCATTAAAATTAGCTGAATAGATTGGTTCACCGGGTGTTCTTTCTCCTTCATACCGAACAGAAACCTTTGCCCCAACAATGGGTTTATTTTCCGGGTCAACAAGCTTCCCTCCGATGGCAGTTCCTTTTACCAGCTTGATTTCCAGATTTTCAGGAACTTCAGCCAGTGTGAATTGCCCTCTTCCCCATTGACCATAAGCCGTAACATGACCCGGTGCTTTCACGGTGACCCATGTTCTTCCTCCCGAACGATCCAGTTTTACGGTGATCTTTCCTTCTTTATTACAATAAAGTGTTTTGTATTTTCCATTGGAATTAGTTTCGACTTTTGATCCTGGAATCATCTTTCCTTCCATATTGGTCACCTTGATATGCCAGTTCCCGACTTGAGGCTTGGGAGCGTAGGGGATTATTTTTGCGATATCATCTGGAGCAATGAAAAATGCAAGAAATCCTGCAGTGACGATTGCAACCAATAAATAGATTGACCATTTGACTGCTGGAGATTGACTCATGATTTGACTCCGAAATTATATTTGTGAATTATTTCTTGTGAAGTTGATTAGTTTTGAATTCTTCTAAATTCTAAAACTTGGTTTTTTTATTATTAACTATATAATCTTAACTAATTAATTATTTCGAGTTCTTTTTATTTGTCCTGCCCGGTACCTTCCATATTCCAGAGCTTCTTCGTATTTAGCCCTGAGGCTTGGAGAAGAATCTTCGGGATCTTTCAGGATTTTCAGCAAGCAGTCTCTTCCCGCCCAGAGAATCTGTTGCCTGGGGCGATTCGTAACCCCGGAAGTTTCTTCAAGGTTTTCAATGACTTCTTCCAGTCGGGGGATTTCACGGGCTTGAAACTGAGTCCAGGCTTCAGGGGAAGCCTCTTCTGCTCTCATTTTATCAATTTGAGTCAGGATTTCGTCATAAATTTGCAGGCATTCTTTATTTTCAAAATGAGGCTTAAAGAATGGGGGCAGAATCACAAAAATGGCAATGGCGATGGCTGCGATTGAGCCTAGTAATATTGCCCATGCTGTTTTTGTCTGGGGAAACATCCTTGACAACTTATCAACAATTGCCCAGGTAAGGTCCATTAAAAAACGAGGAAAAATCATGAGAATCTCTGTAAGAGATTTATGATTGTGAACTTTTCGCTTGGGTGTTTTTTGAACCGTTTCTACTTTTTCCGCAACGGCTGATTGCATTTGTTCAGCAGCCATCTGATCTTCTTCGTGATGATTGAATTCATCAATCGGGGAATCTTCGGACAGCCTATCTTTAATTTTCTTTGCGAACAACTCAGGATGAAGTTGTCGAATGAGAGCATCTGCAGCACCTGCAATTCCAGCATCCTCAAATAGGTCCTTGTAAGTTCCTGCAAAGAACCACTCTTTCGTTGATCCGGGTCGGATAAAATCATCAGGAGAAACTCTCTTTTCCCTGATCCATCCTTCAAGCTGAATTGTACTGACCGGGCCATATTCTTTGGAGCCGATCCAGCAGAACCATTTTTCTACAGTCGCTACAGGAATAATTTCTGATTGAGTAAACAGACCAGGAACTTTTCCTGCTTTGGTAGCTTCATCAGTATCATCAGCCGTCACTGCAATGCCGGGATCGATTACCCCTTTTTTGACGTTTTCTACGAGTGTTTCAAATGAAACAGGCCCGTATTCTTTGCCATTGATGTTGTAATTCCATGTGTCGGTCATAAATCAACTGTCTGTCTGGTTTCAGATATACTGTTTTAGTGAAATCACTTAAAATCATAAGTGATGCTTAATATTGTTGGAAAACTGTTTATGGCTTAAAACCTAAAATGGATTTTGATAAGTTTCAGTGCTGGTTCTGGAATGCATATGGTGCCAGACGCCAATATCAACATTATCATTTACGAAATGCACAGAGTTATCCATCATGAGGACATGAACTCCTTTCGTATGAGTGCTCCGCGCAGTGGCTTGATAATTAACTTCATTAATCAATGTTGAAGCAAAACAGGGCATCTGTTGATTTTCCAGCCAATCTGAGCCGACTGCGTTTCTCAAAGCAGTACAGTTTGCAATGTCATCAGAATCTTCATCCTGATTGTTAGGCCCGCTTGCATCTTCTCTTTCGTCAAAAATAGCATGCCTGATTGTTCCCGAAGCTCCAAAGAAACCTAATGCCCACGATCCCCTTACATCCAGCGGATGAACTCCTGCTCGAATTTCTTCAAGGGCTACCATGTTGGAAGTCCCTCCGGTGAAATCCTTGATGGAAAAACTTTTATTTACTCCCCCCATTCCATCACCGTATAAACGAGTTGTGTCCGTGAAAAGATCTTCACCATCAGCAGTAAAACCATCTTCACAGCTTCCTCCATTCGGGGAGACAAACCCACCTCCTTCAAAAATAATACATCCCCTGTTAGGGCCAAAATTCATTGCGTAATTTCCACGTGCATAGAGGTTAGGTGTGCCTGATATTGCTAAAGTGCGGTTGTATTGATTGGAGTTGGAATTCCAAAGGTCATCGGGACATTTGAAAACAGCCAGTTCTGCCCTTCTAACTGATTCATTTTCGTCGGCAGAAACAGGAAGAGTCATATTATATTTATTGTGGAGATTTCCCTGCTCAAGATAGGGAAGCAACATCAATGCCCAATTGGCTTTCAGCCGTGCAGGCTCTGATGCAGGAGCAAGACCTAAGCCGACACGGTCATAAATCCCAATAGGAAATGTTCCTGAACCGAGCGGTTCTCCGGGAGGCCCATCCCATATGGAAAAAGGAGGGAATTGACTGTTATTGTCATGATAGTTTTGTAGCGCGAGGCCAATTTGCCTGAGGTTATTCTTGCAGGAAAGCATTCTTATACTTCCCCGACTGACCTGGACTGCAGGAATAAGAATTCCAACTAAAATTCCGATAACAAGAAAGACAACCAGGAGTTCAATCAGGCTAAAACCATGCCTGTTAGATTGGGTTGTTCTCATATTCTCAAGCCCTCCGAATGGATATTATGGTGCGACCTATTTTTAAAGTGATACAGGTACGGCTTCTCAGCTAATGCCATGCTAATTCATCTGCAGGATAATTTCAACTAATCTGTAAGAAATACTTGGATATCCAGACGCAGTTTTCCTCCAATAGTTAGACGCATCTGAGACCTGATTATTTGTATTAATTTCCCGAAATGGTCAGTTTTTTCCGAAATAATTTATTTACTCAACATTGGACTCTATTACAGAATTTTTCTGAACCAGAAAAACGCTAAAATCAGTCCCTATGAGCAGTTAAAAGGCAAGTTCCATCACATCGGTGCTGACTCTCGAATGAAGTCGATGCCAGACACTGATGTTGATGTTATCTGAAACGTAATGAACTGACCCATCCAGCAGGAGGAGATTAACCCCTTCGGGATGCATACTGCGAGCGGTTGCCTGAAAATTAACTTCTGCATAAATGAAAGGTGATGAAAAACAGGGCATGCCAACCCCCTCTAACCATTCTTCACCGACTTCCTGTTTTAAAGCAGAACATGCAAAAATATCATCCGATTTCGGATGCTGATTGTTGGGCCCGCTTCCATCTTCATATCCACCATAGATTCCATGCCTCAATGTTCCACTTGCACCAAAAAAACCTAATGCCCAGGTTCCTCTCACATCTAAAGGGTGAACACCTGCACGGATTTCATCGACGGCTACAAAATAACTGGCACCATTCTGCATATCGTTAATTCCGAAACTTTTATTCACCCCTCCCAGACCATCGCCATAAAGTCGTTTTGTATCAGTAAAAATATCGGTACCATCTACAAGAAACCCATCCGTACAAGAAGGCTCTCCCTGTGGGGAAATAAATCCTCCACCTTCATAAATCATACATCCTCGGTTAGGGCCCACATTCATTGCATAATTTCCGCGGGCATAATAATTGGGCGTTCCATTAATGGAGCGAGCACGGTCATAACGATTCTGGGCAGAAGCAAAAGAATCATCCGGGCATAGAAAAACAGGAAGTTCTGTTGTGCGTCCCTTCTCATTCACAGGATCTGCAACCGGTTTTGTGAAATCAAAAGTATTGTACAATGACCCCTGTTCCAAGTAAGGGAGAATCATCATAGCCCAGTTTGCCATCAGGCGGTCTGGTTCACTTCCGGGTGAAACTCCCAGTCCTATTCGGTCAATAATTCCAATGGGAATCAATGGAATTCCACTCGGATCTGTTCCTAAAGGTTCTCCCGGTGGACCATTCCAAATGGAAAAAGGAGGATATTGGTTGTGTGTATCATGGTATAGTTGCAAGGCCAGGCCAATTTGTCGTAAATTGTTTGTGCAAACTAATTTTCGGGCTACTCCTCTCCCTTTTTGGACAGCGGGCATAAGCAAACCTGCAAGGAGGCCAATGATCGCAATAACAATCAAGACCTCAAGAATTGTTATCCCTGTCCTCGGTGTATGTTTAACGCATTTCACAGTTCTGCCTCCTCCAAGTCAGAATTTCTTTCACAAAACAATAGACGTAATGACTAAGTTGCTAATTTAATGTAACAATTAAAATCAATGTTGCCAATCAAATTGATAAGATTTAGTGAAACAATCCAGAATTTTATTCGGGAATAATTTACAAAAGAAGGGATGGTCGAGCCAGATTTGATAGGGATGAGAATACGTACATAAGCCGTGCGTATTCTCATGATATGTTAATTCACCGTAAAGTAAATCGAAGGCCATGGGCGTTCCTAATGGTGATAATCGTTGCCGTTCATGCTGTGTACAACGGATTTTTGCCAACGGGTTAAATCTGCTTTCATTTTGTTCAGAATTTCGGGATGGCTTTGAGACAAGTTCGTTTGTTCTTTTGAATCTTTTTCAAGGTTGAAAAGACGGTACTCAATATTGCCTGACTTTTTGGGAATACGATGTAATTTATAAGTGCCGTCAATCCACGCAGCATGCCCCGGCCTTTCTTCACTGGAATATTTTACCGTCCTGTCATATTTCCAGTCGGGTTGAGAGAGATCCTGATTCTTATTTTTTAATTGGTGAGATAACTTTTCAAGAATTTCATCGCTTTTCCTCGGCTTGCCTTTCGCAGGATATTTCCAGAATCCAAGGGGTTTTCGATTTTTGATTATCTGGTTCTGGATAAGTGGATAAAGGCTGACTCCATCCAATAGATGAGGTGCGTTTGATTGTTGAATTTGCACGATATCCAAAAGTGTCGGAAGGATATCAACCGTGCTGCAAGGCAGGTTCGATTTTCCGGGACGAGTAATTATTTCAGGCCATTCAATGATAGCAGGAACCCGAATTCCCCCTTCCCAGAGTTCTCCCTTTTTTCCAGCGAGCCCACTCGTTGAACCGGGAGGTCTTGATCCATTGTCACTTGTGAACCAGAGGATGGTATTTTTCTGTACTCCCATTGTTTTGAGTTCATTGCGTAACTGGCCGAGACTTCGATCCATCGCTGTGATTTCCCCAAGATAATTTTGCTCTTTTTTGCTGAGATGCTGATATGGTTTTCTATCTTTTTCTAAAGCAATATGGGGAGTGTGTGGCGAACCAAACCAGATCACGGTAAAGAAAGGTTTCTTCTTTTGAATTGAGTTGCGGATAAATTCAACCGCTTTGGAAACAATGACTTCAGATCCTTCACCTTCTGTTTTGATGGGATTTCCCTGATGGCTCAACCAGGGGTTCAGTTCAAAAAAATTAGGGGCAGAGAACCATTCTTCAAAACCATGTTTCCCGGGAGAGCAGGGACTTTGACTCGTAACACTTCCGAGATGCCATTTTCCAAAATGCGCTGTTGCATACCCTTTTTCTTTTAAAGCTTCTGCAATGGTCCATTCCTGTGGTGGAAGTTCGTGCCCCCATGTAAAAGTACGAGACCTGTTAGGATGTCTGCCTGTAAGAACACTTGCCCGTGTCGGAGAACAGACAGGTGCAGCTGCATAAAAATGATCAAAACGAAGACAGGTTCGGGACATTTCATCAAGAACCGGAGTCTTGATATCTGGATGCCCCATATATGCAACATCTCCCCATCCCTGATCATCCGCCATGCAAAGAATGATATTGGGAAGAGCATTTTCTTCAGCCAATAATTCAGACGGAATGGAAAAAAACAGGATCAGCATCAAACAGCGAAATTGAATCATGATGTTAATATTCCTTGTAATGAATCTGTTTTCCAGGTGAACGTGGCTTCTTAATAAAAGTGATTGACTGGATAATAAAGACTGTCTTAAATTATTAATCTTTTCCATCCCACCATTGATTGATTTCCTGATGAAGTTTTTTTGCGATCTCCCTTTTTTCGGAGATTAAATTCTTCTTTTCAAATGGATCTTCTTTCAGGAAATACAATTCAGAATCTTCAAGCTTTCCCGATTTCGGAATAATAAGTTTCCAGTCACCATGAATGCACCAACGATGGAGTAACCCGGGAGAAGCTTTATGAATATCAACTTCATCATGTTCGAATATTTCACCGAAGATAGATTCCCGTTTATTTTCAGTTGTGCCATTTAATATATTAAGAAGATTGATTCCCTGCATCTGGGAATCAGGTTTGATTCCCGCAGCTGCAAGAATGGTCGGAACAAGATCAATGCTGTTGACTAAATCATTTCTTTTTTCGGGACTGATTTTTCCAGGCCATTTCAGCATGATCGGAGTTCGTAAACCTCCATCATAAGGAGATCGTTTGGATTTCGGGGCAAACTGAAATCTCCAGTTGTCTGGAACTTTTGTTTGGGGAGTTCGCTGGATCCAGCCATTGTCTGTCACATAAACAATTAAAGTATTGTCAGTCAGTTTTCTCTCTTCCAGATGATTCAGAATTTGTCCGCAAGTTTCGTCGAACCAATCGCACATTGCATAGTAACGGGATAACTTTTCGGGTCTTCCTTCTTTTAAATATTTTTTAAGTAATCGTTCTGGAGGAGTATGAGGTGTGTGAGGAAGAAACGGTGCATACCAGATTAAAAAAGGCTTTTTCTGATTCTGGTCAATAAAATCAAGCACTGGCTTCATTCCCTTTCGTCCTATTTTCAAACCTTCATCTCCATGACGACCTCCCCTGGCTTGAATGCCATGCGTCATGCCTTGAGTGAATCCCCCCTCTTGATGGCTTCCTTCCCACCATTTTCCGGATTGAAAACTGACATATCCTTTTTCCTTGAGTAACTGGGGAAGCTTGGGGATTCTTTTGATATGCGCCAGCATTCTCTGCCGATTGGTTCCGTTGGTTGAAAACAACTTCAACGTCTGCGAATTGGGACC
>JAJRVU010000516.1 GCA_024277145.1 Planctomycetota bacterium
AATGATGCTCCACCAAGACCAACGCATGATTATTACCGCAACCAATCCTTTTACCATGAAGGAAATCTGGTGCAGCCAGAGAGGCAAAGTGAAGGAATTATTTTGCCCTCTGGCATGGTAATTCGTGGGGATGCAGGCTATACACCGGCAAAAAATGATGAGGATTTTTTTAAGGGCAGCGTGTTTAAGAAGAAATAGGAGTTTTAAATCAGCCTGTTAGTCATGATCCGAACGATGAAAAATATTGTTGGGGAGAAATGACCAAGTACGATCAAACTCCGGCTCTTCTTTAAATAAATCTTCGTGCTCAACACCATGGGATCCTTCATTCTGGCCTGAACCGTCTTTATCCTTGAAAAGGATTTTAAGCAGGATCAGGAGAACGGCACCCACAATTATACTGATAGTTCCATAGGTCATGACCGCCTCCATTCCCGTTGAGAAATAAGTCGTTCTACAATTCAATGTGTCATAATAACGCTTACCATTTTCTTCAAATATGTCAAATGGTATGGCAACACTTTTTGATGCAGCGAACACAAACAGTTAGCTGTCCCCTCCTTGTAATCCCTGAATATTTCCCCAACATGCTGTGACTAGCTGCATGTTCTCAGGATGTAGGTCAACATTACTGATTTCCTCTAACCTGTCATCCATTGATGAAATTGCGATCTTAATAATTCGCCGAGCTGTCTCTCTATCACCAGTGATAGAGCCCGCAGTCGCTGGTTTTTTTAACCACTCAACAAATTCCTCCGGGTTTGTTCCAACACGGCCATCGTTTTTTATCAAACAAGCAACATATTCCTGCCGTATTCTTTTGCCCTGGTCATTCTGCCAACGTAACATAGCTGTTATAACCGCGGCCGTGTCATTTATCCCATTAATTTTCGCAACACGGCCGTCAAAGGAATAACTTCTTGATTTTTACAGCATGTAAAGAAATAATGGAGATTCAAGATCCATCATTTGAATATCCGATCGTAGGGCGGCTAGTTCCCTATCCAGAGTTATCCGCATATATTTTCCTCGCAAAGCAAGGTCACTTGCTATCTCGTTCGGAATGCGGATTCTCATCACTTTTCCTTTATGAGTTGTTTCATCAATTTCAATCGATAAATGCTGCATCATGCCGTCCAGAAATGAATGGACATGATCAAAAGTAATTTTGAGTTCTCCCTTTGTTTCTTCAGGATTATAACTGGAGGCATAAGTCATAAGTTCTCGTTGCATTTCAACTGCTTCTCTTGCCCTTTTGAGTGCATCTTCAATATTTTCCTGTGTTTTGTGTATGTCGGCCTGTGTTGCTTCCTGCAAAACTTTTTCTATATCAAGAGACTCCGCTATTTCACCAAGGATTTCTGCTTCTAGGCCAGGGCGAAATTCACCACCAAGCACGGACATGTCCCGAACCACCTGATCGATCCGCTGGTACAAAAGAGTCAGTAATTCACCGTCTAACGATTGGGGAACACTCATATTAAAGACGATGACCTTGTGTTTCTGTCCGTACCTGTAGAGTCTCCCTACTCTTTGGACAAGTCGCATGGGATTCCACGGTAAATCAAAGTTTACCATTATGTGGCATTTTCTGTGTAAATTTATACCCTCACCACCTGCTTCTGTTGAGATAAGAAACTTTCCATTGTCTTCAAAACCAGCAATAGAGGCAGCTCTTTCTGCATGATCCATGCTTCCATGAATCAAATACACTTGACCCTCACCATATTTTTCACGAAGGGCTGCAGCTAAATATTTCTGGGATGCTTTATATTCTGAAAATATTAATATTTTCTCATTTGCGTTATTTTGTAAGATTTGCGGGATCAGCTCTTCAATAAAAACTTTAATTTTACTGTCACTATCTAATAATTTCTTAGCCTTACCTATCAGTTTAACAAGGCGGACGTCTTCTCCGTCAAAAAATTGTTTTGTGGATTTATCAAACTGTTCTTCTCGCTCACCCCAAAATCGTTCATCGGCTTCCTCCATCGAGTCGATAGAAGGCAATTCTTGGAAGGTATTGCTTTGCAGTCGTTGAAGTCTATTCTCTAATGCGACCTTGATTGCAGCCATACTCGATGCAGCAAGTTTTCGGTAAATACTCATTACAAACCCTATCGCTCTTCCAGCTGCACCGCCCTTACGACCACCTGCCGCATAGCCTTCCCTGATATACTCCTGGAGGCTTTTGTCAAATTTATTTTCCTCTTCAGTTAATATTACAGGAATGGTGGAAGTGATCTTTCCCTGGAATATAAAGTTACCCTTCGCATCAATAACGTCTGCTTTATGATTTCTCATAACCATTTGACGTAGAATATCAGGGTTGAGCGATAGGGACTGAATTTGCTTCTTAAATTCTGGGCGAATTAGTTCCAGCAGCGATTGGAATTTGTCCTGCTTTCCCTGGTGGGGTGTTGCCGTCAACAAAAGTAGTGAATCGGTTTTTTTACGCAGGGCTGCGGCAAGCCTGAACCTGTCGGAACTTTTGAAACGCATTCCGGCCTGGATTCTGCTTAACCTGTGAGCCTCATCAAAAATCACGACATCCCAAGGGGCAGCCTGTATGAGTTTCATTAAATGCGTATCAGATTTTAATCGATCCACAGATCCAATGACATGATCATACAGTTTCCAATGGCGGGGTTCGTTAACATGGAAGTCCTCACCGTAAACCTGAAAATCACTCATACCAAACTTGTGGTGCAGCTCTTCTTTCCACTGGTTGACCAACCCTGCCGGCGTTACCAGCAATATCCTTCTGAATGTACCACGCCTTATCAATGCGGAGAGTAACATTCCAACTTCAATTGTTTTACCAAGACCAACATCATCAGCGATAAGCCAGTTTAGGTTTCCAGACGCCAATATGTGATGAACCAGGTGAATCTGGTGGGGAAGTGGATCTATATCCAGTCTTGATAGCGACCCGGTATTTTCGTGCCACATAGTAATGGCATGGGCAAGGCACCTCAGTCTGCAGCGCTCGGCA
>JAJRVU010000517.1 GCA_024277145.1 Planctomycetota bacterium
GCTCGTAAATCCGTTTCAGCATTCAAATTGCGTGAAGGAATGGAAATTGGGTGCATGGTGACTCTTCGGGGTAAGAAAATGTATGAATTTCTGGATCGTCTGATTTCCCTCGCATTGCCACGAGTTCGTGACTTTCGTGGATTAAACCCAAAAGGGTTTGACGGGCGTGGGAATTACAGCATGGGCCTGAATGAAATCCTGGTTTTTCCGGAAATCAACCCTGATAAAATTCATGTTGATCAGGGATTGAACATTAATATCGTTACAACAGCGAATACAAATGAAGAAGGCAAACTGCTCCTGACCGAATTAGGGCTGCCTTTACAAAAAGCTTGACTGTTACGGGTGTTATGTCCGTTGTAAAATTATAATAATATGATACTTTGTATAGATCAAACACTTAAATAAAAGGTTCTGGTTTTAGATATGGCAAGTAAGTCAAAAATCGCCAAGGCAAATAGTAAGCCGAAATTCAGTTCGCGTTTGGAGCGTCGATGTCAGCTTTGTGGTCGCCCGCGTGCTGTCTATCGAAAGTTCAAGATTTGCCGAATCTGTTTCAGGAATCTTTGTCATGAAGGAGTGATCCCAGGAATGAAAAAAGCAAGCTGGTAATATTATTGCTCAATGCTTTGATTCGTTTCTTCACTCTGGAATAACTAAACTGAATTAACACAAATACGATTTGTTTTTAGGAACAAAACACAATGATGACCGACCCAATCGCCGACTTATTGACACGCATTCGAAATGCCATTCGAATCGAGCGTCCATCTGTCGATATCCCTGCATCAAAAATTAAAGTTTCAATTGCAGATGCAATGAAGCGTGAAGGTTACATTTGGGATTATGAAATTATTGAGCAAAGCCCACAGAATGTTCTGAGGATTAGCCTCAAATATGGTCCAAATGGTGAAATGGTCATCCAGAAAATTACTCGAACAAGTAAACCTGGTTGTCGTGTCTATTCGGCAGTTGAAGATATTCCTGAAATTTTACAGGGGTTGGGTGTTAGTATCCTTTCAACAAATAAAGGTGTTTTAAGTAATCGTGAAGCTAAGAAAGAGGGAGTTGGCGGAGAAGTGCTTTGCACAATCTGGTAACCAATATTTTCTGTTAATAATAAATTTGATTTTAAGAAATCTGGATTAAGATAGTATGTCTCGTATCGGAAAAAAACCTATTCCTGTAGCTGACGGAGTTGAGATCACACTCTCAGACAAAACCGTTACAGTTAAAGGCAAAAATGGTGAACTGACATGGACTTGCCATAAGAACATGGAACTCGCTTATGACACTGATGCTAAAGTCATCAATGTCACACGTCCAAACGACCAGCGAGAAAATCGGGCACTTCATGGTTTGACCAGAAGCTTGATTAATAACATGGTTGAAGGCGTTCAAAAACCTTATGAGAAGAAACTTGAAATCATTGGTGTTGGATACAACGCCACGATTAAAGGTAAAAATCTTGATCTGCAGGTTGGTTTTGCAAATATAATCAGCGTTCCGATTCCTGATATCGTAAAATGCGTATTAACAGACCCAACCCATATTACACTAACTAGCCCGGATAAACACGCTGTTGGTCAGCTGGCAGCAAATATCCGTCGGGTCCGTCCTCCTGAACCTTATAAAGGTAAAGGGATTCGTTACCTGGGCGAACATATTAAACGAAAAGCTGGTAAAGCATTTGCCAGTGGTGGTTAATTAAAATTAACTGTTGTTTTTTAAACATGGTTTAAACGAATCGCAGTTCAGATGATTAACTGTTAATATCTATTTTTGAGATGAATACTTTTTGAGACGAATACAATGAAAGCCTTAAAGCGAATTGCAAAGCAGCGAGAAAGACGAACTTATCGAATTCGAAATCAAATTCGACGTTCAGCTAATGGACGACCTCGTCTGACAATTTTCCGTAGCAATCGCCATATGTATGCCCAGATTATTGACGACGCTCAAAGTTCTACTTTGGTTTCTGCGTCAACTTTGGAAGCATCGTTGGGGGGAGCAGGAAAAGCACAGGGCAATGTTGATAGTGCAGCAAAAATTGGCCAGGTGATCGCTGAAAGAGCAAAAGAAAAAGGGATCAGTCAAGTTGTTTTTGACCGAGGACCCTATGGATATCATGGTCGTGTTGAAGCCGTTGCAAAAGCAGCGCGTGAAGCAGGACTTGAATTTTAAATCATAAGAAAATTACATTAATATATTTTTGGTAATAATGGAGCAATTGTAGTGGCAACAGACTCACGACCTGATAATTCAGAAAAAACTGTCCAGATCCGACGTTGTGCTTGCGTCGTTAAAGGTGGTCGTCGATTCAGTTTCACGGCATTAGTCGTTGTTGGTGATCATAAAGGACGTGTAGGCTGGGGATACGGAAAAGCTATTGAAGTTCCCTTGGCAATAGATAAAGCAGCCAAAGAAGCAAATCGTTCTCTGGTTCGCGTTCCGATTGTTGAAACAACTATTCCGCACCAGATTGTTGGCCGGTTCCGAGCATCAAAAGTGCTTTTGATACCTGCTCGTCCTGGTACAGGTATTATTGCTGGCGAATGTGTTCGTTCGGTTGTTGAATCAGCTGGTTATACAGATATTCTTACAAAGAGTTTCGGATCAAACAATCCGATGAATTTGGTGAAAGCAACATTTGATGCATTGCAGAAATTAAGAACTCGTGATGATGTTGCCCGTTTGAGAGGAGTGGAACTCTAATGATTATTGATGATGTCCATCGTGGAATAAAGAAAAATAAAAAACGTAAAAGAGTCGGACGCGGTCCCGGTTCCGGTCATGGTAAAACCAGTGGTCGTGGCCATAATGGTTATGGGAGTCGTTCAGGATCTTCTCGTCGAGTTGGTTTTGAAGGTGGTCAGACTCCTCTTGCAAGAAGAATTGCAAAACGAGGATTCAACAACAAAGCTTTTGCTTTGAGAGTGGCGATCATCAATGTTTCAGACCTGGAAAATAAATTTGAAGCCGGTACAACAGTTTGCCCTAAAGAATTGGTATCAAAAGGCTTGGCACACGGGAAGTTTGATATTGTCAAAGTTCTTGGAGATGGTGAATTAACCAAAAAACTGACTGTTCAAGCCCACCGTTTTTCCAAATCCGCACAGGAAAAAATTACTGCTCAAGGTGGATCTGCTGAAATTATTGAGAGATAGAAACCGGAAAATATCATATTACATTATTTTATCTTTATCCCTATATTTCAAATTTCTATTGACTCAATAAAATAAGTTAAGTAATTCAATTCTGGTCTACACAATTATCTTTTATTCCAGTTTATTTTGACTAAAATTGTTTTTGACTTTCCTAACTGCGGACATCATGAAGCGTTCATTCAGGGAAATAGCTGATTTTCCGAACTGCTTGAGATGATCCGGTTTTACACTCCTATAAGGACTTGTTAGCGATGCTTAATAAGCTTTTTATTGTTTTTAAAATTCCAGAGCTTCGTCAGAAGATTATTCTTACATTCATACTTCTGGCTGTGTATCGCATGGGTTTTTTCATCAGCCTGCCTTTTATTAATCAGGAAGCCGTTCTGGCTGGGGTTAATAATATGAAATCGCAGTCAGGTGGAATTGGACAAGCTCTCCAGATGGTTTCATTGATTTCTGGTGCAGATATCATGAAGGGAACTATCTTCGGCTTGGGAATTATGCCTTATATTTCTGCTTCGATTATTTTCCAATTGCTCGGATCCGTTTACCCACCATTGGAACGCCTTCAGAAAGAAGGGGAATCGGGCCGAAGAAAAATTAATGAATACACGCGTTATGCAACAATCGTAATTTGCCTCATTCAAAGTTATTTCATGCTTTTAAGCCTGAAAGGTGGAATGGGGGGAATGACGCAAGGGTTTATCTACGAGGAATACAGCACATTTTTCTGGATCATGATTGGTACGATCTCCATGACTGTCGGGACTACATTCCTGATGTGGGTTGGTGAGCAGATTGACGCTTATGGTATCGGAAACGGAATCAGTTTGTTGATTATGGCTGGTATTCTTGCCCGAATGCCAAGTGCGGGATTTACTCTTCTGGAACCTGCATTTAAAGGTAATATGGCCTTGGGAAGCGAAAATGGAATTGAAAGGCTTCTTGTCCTTGCGGTTCTGTTTGTTGCCATTATTTATTGGGTTGTCTTGATTACAAAAGGGGAAAGACGTATCCCCATGCAGTCTGCTAAACATGTTCGCGGTCGACGTGTCATGGGTGGACAACGTCAGCACCTTCCTTTGAGAGTCAATCAGGCAGGTGTGATGCCAATCATTTTTGCAGGCAGTTTGTTAATGTTCCCTACAATTGTCTTTGGTCAATTATACACTGCCTTTCCTAACGTGCCCGGATTAGGGACCGTAGCTGGTGCATTTGACATGAATGGAAAAGGCTTTGTTTATAATGTCTGTTACATTGCCCTGATCTACTTCTTCTGTTATTTCTGGACTGCAATTACATTTAATCCGAAAGACATGGCGGAAAACCTGAAAGATTATGGTAGCTTTATTCCTGGATATCGACCGGGACCCAGAACGGCTTCGTACCTGGAGTCTGTCATGGTGAGAATCACATATGTCGGAGCTGCTTTTCTTGCTTTGGTGGCTGTCGTTCCTGTTTTAATTTCAGGTGGGATGAATATTCCTTTTACTACCTCTCAGTTTTTTGGGGGAACCGGACTGCTTATTGTTGTCTCAGTGGCACTTGATCTTGTCCAGAAAATTGACAGTCATCTAACGATGAGAAATTATTCCGGATTACTGGAATCTGATAACTAGGCTGAGTTTTATTAATGTGTAACGGGTAGAGTCTTGGAATAAAGTCTCCATGCTATGCAGCGATACTACAGTTAAGTGCAACTTGCACTAATACCCACTTCAGGTAATGTGCTTATTAATTTGAGTGGAGAAACTCGCATTGGTTATTCTCAAAAGTCCTGAAGAAATCAAACTCATGCGCGAGGCTGGCAAAATTGTCGCTGAATGCCATCAGCTTGCATCTTCCCTGATTACTGCTGGAATAACTACTGGAGAAATCGACCAGAAAGTTGAGCAATTAATTCAACGTCATGGCGCGATTCCATTATTCAAAGGTGTCCCCGGCGTTGTTCCTTTTCCTGCAGTCACCTGTATTTCAGTCAATGAAGAAGTGGTCCACGGTATTCCCGGCGATCGTATTCTGGAAGAAGGTGATATCGTCAGCGTTGATGTTGGATGTAAAATCAACGGTTGGTGCGGTGATGCAGCCTGGACATATGCAGTTGGAAAGATTGATCAGCAAAAACAAAAAGTGATGGAAGTAGGACAAAAAACATTAGAAGTTGCGATTGCGGAGTTGGATCAGCATCAAAGCTGGTTCGGGGTGGCAGCAATCATGGAAAAAACAGTTCTTGATGCAGGATTGTTTATTGTTGAGGATTTTGTCGGTCACGGAATCGGGCAGGAAATGCATGAAGATCCCCAGGTTCCCAATTTTGTCAGTTCTAACCGGGCTGGTGATGATTTTTTACTCCCAATCGGCATTGTGCTGGCAATTGAACCAATGGTGACTTGCGGAACGAGTGAAGTTCTGGTTCTGGATGACCACTGGACGGTTGTTACTGAAGATGATCAGCCAAGTGTGCATTTTGAACATACAGTGGCTTTGTCTGAAAATGGGCCGATTATTCTGACAGAAGGTGTTGGCCAATGAATGTAAGTTACTGAAAGTTTATATGTTATATCAAAATTCAGAGTTGTGTTTTGATGAATATTGACAATTACACGGAAGAATTGCATTGGATGGTGGCAGAGCGAGCTTAAATTTACATTAGTCCTGTGAAATCTGATATTTCCGCGTCCTGATACCTTGTCGAAATGAGACTTTCACGCTTATAATACCTCTTCCCTGAAAATCGGGGTTGAATACTGTTTTTCTAAGCATGTTTTATGAAAGCAAACTGGCTTTTTCAGACATTGCTTTTTAGTTATAAGTCCATATTATTAATACTTTTACAACTTCAGTAAAGCTGAGAATATTCAGCTTGGGGCTGTGGTCTGGATTCAATCATGAAAGTGCGAGCAAGCGTAAAACGTATTTGCGAAAGCTGTAAAGTTGTTCGTCGCAAAGGCAAAATTTATGTTGTCTGCAAGTCAAACCCCCGGCATAAACAACGTCAGGGATAATTGGTTTACAGGTTTTTTTCTATATTTATTTTTAATTTCTAAATCGGGAGTAGCTGCTCAATGCCACGTATTCAAGGTGTTGATGTTCCTAACAACAAGCCAACGTATATTTCTTTGCAGTACCTTTATGGTATTGGGGAAACAACATCGTTTCAAATGTGTTTTGATCTAGGGATTGATCCACAGAAACGGGCTTCTGAATTGTCTGAAGCAGATCTTGCAAGCATTAACAATCACCTGGATAATCGTGATGATATCATGGTTGAAGGGCAACTTCGAAGAAGCAATCAACAGGACATTCAACGTCTTCGAGATATCCACAGTTATCGTGGTATGCGACATCGTCGGGGTCTTCCTGTTCGGGGGCAACGGACAAAAACAAATGCCCGTACTCGAAAAGGTGGTAAGAAAACTGTTGCAGGTAAAAAAGGTGTTAAGGACGCAAGACACTAAAGCACTTTGTAATGACCATCTATTGAAGGTGGTTATACTGTTTTGATTCATCGCTTGCAGTTATTTGTAAGCAATACATATATTTCAAACTCGAAAAAAGTTTTCCATACTTAAGGGGATTTAAAGTGGCAAAACAGAAACGACGAAAGGTTCGTCGTAATGTAGCAAAAGCAATTGCTCATATTAAAGCGACTTTCAATAACACAATTGTTTCCATCACTGATGTGAATGGCGATGTTCTGTGTTGGGCAACTTCTGGTACATCAGGTTTTAAAGGGAGTCGAAAAAGCACTCCTTTTGCTGCACAGAGAGCTGCAGAAATTTGTGCGGAAAGAGCTGCAAAATTTGGTGTTAAGGAAATGGAAATTCGTGTTAAAGGTCCCGGTTCCGGTCGTGAAAGTGCTATTACCGGTCTCCAGGCTTCGGGGGTTACCATCAAATCTATCGAAGATGTAACACCGCTCCCACACAATGGCTGTCGACCTCCTAAGAAGAGACGCGTTTGACCTTCTGTTTTATTATTTCGAATATGATTTTCGAAACTTTTAAATCAAACAGGTTGATTCATTTATTTGGTCCATTGCAAAACTGATATTCAACTGATATTAATTCAGAAACATATTATTTTGTATCATCTTTAATATTTCGGAGACAGGTTCATGCGGATCCGTTGGCGTGGATTAGAATTACCAAACAGGGTTATCCCAAATCGTGATGTCCTGACTGCAAGTTATGGAAAATTTGAAGTAGAGCCTTTTGAAAGAGGTTTCGGTGCAACCATTGGAAACAGTTTGCGTCGGATTCTTCTTTCGAGCTTGGAAGGCTGTGCGTGCACTCGCGTTAAAATCCAGGGAGTGCAACACGAATTTTCTACGATTCCAGGTGTTGTGGAAGATGTGACTGACATCTGCCTGAACCTGAAATCATTGGTTGTTAAAAACACCAGTGCAAGTCCTAAAACTTTACGTATTGATCGTCATGAGCGAGGCGTTGTTACAGGCGCTGACATTATCTGTGATGATCAGGTTGAAGTCGTGAATAAAGATCTTGTGATTGCTACAATCACGGACGATGTTCCTTTTAACCTGGAACTGACAGTCAATAACGGTCGTGGTTATGTTCCTGCAAAGGAACAGGATGAGCAGGAAAAAGAAATTGGCGTAATCCCTTTGGATGCAACCTATTCTCCTGTGATTCGCGTTCGGTACCATATTGAAGAAACTCGAGTTGGACAGCGTACCAACTACGATAAACTAACTATGGAAATCTGGACTGACAGTACAATCACGCCGGAGATTGCTTTGGTTGAATCTGCCAAAATTATGAGAAAACATCTCAACCCATTCATTACTTATCGTGAACCAGGTCCTGAACTGCCACCTGACAGTGGTCTTAAAGGAATGGTTGAATCAACAGGATACGCTCCTATTGATCTGGAACTTGAAGAAAAACTGAACCAGAGTTTAGCCGAATTGAATCTTTCAGTACGAGCAACAAACTGTCTTGAATCAGAAGGAATTAATACCGTTCGCGATCTGGTCACTCGAACAGAAGACCAATTACTTCAAGTGAGAAACTTTGGCGATACAACTTTGGTTGAAGTTCGTGAAAGACTGACTGCAATTTCATTGAGATTAGGAATGAACCTTCCTCAATCCTCCCTGAGGAGTTAGGTAATAGTCTGGAAACGGTCCGGGCAGCCACTTTGATCGTGGCACTTTTGACAATATTAAATAACACCATTTTTAGTTAGTGAACGAAAATGAGACACAGAATGAGAGGCCGAAAACTCGGCCGAAATGCATCGCATCGTAAAGCAATGTTTCGTAATATGGCCTGCAGTTTAATCTGCTCGGTCAGGGTTGATGATGAAGATGAAAATCGTCAGAAAAACCCGGGCAGAATTGTGACCACTCTTCCCAAAGCTAAAGAGCTTCGCCCGATTGTTGAAAAACTGATCACGCTTGCCAAAAAAGCTCAGCCTCATCTGGTTAAAGCACAGGAATTTGCAACCGATGCAGAACGAAACAGTTCTGAATGGAAAACCTGGCGAGAATCCGAACAGTGGAATAAATGGAACCAGGCGATTGCACCAGCTGTTACTCTTCGTCGCCGTGCTTTTTCCAAATTAAGAGACAAGAAAGCTGTTGACGTTCTGTTTGACGAAATTGCTGAAAAATTCGAAGATCGTCCTGGTGGATATACTCGTGTGATCAAACTCGCTGAGGTCCGATTAGGGGACGCAGGGAAACAGGCTTTCATTGAATTTGTTGGCGAAAACGATCGTGTCAAAACAAAACGACAGGCTCCTGTTGTTGCTGATGATGAAACTGAAGAAGAAGTTGCAGAAGAGACTGCTACTGATTCAGAAGAAACTGCGGAAGCAACAGAGACTGAATCATCTGAAGAGAAATCAACTGAAGAAAGCTAAGGTTCTTCAGGGTTCTATTGAGTAATCCTGAAGGAGTAGGGGGGGGCGGAAACTTATATTTCTGCTGAAATTGGCTGAATAACGAGTTTCAGTCTTCTTCCCGACAAAATTCATCTTGCAATAAAAGCGGACATTTTCGATCATGAGAATGTTCGCTTATTTTTTTATAGCATCGATAAGCAGTTAATAACTTTCTGATGATTAATTCGAGGTGATTCCTATGGCACGTTCGACAAGGATGTTCGACTTCAGTGCTTCTGTTAAAAAACTCTGCATCGATGTGGTGGAACGGGTGCCGGAATTTCATCATATCGAGATGGAACAGATTGCAGTTACTTTTGCGCAAGCTCGCAGATCTGTATCACATGGTTTGCAGGCAAAATTGACTCCCATGAGATTTGAAAAAGGTGAACTGACAACTTACCGTTCAGGGGAAACATGGACGGTTAACCGTTTGTTTGATAACGAACGAGAAATACTTTATATCCTGACATTTTATCTGCCTCGTTTTCTCAATCATTGCTTTCGTGAAAAAATGATTACAATCTTTCATGAACTATACCATGTCTCTCCGGAGTTTGATGGTGACATTCGTAGGTTGGAAGGTCATTACCATGTTCATTCACACAGCCAGAATGAGTACGACAGGCATATGGGAGTTCTGGTCGACAAGTACCTTGCGATGAATCCTCCCAAAGAACTTTCGCAATTCCTCAATAACACTTTTAAGGAATTGAATAAACAATACGGAGGAGTCGTTGGCCTTCAATTGCCTATTCCAAAACTGATTCGTGTTAATGAACGTAGTGCCTGACACTATTAAAAACGTTTCAAGTAAAATCGTATCAAAACTCTTTGATACAACACCAGAGTGATTTGATGGGCAAAATATAACCGAATTCTCAAACCGTAGTAATAAAGACAGTTCAAACAATTTATGAATTCATCATCTTCCAAAAAAACGCGAGTCTTCCTGATCAGGCATGGCGCAACTGATTCCAACATGATGCGTCCTTATATCCTTCAAGGAAAAGGCATTAATCTTCCCCTGAACGAAACGGGTAAAAAACAAGCAGAGGCTGTTGCTGATTTTCTGAAAACGGAACCGATCTCCGCTGTGTATTCAAGCACCATGCAACGTGCCATCGATACAGCTCAAACAATTTCTTCTCACCATCAAGTTGATATCAGCACTTTCAAAGAATTGGAAGAATGTGATGTCGGTGAATGGGAAGGAAAAAGTTGGGATTCCATTATGGAAGAATTTCCGGAAGCATATGAGCAATTTATTAATGATCCTGGAACTTATCCGTACCTCGGAGGTGAATCTTATTCGGATGTTTTACGTCGTGCGAAACCGATTTTGCTTTCCATCATGAAAAAACATCCCGGCGAGACGATTGCAGTGATTGCCCATAACGTAGTCAATCGAGTCATTCTTGCAGATTTATTAGGAATCGAAATACGTAAAGCGAAGGATATCAAGCAGAACAATACGAGCGTGAATATTCTTGAGTATCATCAGGAGGAAACACGACTGGTCACGATGAATGCCATTTTTCATCTGGATGACGAACTTCTGATGTGACGGTCTTCTTATACGACCCGTGTTCTCCAAATCAACATTGTTTATGGTTGCGGTAGTGATGGTCAGGCAAATATATCACAGTTTTTGAACCTGAGAATCACTGAAAAACTTTCTCCTGGAAATTTGCCTTAAGTGATTATAGTTATATAACTTAAAGCCATTTCTCTTGGATTAATTGATATCGGTTTGATTGAAGCCGTTAATTCGCTAATACCTCTAATCAATATGACCGACATAACCATGAGAGGAATCGGTCTAGCGAGAAATAAACACCTCTGCTATTATTCCGAGCTCTCAGGAAATAATAAATCTGTAACTTGGTGGTGATAAATGATTTAGTGCCATCGTAAAACAGAATTAATTTTGATGTCGCTCTATCACGCTTCAAAATTTAATAATCTATATTCAATACAAGGATGGCCACCTATGAGCAGGACGCTCAAAATAACTATCATCTGCTTGGTGAGTTTTTATTCAATCATTATTTTCACCAATAACTCCGATGCTCAACAGTCCAGAAAAATCAAACGGCCTCGTACCAGACGAGCGCTGAACAAGAGACCCGATAAAGCAGAACGGGAACTGGATCGTATTCTTGAAGAATGGTCATCCGCTTCCAAAGGAATTGAACGGCTTGAAGGTAAACATACTCGGTATGTTTATGAATCGACTTTTAAGACCGTGAAATATTGCACAGGAAAATTCCTTTATGAAAGCCCGGACAAAGGACGTATAGATCTGACTCCTTACAAAACAAACAAAAAAGAAATGACCAAAGATGGCGTGACATATGAAATAAAAACTCAGAAAGCAGAACGCTGGATTTGTGACGGAAAACAAATTCTCGGAATTGATGATGAAGAAAATTTTATTTCTGTCGCTCCGATTCCGACTGAGGCCCAAGGTGAAAACATTATGGATGGTCCACTTCCTTTTCTGTTTGGAATGCCTCCTGAAAAAGCCAAAAAACGCTACAAGATGAAGTTAATGAGTACGACTGAAAAATATCACCGACTCTATGTTCTGCCGAGAATGAAAAAAGATGCTGTGAACTGGAAGGAAGCCTTTGTTTATCTGGATAGAAGAACGTACCTTCCTTCAGGAGTTATGTTGACGGATCAAACAGGAACAACGGAAACTGTTTATGCATTCAAAGAAATTAAGGTGAATAAAAAACGTGGGCTTATTGGAAAATGGTTCAAAGGAGATCCATTTAATCCTAGACTGATAGGTTATAAACGGGAAAATATCAAACGGAAACCTGAAAAGCAAAGAAAATATGTGGATGGTTCCCATGATGAACGGAGCGATCTCCGCGGTAGAAATCTGAAAAAAGCTGCTCGCCATGAGGTTAAGCTGACTAAAGTTCCATCATTGATAGGCCTGAAATTCAAAGAAGCTGAAGCACAAATTATAAAACAGGGTTTCGAACCTAAATTTAAACGTGGTAGTGTCGCTACCAGTAAAAAATTAGTCTATCGTGTGGAACAACAATCTCCTAAGCCGGGTTCCATGATTAATAAAGGGGACAGCATTACTCTGATCCTTTATGACAGCCCTGCAAAAAAACATAAAGCATCCAAACCGAAGAAATAGGGCAGAAGCGGGTGTACTATTTCAAGTAGTGCTCTTTCGAGCTTTAAATGTCCGGTAGTAATTTCCAGATGGCACGCTCGTTGGCGTGCAGGTCAATACGAGCTAAGGGACATTTATCTGTAGTTGGACTAGTAGGGTCTGCTGTGCAGACCGCGCGTCATATTAAAATGTGTTAACCGCGTATGTAGTTTGGAGCTTATTAGACCAACTTCGATTTTTTGCAACCTCTCAAGGTTTTAATTGAATACCGAATGTCATCACCTGAGCAAGATAATCAGGACGCTGAACCAGAAGAGGAAGTGAAGAGAGTTCCTGCTTTTCTTCGGTCTGATCGCATAATTCTCGGTGTTCTTGTTTTCTTCTTCCTGATTTTATTAATCGGTCGATGGATTTATCTTTCCGGCACAGGCATGGAGACGATCGAAATTGATCGTGAATCCGGCATTCAAATTCAGTATCAGCTTGAAATCAATCAGGCATCATGGATTGAATGGGTTCAACTCGAAGGGGTTGGAGAAACCCTTGCCCGGAAAATTGTTGACTACCGTGAAAAAAATGGCTCGTTTCAGGAAATTGAAGACCTGACCAAAATCAATGGAATCGGGAAGAAAACGCTTGATAAATTCCGCCCATGGATTCGACTGGAAAAGTCGCCTGTTGAACCATAAAAGCCTATAAAACCGTAATCTATTTCTCCAGATTGTTTCCTGTTTTCGCTGTTTTTAAGAACGATTCACCCTGTCTGGTGCAACTACCTAGTCCAACTACCGATAAAAGTCCCGATGTTCAGTTTCAACTGCACGCCAACGAGCGGGCCTATTGGAAATTGACACAGGACATTTAAAGCTCGAAAGAGCACTACATCGGGATTGACTCAAATCAGGAAAAAAACGATTATCCCGCTCTTGTTTTACAGGTTTTCAAGCTTTTTAAAACCTGCCTTCACTTAAATTATCAACTCATTCATAATTCGTATTCAAGGAAGAATAATTCGATGTCGTACCACTTAATCGACATTGTCCAGAAATTAGAGCACCCCAGGTTATTAGTACTGGGTGATCTGATTCTGGATCGATACATTTGGGGAAATGCAGAACGGATCAGCCAGGAAGCACCTGTGATTCTTCTTCATGAAGAAAGACAGGAAGTTCGATTGGGTGGAGCTGCGAACGTGGCGAATCTGCTTCGCGGATTGGAAGCAGAAGTGACGATGGCAGGAGTTGTTGGCGATGATATAGATGCAAATCAGATGATTGAACATCTCGAAAAAGCGGGCGTGGATTGTTCACTTTTAGAAAAAGATTCTTCCCGACCGACAACCGTCAAGGAACGATACATCGGCCGGGCTCAACATCGTCATCCTCACCAGATGTTACGAGTTGATCGTGAAGTCAGAACACCAATTAGCGGAACGGTTGAAGAACAATTTATCCAGAAAATCAAATCAACCATTGAAAATTATCAGGCAGTCCTGATTTCTGATTACGCAAAAGGGGTTTGTACTCCAAAAGTTTTAAAAGCAACAATTCAAGCTGCTCGAAACGCTGGCATTCCGGTGATTGTTGATCCTGCTTCAACAGGAGATTGTCAACATTATCGGGGAGCAACTGCAATCACGCCGAATCGGTTGGAAACTTCTCGTGCAACGGGTCAGGAAGTGGAATCCGAAGAGATGGCTTTTCAGGCAGGTAGAAAACTGTGTGAAAAACTGGATTTGGAATATGCGTTTGTCACATTAGACAGCGATGGGATTGCGTTGGTCATGAAAGATGGCTCAGCAAACATGTACCCCACACGCAAACGAGAAGTTTACGACATTACTGGTGCAGGGGATATGGTTCTTGCGATGATAGGGGTCGCGGTTGCAGCTGGTGTTAATCCGCCTGATCTTGCGAAGCTTGCAAATATTGCAGGTGGACTTGAAGTGGAACAAATCGGCGTTGTGATTATTTCACGCGAAGAAATATTGGCAGATCTATTAACTGCTGGTCGATCAATCGATGATAAAATCAGTTCCCTCGAAACGATTTCACATCACATGCAGGCGAGAAGAAACCTGGGACAAAAAATCGTCTTCACAAATGGTTGCTTCGATGTATTGCATTGGGGGCATGTTAGTTATCTTCAACAGGCAGCTGATGAAGGAGATTGTCTTGTGGTGGCTGTGAACAGTGATTCATCGGTTAAAAAACTGAATAAAGCACCAAACCGTCCGGTCTTTTCTGAAGACGAAAGAGCCAGGATGCTTGCTGCTTTGGAAGCGATTGACTATGTGCTTGTCTTCTCAGAAGAAACACCTCATGCAGCTTTAGAACAAATTCGACCTGACCTTCTTGTCAAAGGGGGAACCTACGGGAAAGAAGAAATTGTTGGCTGGGAATATGTGGAATCTTATGGAGGTTCCGTGAAAGCTTTGGGGATAATCGAAGGACTCTCAAGTACTTCTGTCATTGATCGGATTCAAAGCACGGAAGAAATTGAAAATCCAATCAAGAGTAATAACGTAATGGCACCCGGGAATAACTTCAATATGACTGATCGGAAAGCTGGATGAAAATTGCTGTGTTTCTGCCAAACTGGATAGGTGATGTTGTGATGGCAACACCTGCTCTCAGGTCGCTTCGAAAAAAATATCCCCATGCAGAAATTACCGGGGTCATGCGTCCTTATGTTAAGGATGTCATTGCAGGTCTCGATACGATAGACAAGGTGATTGCTCATTCGCCGAAAGGAAAGAACTTCCGACAAAAAGGCATTCCAATCATTTGGAAACTGCGAAAAGAAAAATTTGATCTGGCAATCCTCTTTCCGAATTCTATGCGAAGCGGATTTCTTGGCTGGTGTTCAGGAGCAAAAAGGCGAGTCGGTTTTGCAAGGGATGGTCGGAATTTCTTATTAACCGATTCCCTGATTTCCTTTTCAAAATCAACTCCAAATCCCGTCATTGATGAATATAACAGAATTGCACTCCAGCTGAATTGCACTAAAATTTCAAGAAAAACTGAGTTGGCAGTTCTCCCGGAAGATCGTGAACAACTCAAAAATTTCTGGAAAACACAAAGCCATCATTTGCAGGACAAACCTTATGTCTGTATCAATCCCGGCGGAGCATTCGGGGCAGCAAAACATTGGTCTTCTGAAAAATTCGGCAGGCTTGCATCTTTGATTGCTACGGAATGTAACCGAACTGTTCTCGTTGTATGTGGACCTTCCGAACGAGAAGAAGCCAAAGCAATTTGCAAGCAAGCGAATCACCCGAATGTTATTTCGATGGCAGAATTTCCGCTGAGCATTGGCTTAACCAAGGCAGCCGTTCAATCAAGTGAATTACTTGTCAGTACCGATTCCGGTCCGCGACATTTCGCACAACCGTTTCAAGTTCCCGTGATTACAATATTTGGACCAACACACATTGCCTGGAGCGAAACCTATTACGACAAAGCGATTCACATACAGCATGAAGTTGACTGTGGCCCTTGTCAGGAAAGAGTTTGCCCACTTAAGCATCATCGCTGCATGCAGGATTTATCCGTACAACGAGTTTTTCAGAATGTGATCTCGGTTCTCAATCCGACAAGTAAAAAAGAAATTGCATCGTGAGGCATTTGTTTGAGAAAGCTGGTTTCCATTTAGATTTTTTTCTCAGCTTTTTATTTTTACTCAGCATTTTAGTAGTCAATAGCCATGAAAATTGCCTTAATCAAAAGAAGATACTCGCTCCGTCATGGCGGATCAGAACGATATTGCGTCAACCTTGCCAGAAAATTAATTTCATGGGGGCATGACGTTTCCATTATTGGCGAAACTATCGATGAAGAAATGAAGGATGAAGTTCCTTTTTTTCCTGTTCCTGTAAACCGCCTGACCTCATGGACCAACAACCAATCGTTTGCAGTCAACAGTGGGGAAATTGCGAAAAATAATCAGTTTGATATCGTATACGGCATTGGAAGAGTTTTTGGAGTTGATGCAGTTCGCGTGAC
The DNA here is from genome assembly GCA_024277145.1 of Planctomycetota bacterium. Taxonomy (GTDB): domain Bacteria; phylum Planctomycetota; class Planctomycetia; order Planctomycetales; family Planctomycetaceae; genus JAJRVU01. Next base: position 16,224 of record JAJRVU010000517.1, read on the forward strand.
TGAACGAATTCAATCTCACTGGATAAAAATCCGGTATGGTAATCCGGTTTCTTATCAGCTTCAACGATGGAACCCGAGACATCGAACGATGATCGGACTTGAAAGAGAAATTTATAGCTCGCCAACCGTTCGGAAAATTGTCACGCAATCACAACTTGATAGAAAACTGGTGATCGAAAATTACGGGATTCCTGAAGAGAAAATCAGAACGATCTATAATGGTGTGGACTCCACCGCCTTTCATCCGGGGATGAAAAAATATCGAAAAGAAATCCGGGATGAACTAGGAGTTGACGATAGTGATTGTCTCCTCATTTTTGCTTCCATGGATTTTGAAGGAAAAGGGCTTCAATATATTCTGAAATCAATTTCGGAAAGTCAGGTACCTCATTTAAAACTGGCTGTTCTGGGGAATGGTCCTGTAGCCAAGTTTCGTAAACTGTCAAAAGATCTTAAAATCTGTAATCAAGTACATTTTCTCGGCAGGAGAAATGATATCGCCCATTTTTATGGTGCAGGTGACCTTTTTCTTCTTCCGACAGCTTATGAACCTTTTCCGAATGTTAATCTGGAAGCAATGGCTTGCGGACTTCCGGTCATCACAACAAAAACAAGTGGTGGAATGGACATCATTCAGGAAAGAAAGAACGGTTATCTTATCAAAGAGATGTCTTCGGTAGAGGAAATGAAAAATTCCTTTGATCATTATTTCTCGCTAAATAAAGATGATCGAAAAATGATGTCGGATCATTGTGTGCAACTGGCTCAAGATATGACCATTGATAGAAATGCAAAACAGACGCTTGAAATGTTTGAGGAGATTTTGAATGAAAAATCTCGTGTTTGAAAAAACCGATCAGGGTCGAGTTACCTTCAATACTGAATACAAAGAGATCATGCATGAAAATGGCTTGATTCGGTTTGAAGATTTCATGAATTATCAGGGAGGCAAAGTTGCAAAGAATCTTCTGAAACAAAGAACCACTCAACGAATTGAATTTATGGCAGCTGGTAATCAGAAATTAGCTTTTTACCTGAAACGTCATACCGCATCCCCAATAAAAGAATACATCAAGCCTCTTTTTCGTCTGACCCGTCCAATTTTGGGGGCAAAAAATGAATGGAATGCGATGATCCAATTTTACGATCTGGGCATCCCTTCCATGATACCCGTTGCAATGGGGGAATCTGGTACCTCTTCGTTTGTAATTTCGCTTGCGATTGAAGGTTGCGAGAAACTTTCTCACTGGATGGAAAATGAGTTAGCGAATGATCAACTGACTAACCACAAAACAAAAAAAGAATTCATTAAAACGATTGGAAGCATGACGCGAAAAATGCACGAATCCGGTTTTCATCATCAGGATTATTACCTGACTCATTTTTTAAAACCGGTTGATGGTGAGAAAGCAGAACAACCTCTCTACCTGATTGATCTGGGGCGTGTGCAGTCTTACCAGAAACTTCCCAAAAGATGGATCATTAAAGATCTTGCGCAACTGAGATACTCTTCTTTCCTTGCGACCAAAACGGATCGTTACCGATTTATTAAAGAGTATTTCGGACATCGACCTTCCGCCAGTGATTGGACACTGTTGCAAAAAGTGGAGCGAAAAGCCAAGGCAATTAATCGGCATACAAAAAAGAATCGATTGTAGTCGGTGTTGTTCTAAATCAGTTCGGAAATGGGAGTTCCCCCATTCAGGAACCTCACTTGTTGACCTCTGCGGGATTGGTAATCTTTGTCAGGGAGTCCAATTGCTTTTGCTACAGTTGCCCAGACATCACCGGGTAAATGGCTTTCCCCGATCACTTCGGTTCCATCAGAATTCGTTTCTCCGACAGCTATACCAGAAGTCATGCCACAGCCTCCCAGCATGACGGACCAGCTTTTTGCCCAGTGATCTCTTCCAGTATTTCCGTTAATTCGTGGAGTTCTTCCAAATTCTCCCATGCAGACAACAGCTGTGCTATCAAGCATTCCCTTGCTCTTTAAATCAGCAAACAAAGCTGACATTGCCTGATCAACGGTGGGAAGCATTTGATCTTTTGCGGTGTTAAACAAGTTTGCATGCAAATCCCATCCATTCATCACCACTTCAATAAAGGGGACTCCGAGTTGTGCCAGCCTGCGAGCAATCAGCAATCCTCTACCGAGATTGGTCTCTCCATATTCTGATTTGACAGTTTCCGGTTCATCATCCATCTGGAATACTTTTAATTGAGAAGAGGTCATCAGGTTGACTGCATTGGTGTAAATATCTTTATGGGCTTGCCCTGCGATTCCTCTTTTTGATTTGATGAACCGAGACTCAACGACGCCTAACATTTTTAAACGTTTTTGCAATCTTTGTGGTTCAATATCTCCCATTGCAGAATTCTGGATCTGTCCCCTGTTATTGATTACAAATTGTGAATGAGCCATCCCCAGAAAACCGGCTCCTCCAATATTCCCATCAATAGAAATAAACGAAGGGATTTCAAGATGAGATCTTTTCGAGCCAATGTCTTTACTGACCATCGAGCCAAAAACGGGGTAATCAACCGAACCACTTGGAACAAAACTGGTATGTAAATAGTATCGACCTCGGTTATGGTCTGCTTATCGTGTATTCATGGAACGAATCAGTGAAAAATTGTCAGCCTGTTTTGCAAGTTTAGGGAGATGTTCACAAATCTGGAAATCTCCTTTTGTGGAGATCGGTTTGAATTCTCCTGCGTTTGAAGAGCCCGGCTTTAAATCCCACATATCAATGGTTGGTGCAGCACCATTCAACCAAACAAGAATACAGGCTTTTTGTTTCTTACGAACCGAAGCTGCATTGGCATCCAGATGAGTTAGAAAATTAAACAGAGGTACCGTTGCAGCGGCGCTGGCTGAATGTTGAAGGAACTTTCTTCGGGAAACATTGTTTTTCTGTTTATTCATTTTTGACATATCCCGGCCTTAATTTATGTGTGACTGTAGGGTCTGCTATGCAGACCGAAATTGAAAAGTGTTATCCTGATCCTTGGTCTGCAAAGCAGAGCCTACTCTTCTTTCGAGTTTGTTAATTTGCTCTAATGATTAATAATAAACTCATTGGAATTTAATAATGCCCAGAACAGGTCTTGATATCCTTCGATTAGAGTCGGATAGGAACTGATCAGGCTGCGTGCGTTTTTAATTTCTTTGCCAGTGGGCTTTCGATTTAATGTCGCTAAAAACAGAACACGGATTCGATCTTTATCTTTTCTTTTTTGTGTTAAAATCTGGTTAAGGTAACTCCCACTTTCTGCACTGATCGCTTTTTTGATTAACGGTCCGTTCATCATCATCAATGCTTGCGGAATTGTTCCATTAAAAATTGTGCTTTCATCATTTTCATCTGTCCCAAAAGCTAAGATGAATTGCCTCATCCATTCTTGTCGCTGTGTTTCTGCGTTGGCCCAGTCACTTTTTCCTGATTGATGAGCATTTGTTGCGATAATGAGGGAATCATATAGTTGTTCAGCTTCCATCATTTTTACATACATCCTGCTGAACATGGGAGACTCTCCCTGATCAGGGTCGTCATCCCGGTTTTTTTTGCCGAACTGGCTGGTTAACTGGTACGCTTCACAATTACAAATCCACCGAATCAATTGTTTTAAATCAAAATTGTTTTTTTCAAATTCTTCGCTCAACTTGTCCAGGATTTCAGGATGTGTTGGCTGATTATGTGGTCCGATATCATCAATAGGATTCACAAACCCATAACCAAAAAAGTGTGCCCACATTCGATTAACCATCGCTTTAGCAAGATACGATTTCTCTTTATTCGAGATTAATTTTGCTAACTCCACTCGACGATCAGTGTCATTTGAAGCAGAAATTTCATGTCCCTTGAATATGGGAGGGACTGCAAGCATTTCTCCTTTTCGATTTTCATATTTCACAAACTCAGCAGCATTTCGTGATCGCAATTCCCAATAATCTGTCACCATTCGACCAGATTTTGGGTCATATTTTCTTTTTCGTTCAGTTCTTGTCTGCCTGAAAAAACTATTCAGTTCCCAGAATTGATTCTGTTCCCAATCATTAAAAGGATGATCATGACATTGGGTGCATTGCAGCTGAACTCCTAAAAATAGTTGAGCCGTCCTGGATGTTGCCTGAACTCCCATATCTCCACGCATTGACATTTGCGCGAGCAGATAATTTGTTGCGCCATCTCCGTCCCATTTTCCTTTTGCGCTGATGAGGTCGTAAACAACTTCATTCCAGGGACGGTTTTTACCAAATGATCGCCTGAAAAACTGTCTCATCATATCTCGATTGACGGTTCGAGGAGGAAC
>JAJRVU010000518.1 GCA_024277145.1 Planctomycetota bacterium
AAATCCACGGGTATGGGTCATCAAAAACCAAGACTGGTTTTCCCGCTTTGACATAATTCACAAAGTTCATCATCTGCGGTTGGGTTAAGGAAGAAGGCATGGCTGCAATCAGAACATCATACGCATCTTCTTTGATTGGTTCTTCTGCAGAGACCTGAACCACTTTGTATTGTTGTTTTAATTCATTAACGATAAGCCAGGATCGGGAAGGACTCATCACTTCTGCATCAGTTGTTAAAATCCCCACGGTCAGACGGTCTTCGTTAGAGACAGTTCTGATGGAACGGGTTAATTCATATTCCAGCGGGCTTCCGATACCAAAGGAAGGAATGACAACCTGATCAAAACTGCTGTTGATCACTGTTCCCAAAACGATTTCCTGTTCTGTCCGACGGCCATCACGTTCTGTTGTCACACGAAGCGGGATAATTCCAAGAGTTCTTGCTTCATCTTCCTGTTTGCTGGAAGGTTCGACATCAACAAAACGAACAGTGACCCGGCTTCCGCCAAGTTGGTTGTATTGTCTTAACAGGCCAATCAGGTTTTTTCGGGTTGATACATATTCCCTGGGAACTTCGGTTGAAATGAAGACCTGGATATCTACCGGTCGTTCACTCGAAATTTCTTTGAGAAGTGTTCTTGTTGTTTTTGAAAGGCTGTAAACTTTTTCTGCTGTGAAGTCCAAATTGACTGAAGCAGTGGATGCTGTGTAATTCAAGGCGATTAAAGCAAACGCAATCATGATTGTTCGGATTACAAATTGCAGCCCCATTTTTGTTTGCTGACCTGAACTCCAGTGTCTTTTGCTGATCATTACAAAGTTGAGGTACAACATTAAAATGGTAAGTGAAACAAAATAGAGTACGCTGGAAATGGGAACCATTCCGAGGCTGAAATCTTTCAGTTGTTCTTTGAGGCTGAGACTTTGAAGAAACGAGTTGCCGAAAGATAAGGAAGATAAAAATACCGGGATGGCACAAATGGAAATTCCAAGAACAAACGCCACCGTTGCACTGTTTGTCAGGACGGATGCAAACATCCCTGCACTCAATAACGCAGCCCCTGCAAGCCAGTACCCTAAATAGGTGGTGAAAAGAACTCCCCAATCAGGGTTGCCAATATAGGAAAGAACAATTGCGTGCGTTAAGGAAAAAAGGAGCGTAATGGTGTAAACCATCAATACCGATAAATATTTTCCTAGCAGGATTTCAAAATCGGTCGCAGGGAGTGTGAACAGCAACTCATCGGTTCCTGTTTTTTTCTCATCAGCCCAGGCACTCATTGTGATAGCAGGAATAATTAACAGCAGCAGATACGGAAATTGATTGCTTAACTGATCCAGCGTTGCCAGGTTATTGGTGAAAAAAAGTGGACTAAAGGCCAGAAAAGATCCTGAGATCACAAAAGCCATGATAAATAAGTAACCAATGACTCCAGAGAAATAGCTGGCAACATTGCGTCGAAAAACAGCTAAGATGGCATGTCCTCGCAACATTCTGTAATTCTCCCCGACTATAAAAAAATGATTGTGGTTAAATAGAACTGATCCTGAAACGAACTTGATTCTGCATTTGTTTATTAAAATTCAGAACGGTTCTCAGGACTGTCAACAAGACAGGCTTGAACAAAGATGAATTGATCAGCCTGCTTTTCCGATTGTTAATTCACGGAATTTATTTTCAATATCTGATCCTGATTTTCCCATTTTTTCAACAGTGTCATCAAAAACCAGTCTTCCTTCATGGATCAGGATCACCCGATTGCAGACTGCCTGCACTTCCTGAAGGATATGTGTGGAAAGTAAAATCGTTTTTGTTTCTGCAAGGCTTCGGATCAAATCCCTGACATCATGAACCTGATTCGGATCCAGTCCGCTTGTTGGTTCATCCAGGATGAGGACTTGCGGATCATGCAGTAATGCTTGAGCCATTCCGACTCGCTGGCGGTAACCTCGTGACAGTTTGGAAATTCCTTTTTGCCAGACCGATTCAAGCGAACATTTTTCAGCCACGTATTCAAGACGTGTTTTTAAAAGTTGTTTTCCCAATCCGCGAGCCTGTCCCATGTATCGCAACAGGGAGTAAGGAGTCATCTCATTATAGAGTGGTCCGTTTTCAGGAAGGTACCCAAGCAACTTGCTTGCTTCAATTCTTTCTAACGAAACAGGATGACCGCCTATGGAAGCTGTTCCTGCTGTTGGTGCAAGAAAGCCTGTGAGCATTTTCATTGTGGTTGATTTACCAGCACCGTTAGGTCCTAGAAATGCAGCTACCTGTCCTTTGGGAACTTTGAAAGAGACATCCTGACAGGCAACAAACGGGCCGTATAATTTACTTAAACCGCAGGCTTCGATCATGATATCGGAGGAATCCGATGATGATTGATTTCCTTTTTTTGTCACGTTGAACCTTTCATGTCGTTTTTACAGGTTGGTATTTTTAAACTGCAGCCATAATCCGAATGGTACTTCAAGCTGTTTTCAGCATTCAGACATTCAGTAAGCATTCATGTGGTGAATAGCAGCTTTTATGTTGATTCCAGGCAGGGCAATGAATGAACCTAATAGGATTCTTCCAATGCTAAGGACCAGACAGGGTGATATAGTTCCATACTTTTTTATAAAATTCAAGGGTGAGCCAACATATCCTGACGTATGACTCAACCTCTTTGCAAGGAGATTTCTTTTTTCGGACAGAAATTTTCAATCCGTCTCATCTCAATGTTACAATCAGCCCAAGTTCATCATCAGTACAGTAAAGAACCGTACAGTTGTGAACCCATCTAAAAATGGGGGGACAGTCCCGCTTTACTCCTGATCAGGTTCTTTTGTTACTGAAAATTGCATGTTGTATTTTTCTCTCAGGTTCTTGGCAAAAGCAGCATTCCCACTCATGGCAATATTGCGGAAAACGGAACTGTAAGGTGAGAACCTGAAAAACATGTTGGAAGTCAGGAAATTAGAACGGACCGCTTCTATCTCGCCTTCACTCGATGGTTTTCGGTTTTTTGGTTGCACCACGTAATAAGCTGTGCTTCCTGCATCTTTGACAATTCCTGTTTCTCCCGGTTTCAGTTTTTCAAAGAGAGTTTTCATAATCTCATTGTCAACAAAATCAAAACCAGTGATCGGGCTGATTTTTGGTAGTGGAGGAGGCTCAAACATGTTCAATCGCGGAGTTGAAGGAAAACTGGTCCAACTGAAGTTTTGAGATTCAAGTAAAGAGAGCTTGGGTGAACCTTCTTTGGTGGAGATGGTTTGTTCCCCGAGAGCTTCCAGTAAAGATTTCTTACTGTTGGTGACCAACTGTTGTAATTCTTCTGCTCTTGTTTTTGCAAGATCTAAAGCCTTGAATTCCTTGTACGATTTAATAACAGTTTCCTTGAGTCCATCTTCTGAAAGATCTTCAGGAACACGTGAAGCAATATCCCGGATTTTCCAATAAACGATACGATGATTGTTACTTGGGATTTCCCCTTCAGTTGGAACGAGGATCTGGGATGAATTCATGACATCAATAAGTGATGTTCGGTTCCTGCCGAAGTTCTGGGAAAGGGGAGTGACTGCACGTCCGAATGGATTCTTTTCTTCATCAATCAATTCCTGATATGAAAGAGGTTTGGTGACAACATACTCCATGTTGTTTTTTTCAGCGAACTTTTTCAGTTCTGAATTGATATCTTCAATCAGTGGTTTTAGTTTTTCTTCAATAAGCTTCTTTTTTTCTTTATCTTTAAGTTCTTTTTCTTCATCTGTAAAAGATTCTTCAATATCGATATCCAGGAGATTGTCTTTCATCAAACGCATTTGGTTTAATGCCATTGCAGACTTTTCTGCAAGGATTTTTTCTGTTCGTTCTTTTCGGATTTCGTCTTTGATCTCTTCTTTCAGATCGTTATCAAGTGGCCTGTATTTGGGGACAGGCGTTTTCGTTTTTTTCTCTTCTTTATCCTGCTTTGGTTTATCCGAGTCTGTTTTTTTCTCTTCAGTCGTTTTCTTGATAGGAGAAGGGGGAGCCTTTTCGCTTGTTTCTTTTTTTGCTTTCGGTTTTTCTTCCGTATTTTTCTTTTCTTTTGCAGGAGTTTCTTTTTTAGGGGCTACTTTTTTAGGTTCTTCCTTTTTCTTTTCAGAAGCAGGCTTTTTATCATCCGCTAAAGCAAGAAGCGAGTCTTCTGTTGTTGCGAACACAGGGTTGTTTGCATCAGTTCCCGTTGAAGAAGTTTTCTTTTCTTCTTTTTTCTTGGGGCTTTCTTTTTTATCAGCCTCTTTTTTTACTGGTTTTTCTTCAGGTTTTGCTTTCGGTTTTTCCGTTTTTTTCTTCCCTGTTTCTTTTTTAGTCTCTTTGACCGGTTTCTCTGTTTTCGGCTTTTCAGTTTTTGTTTTATCTGGTTTTGCTTTTTTAGCAGGTTTTTTGTCTTCTTTTAATGTTGGGGTGAGAGGTTTGTCTTCACCCTCTTTTTTAGGAACAACAGGAAGCTCTGGTCCATTAGGGGGAACCGTGCTTTGGGGAGATTGTTTTTCCGGGATATCGATAGAACGATAAATTTCTTTATTTTCTTTATAATAAACTTCTATGTCATCTTCGGTGACTTCTGCAATTTCTTCTTCCGCTTTTTCATAGTTAATTTCCATGTAACCGATTTCCCATTTAGGGGGAATCAGGAATCCGGGCTTGTCAGGACTGACTTGGAATCTTGTTTTGTATGTATTGAAGAAAGAATTCAGTTCCTCTTCTGTTGGCTCTGGAACTTCTTTTGCAAACTCTTCAATTGGAAGGGTCGCCATTTCAATTTGCTCTGTAATATTATTCTGGCGATACAGTTTCCAATATTCTTCCGGCGTGAATGTGTTACGCGGTTGTAATAAACTGAATGCCATCCCCGATTTCATTTCAGCTGCAAGAATTTTATAAAGTCGGGTTTCACTGATTTGAAGCTTCTTGCGAATCTCTTTGAATTTTTCATTTGTCAGTTTGTCTTGCGTGAACCCATTAATGAAATTGTTCACGGATTCTTCTGTGACTTCAATTCCGTTCTTCTCTGCTTCATGTCGAAAGAGGTAACCCAAGGCAACATCTTGTTGAATGGTATTCATCCCATAGTTAAAGACGGGAGGTCGAGAGAAGCGGCCTTGAACCGTTTCTGCATGTGCCATGCTGATAAATTGGTTTGCAGTGGATCGGTCACTGACTAAATTTCTTAGATCACCGTCAGAAAGAGAACCAAAGGTTGTTTGCACAGCTGGTGCTGGTGCTGTGAATGTTGCAAAAACCAGACCAACCGCTCCTGTGAGAATGGCTCCCGTGATTGCATATTCCTGAGATTTTTTTGCTTTAAGCCCCATGATCCAGAAAACTGCAGCACCAATCAGAACAGCAATGAAGATCAAGGCTGAACTTGACATCCCGTTTTGCATACTGTCGCTGATAACTCCCAGAACAACAAATGCAAACATGGCCAAAACAACTAAAATGACGGTCATGGTTTTCTGGTTTTTTCGAAAGATCGCAAATGGCGATTTCATAGGGTATTCCTTCAATCACAAGCTGCTTTAAAGGTTCAAGTATTAACTTTAAAAACAGCCAATTTGTGTGTGGCAAGGTTATTGGTTTAATATTTATACGTCTTCAGTCCAAAAACTCTTTGAAAAATCAATGAAAAGCTTGTTTTACAGTGTCACTAGCTAGTTTACCGGAGTTCAAGGACAATATTTCTTGTAATTTTATGGAGATTATAGTGGCAGAAGGGTCGCTCAACCATTGCCCCTGCCAAAATCATCTGAATTGTTTCCAAATAGCGTCTAAAATCTGTAAGTGTTTACAGTGTATAAGGTTACATTGTTTGTTCGGGTTTAGCTTATCGCTTGTCCAAAAGCAGGATAATCGCTGATAAACAGGCTAAAACGGCCTCAATCACCTCTCACAGTCCAATAATACAGATTTCACTGACTCTCTTGACAGATATAGGAAAGATAGTTTATCCATTTCCAAAAATGAAGCCTACTCATAAGGAATAATTCGTGGCAGCGAAAAAAATCAAAGCGCTGGTGATTGTGGAATCACCTGCAAAAGCTCGCAAAATCAGTGGATATCTTGGAAAAGATTACCACGTCATGGCCAGTATGGGGCATATTCGGGATTTACCTGCAAATGCTTCGGAAATCCCTGCGCAGATTAAAAAAGAAAAAAAATCGTGGGCATCGCTTGGTGTGAACACAGAAGAAGACTTTGATCCTCTTTATGTCATTCCCAAAACGAAAAAGAAGCTTGTCAAGGAATTGAAAGAGGCTCTTAAAAATAGTGAACAATTGATTCTGGCAACAGATGAAGACCGCGAAGGGGAAAGCATTGGCTGGCATTTGACTGAAGTCCTTAAGCCTAAGGTTCCTGTCAAGAGAATGGTCTTTTCGGAAATCACTAAAAAAGCGATTCTTGAAGCGATTGAAAATCCACGGGAACTGGACCTTGATCTCGTTGCTGCACAAGAGACTCGACGGGTTCTCGACAGACTATATGGCTACACTTTAAGCCCGCTGCTTTGGAAAAAAATTGCTCGTGGACTTTCTGCAGGACGAGTTCAGTCTGTGGCTGTTCGTGTGATTGTTTTACGAGAACTTGAACGTCTAGCTTTTAGAAGTGGTACCTACTGGGATTTAAAAGCAGTCCTGGGAGCGAAAACTGGGAACCAGACTTCATTTGATTCTCAGTTAATCACTGTTGATGGAAAAAGGCTTGCAACAGGAAAAGATTTTGATGAATCAACAGGAAAGCTGAAAGAAGGATCGAAGGTTCTTCTCTTAAAAGAAGAGGAAGCAAAGAAAATACAGGCTGATCTTTTGAAGAAAGATTGGACTGTTACCAAAGTTGAGAAAAAAGCACAAAAAAGAAACCCATCTGCACCATTCACAACAAGTACATTGCAACAGGAAGCTAACCGAAAACTCGGAATGACAGCCAGAGACACCATGCGGGTGGCACAACGGTTGTATGAAGATGGTTTGATCACTTACATGCGTACTGATAGCGTGAATCTTTCCGGAGAAGCAGTCACAGCTGCAAGGAAATGTGTTGAAGGTCGTTACGGAAAAGACTATCTCCATCCGACCGTAAGACAATTCAGCAGTAAATCAAAAAATGCACAGGAAGCTCACGAAGCCATCCGTCCAGCCGGTACAGAAATGAAAACCGCAGAGGAACTGAATTTAACCGGTCAGCAGAATCGCCTTTATTCCATGATCTGGAAAAGAACCGTTGCAACGCAGATGGCAGAAGCCCGTCTCACGTTCCAGTCGGTGACGATTACTTCAGGAAATTGTGAGTTTCGTTCGACAGGTAAACATGTTGATTTTCCTGGCTTTTTCAGGGCTTACGTTGAAGGAAATGATGATCCAGAAGCTGCTTTGGACGATCAGGAATCTGCACTCCCTCCGTTGAATGAAAACGATCAGATTTCCTGTAAAGAACTTGATGCAATTATTCATGAAACCAAACCCCCAGCCAGATATACAGAAGCCTCTATTGTTCGAAAACTCGAAGCTGAAGGTGTGGGGCGACCTAGTACATATGCAAGTATTATTGGAACCATTCAGGATCGTGGGTATGTTCGAAAAGCGGGAAGCCAGTTGATACCGACTTTCACCGCATTGGCTGTTTCCCGATTGCTGGAAGAACATTTTCCTAATCTGGTTGATCTCAATTTTACTGCCAAGATGGAACAGACGCTTGACGATATTGCCACCGGAGATGCAGAACGGCTTCCTTACCTGAATAAATTTTATTCCGGCGCTGAAGGGATCAGTGAGCAGGTCAAAAAACACGAAGAAACCATTGATCCTCGGAAAGCATGCACCCTGAATATAGACGGTATTGAAGCGTCTGTTCGTGTTGGAAGATATGGTCCTTATTTTGAGAAAAAGAAGGGCGAAGAAAATCTGACAGCTTCGATTCCAGACAGCATTGCCCCGGCTGATTTATCCAATGATCTGGCAGAAAAATTGATTGAAGAAAAACAGAAAGGTCCACAATCTTTAGGAATGCACCCGGAAGAAGGGCTGCCTGTTTTTGTGATGAATGGACCTTTCGGACCTTACATTCAATTAGGTGAAGTTGTTGAAGATGGCCCGAAACCGAAACGTGTCGGCATTCCAAAAAACTATGATTACAGCGAGCTTACTCTGAATCAGGCGTTGTCGCTTCTCACATTGCCCAGAAGAATTGGTCATCATCCAGTCACTAATAAAGTGGTCAATGCAGGGATTGGTCGGTTCGGACCTTACGTTTTGCATGACAAGGTTTATAAATCTTTCGGAAAAGAAGGAACGTTTGAGCACGAAGGCAAAGTATATGATGTTTTGAATGTCGATATGGATACCGCTGTTGAGATGCTCAAGCAGGCAAAAAGAAGATCGGCTCCTACCCCGATTCGTGAAATAGGTGAGCATCCTGAGGATAAGGAAATGGTTGCTATTTTTGATGGTCGCTATGGTCCATATGTCAAGCATGGAAAAATCAATGCAACCATTCCCAAAGATCATGAAGTGGAATCGGTAACAATGGACGAAGCGGTCGTCTGGCTCGAAGCAAAAGCAGCTAAAATGGGCACCAAGAAGACTACAAAAAAGAAGGCAGCAAAAAAGAAGGCAGCAAAAAAGAAAGCTGCGAAGAAGAAAACAACCAAAAAAGCTGCAGCCAAAAAAACTCCCGAAAAGAAAGCGGCAAAGAAAAAAGCTCCTGCAAAAAAGAAGGCAGCCAAAAAAACAGCCAAAAAAACAGCTGAAAAATCGACCGAAAAAACAACAACAAAGAAAACAGCCGAAAAAACGGAAAAAGAGTAGAATAGCGGGATCCGTTTCCGCTTTCATTTCGTTACGGTAAACAACAGGGTTTTCGCGATACTGCCCGGTTCAGGGTCGTTTATCGTATTTCATAAGCCTGCTGATGCAATGGGATTTGGGGTTTTTCAATAATGCCTTAATCCGTTCTTGATTGTTGTGGTTGGGTTTTTCAGGAAGGGGATTGAGCTATGTTATGGTTGACCAAGCCTCTCGGTCTGCTTCTTCGCCCCCTGACAAGGCCATTGGCACGTCTTCTGATCGGAATTTTTGCTGTTCCTTTTTTCCGATTCCTGGTTAAAAAAATCTTCCGGGTGAAAGAACTGGGAGAGGAATTTGAAAAAGATATCGAACAATGGTTTCGGGGCACGCTTCTGCTATTCTTTGCAACACATAATATGGAAATCATAATCCTCGGGTACGTACAGGCTATTGATATTTATTTCAATGCAACTCAGGGAGAGGGTGGTTTACCGGATTTCAATGGTCCTGGTAACTGGCTTTTTACGGGATTGCGACTCCTTCTTGCAATCGGTGTGATTGAATCCATGCCTGATCAGGAATTGTTTGCGATTGTTCATCCCGGTCCGCCGCATCTAAAATTAACTCGTAAGAAATTCTGGACAACTTTAAAGCCTCAGGTTCGACCGTTTGTCAAAGGTCTTCTTTGTATGCATTTGAATCGGTCATCTCCTGTTTTTGCGATCATGGCAACCATCATTCCGGGAAAGGTCGGTTGGATTTGTTACTCCCTTGCAATAGTTCAATATCTGATTATCGGATTGGTGACCTCGCGCGATCAAGCTTTGAAAGTATTGACTGAATTTGATAAAGAAGTTGCGCGCAAGAGAATGGAAATTATCTCTGACTTCGATATCAACGAAGAAAAAAGCCCGCTGCCCGAACAGACAGAGAGTTACCTTGATTTGGAACCGATTGAGCCTCCCGATCCTGATTCCGGTAATCAGCCAGAGTGATACAAGCCCCTCTGGAATTCGTTACTTCCGGGATTTCTTAAGAAAATAAAGATGCAGGTCAGTGCTGTGCCTGACGAAAGTAACAAAGAACCACAGATTAAAAAAACTTCACGCGGTGATTGCAATCGTAGTGCTCTTTCGAGCTTTAAATGTCCGGTGTCAATTTCCAAATGGCACGCTCGTTGGCGTGCA
>JAJRVU010000519.1 GCA_024277145.1 Planctomycetota bacterium
ATGGGAAAATGGAAAGCTGTCAGGCAGAAGATGCTTGTTAAGAAAAAACGATTTCCTTTAAAAATAGAACTATATGATTTATCAAATGATCCTGGTGAATCAAATGATGTCGCTGCTATGAATCCTGAAGTCGTGAACAGTGTTAGAAGTGTCATGAAAGAGGCACGCACTCAAAGCTACCTGTTTCCCTTCAGGCCGCTTGATAAATAACAGATGTGTGATATTAATCTGCACCTTTTTACTTCTTTTGTCCAATATAAACCAATCCCGTTTTAGGCAGCGGTTTTAGAACAACTGCCATTTTTCTCAGAAGCGATGCCCAGGCAATCGGCTGAACAAAATTGGTCGAGAATCCATGTTCTTCAATTTTCTGTTTCAGGGAATGTTGAGTCCATGTTCTTAGATGTTGCCAGCGGTGGAACATGCATCCGCAATCCGGGCAGAGAACCTTGCAGGCATCGTAATCTTCATCATTTGGAGTGCTGATGAAGATATACCCTCCTGAAGGAAGAAGGCGGTTGCATTCTTCAAGCATTCCATCAAGTTCTTCGTCATTCAAATGTTCAACTACTTCGGTCGCCATCACCATGTTAAAATACTGGTCTTCAAAATCACTGGGAAGCTTTGTGGCTAGTGTGACATTTTTAAAAATGGGGTTTCCTTCAAATCGATTGTTCGCAACTTTGACTGTGTTTTCAGAAAAATCAATACCATAAAGTTCCTGGGGTTCTTTTAAATATTTCAGGCTTTGCTCCATGATATCCCCGGGGCCACAGCTGAAATCAAGAATGCGGTTCAGGTTCTGGTAGCCAATTTTCTTCTGGATCAGTTTTGCAACAAATTGTCCAGACTGAGCGCCAAAGTACTGGTTGTTATAAGATTGATTCGAGGAATAATAATCCCAGATTCGAGAGACTTTCTCTGATGTCCACTGAATGTCATGTTGTTCATAATTCATATCTGTTTCCGTATTTTATATTCTTCAGTCGTAATTTCTCATTAAAATGTATTGTAAACGGGAATTATTTCCGACGCATTAAGGCTGACCAACCAAGTGGTCCTTGAACATGGCCCGCATCTTCAAAATGAAATTCGTGCAGGTCAATAATCTCAAACAAAGAACCAAGATCATTTTTAATTTCCTCTTTTGTTAGCTGGGGTGGTCCATGTTCCTGTTCGAGATCATTGGCATTGCCTGTGAGTACAAGATAATATGTGCCAGATTGGGAAACGTTTTCAAGCGTTTTCAGAAAACCTTCAAGACCTGTTTTTCGGACACAATGAAAACAACCTCGATCAAAGATGAAATCAAACGGTTCGGACTGTGGATTCCATTGACTCAGATCTGTTTCAATGAAATCAATTTGCTGCCCTTCTTCATCGGATCTTTTTTGAGCAATGATTAACGCTTCCGCTGCACAATCAACCCCGGTAACTTCAAAGCCTTCTTTGGCAAGAAACAGGGAGTTTGTACCCGTTCCACAACCTAAATCCAAAGCTCTGCAAGGATTAATGTTATGTTTTTTAAGGATGGTAGCCAGTTGTAATGAAGGAAGCCCGGAATTCCAGGGCATGTCATTCGTCACATATCGGTTATTCCAGTTTTTGATTTCGTCATTCATTGGTTTGATCTCACGTCTCTGTCTTAAATTAATTTGCGGTAGGAAAATCGGTTTTCTGTTGCTTGTGATTTTTAAATGATTTCATCATGATTAATGCATTGATAAATTCTCGACTCACAGTCTAAGTGATGTTCTCAGCCAAATCATTCTCAAACAAGAATTCTTTAATATTGTTATGAAAGTTTCTCTAAGTACCATTGATTATCTCATTATTGCGATTTATCTCGTCACAACAATGGGGATAGGCCTTTTCCTTAGCGGGGGAATGAAATCAGGGAAAGATTTTTTTCTGGGTGGTCGTCGTCTTCCCTGGTGGGCTATTGGCATGTCTTTAGTCGCAACGGATATTGGTGGTACAGATATTATTGGAGTTGGCGGGGCGACCTATCAATATGGGATCGCTTCTGCCAATTTTGAGTGGATCGGCTGTGTGCCGATTATGATTGTCGCTGCATTTGTTTTTATTCCTTTTTTCTATCGAACAGGAATTTATACCATTCCTGAATACATGGAGAAAAGATTTAATGTTTCCGTCAGGACTGTTCTTGCTTGTTGCTGGCTTGCGTTCATGGCTTGTAATATCGGAATCATGCTGTTTGCTTCTGCAAAAATGGTTTCGGGAATGATTGACCTTTCGAGCCTGTCTCATTATTGTATTTCCACTTTTGGCCATGCGGATTGGAACTGGGATACCATGATTTGTATCTGGGTGACTGCCATTCTGGTTGGGATTTATACCAGCGTTGGTGGGTTGGCTGCAGTTGTTTACACCGATGCCATTCAATGCACAGTCATGATTGCAGGTTGCCTGATGATTCTGGTCATCGGAATTTATCAAATTGGTGGAATTCAACAATTCAAAAAAGAACTGGACCTCATTGCTGTCAAAAATCAAACTGATGTTCAAAAAGAAGATCCCAGTTCAAACGAAGTCACGGATCAGAACAGATCGCTTGTCGTTCCGGTGTCCAGCAATTCTCCTTTTGTTTGGCCGGGAATTCTGTTTGGATTGGCGTTTATTCTTAGTCCAGCCTACTGGATTGGAAATCAGGCAATTGTTCAAAGATCATTAGGGGCAAAAAATGAATTTCAGGCAAAAGCTTCTTATATCTGGGGAGCAGTTTTAAAAAGTGTCATTCCCATTATTGTGACGATTCCTGCTTTAATTGCTGTGATAAAATTTCCGAATCTGGAAGATGGAGATCAGGCTTTTCCTCATCTCGTTTCAGAATTATTACCGGTTGGATTGCGCGGTTTATTTCTGGCTGCATTCATTGCAGCTTTGATGTCAAGCATTGATTCTTATTTGAATTCGGCTGCAACAATCGTGACTAATGATTTATATTCTCGATTTATTAACCCGGATGCTTCCGATAAGCGGCTTCTTTTTATCGGCCGAACCATGACGATATTACTTGTGATCTGGGGAATCTTTTTTGCACATTACATTTCCACTTTGCAATCTGGGATTTATGCAATCTTCCAAACCTTGATGGCTTTCTTTCAAGGACCTGCATTGGCTGTCCTGATGACAGGGCTTTTCTGGAAACGGGCAACCGGGATTGGTGCATTTGCAGGATTTCTTTCGGGCATCTGTTGCTCGGTAAGTCTTTATGCGTTAAATCAACCTGCTGTTTATAAAATGCTTGGAACTGAACCGCTTTTTCAAATACCTGATCCGTTTCTTTACTTTTCCATCTGGGCATTTCTCGTTGCAATGTCCGTTATTATCATCGTTAGTTTTTTTACTACTCCTGAACCACAGGAAAAATTGCAATATCTCTATTCTCGACGATTTCAGCAAGGAGAAAACAAATGACTCCGTTGCATCATTTTGGAAATTTTGTTCGGGAAAGTGTGGAATTGATCCCGTTATCCTGGGTCCGCATTGTTTTTGTAGCAATCCCTGTTTTGATACTGATTTGGGTTCTGATGCTTCCCAAATCGGAGACAACTCCCGGAGATGAAATTCCCGGCGAAGATCGACCTGTCCGGTGGGATGAAAATTTAAAAATCGGCGCGTCTCTTGCGCTGGGATTTCAGATTATAATTTACACTATTTTTGCTTGAAAGGATTTGATTGACTATAATACAAAAATAAAAGAATCTGAGTTTGGATATTATTATTCTGCGATTCCCTTAAATATTCCACAAGTGAAAAAAACGGAACATTGGAATATTGAAAGCTCTCTTTGTGTCAGTTCATCATATTTGAGATCTTGATGAAATTCTTAAAATTACCACAGGACCAGGGGTTACATATTTTTAATTCCTTCAAGGAATTCATTTGTAATCGTGTCGAGTTTATTTGATTCTTGTGCCAATCCTTCAGAAACTTTAATCAACTCTGCAGCGCCACAACCACCTTCCTTAGCCGCTTGCGAAACTGATGCGATATTGCTGGCGACTTCGACAGTACTTTCAGCTGCTTCAAATGCGTTCTGGGATATTTCATTCGTTGCATTTAATTGTTCTTCAATACTACTGGCAATTGTGTTGTTTATATTACTGACAGCATTGATGCGATCACTAATTAACCCTACAGCCGTAACTGCAACACTGGTAGCCGATTGAATGGAGTTGATTTTTTTGCTGATTTCTTCTGTAGCTTTTGCAGTTTGCCGAGCAAGTTCTTTCACCTCGTTAGCGACGACAGCAAATCCTTTTCCTGATTCACCAGCACGTGCCGCTTCAATGGTTGCATTCAATGCCAGCAGATTTGTTTGTTGCGCAATGGATGTAATGACCTCGACGACCTGTCCAATTTTATCACTTGACTGCCCTAGTTCGTTTATTGTGAGATTAGTGGAATCAGCTTGCTCAACAGCCGCAGAACTCATTTTTGAAGCATCTTGAACATGCTGGGCAATTCCTGCAATTGAGGTACTAAGTTTTTCTGTAGCAGATGAAACTGTTTTGATATTTCTGGTCACTTCATTACTAGCAGTGGCCACCACTTTGGATTGCCTCGCAGTTTCTTCAGTATTCGATGCCATCGTTTTCGAAGTGGCATGCATTTCTGTTGCTGCCTCTGCTACAATAGCAACAGCATTTTTAATATCACGTTCAAATTCAACTTGACCAGTAATAACAGACCAGATAACCATCGGGCCTTTGTAATTTTCATCCTTGTCATAAATTGCAGTGACAAGTAAGTTGATTGTGTCCTCACCAATCTCAATACGTGCCCGATGTGGTAAACTTAAAGGATCGTTAATTATATCATGTTGTTTCTGAGGGAATTTATGAAAAATATCAATACTGGAACCAACAATTTCATTTACTTTTACAGGAAGAACACGCTCCATTATTTTCAATTGCTTTTCGGATGCCGGATTAATATAGACAATTTTATGATCGGTATCTGCCAGTATCACGTTGACGGGAATGCTATCCACCATGTTCTGTATAACATCAGCTCTGATTGCATCAAGCGACATAGAAACTAAATTGCTTACATTCCGTAATGTTTCCAACCGTTCTTCAGAAAGGTGACGAATTTCAGATGTGAAAAAGTCCATCGTGCCAATTACTTTTCCATAGATGAGAACAGGAAAAGATATGGCTGATTTAATTCCTGCTCGCGCTGCAGAAGGGCCTCTCAGAAAACCGGATAATTTAGATATATCTTCTACAAACACAAAATCTTTAGTTTCCCAAACACGACCGTTTAGCCCTTCACCCTTATGAAAAATGGTTGTCTTGGTTGCGGATTCAAACTCTTCATTAACGCTTCCCGAATCCTTCAAGAATTTCAAAACATTATCTTTGCTATCTACTGCCCAATAGCTAGCGTAGTTCCAGCCGAATCCTTCGGTCACGGAATCAAGAGAATTACTGATTATTTCTTCAACTGTTCTTGCAGAGCTGATTGAAGAAATAACCTTATTCACTACCGAAATATTTTCTACACTATCGCATGAATTATCAATACTGTGTGAATTTTGTTCTTTGTACATCGCATCAACCGACATGTGACGATTTCCTGATTATGAGGCCTGAGGAATATTTCCACCTTGAAAAGGAGCCAATTATTTAATTTGAAAAGAAAATACGGGGAGGTATTACCCGTATAGTCAATATCGGCAAGATATTCAAAATTATAAAATAAATTACCGTATTTGTATTTTGTTCGACTTTACTACTGGCCTGAAAAGGAGTTACATGAATACTGCACATATCACCACTGCGATATTCTTGTTTAATGTGGTAGTTGTGAAAATGTATTTTATGGAATATGTATTGATTTACCCGGATTTAAAAGGCTTTGAAATGATTTGGGCAAGAGGGGAAAGTTCAGATTATTAACGGTTGTGCTAGTCGCAAATCCTGTTTATATTCAGGTCATACATCTCAGCCTTGTTACTTAATAAGATTAATTAACAGGGTGTATCATACGGAGGCTCGTACCCGCTATTATTAAAGCATGCCCGCTACGGGTACTACTTCTTCCTCCTCCTAAAGCGTATTTAACCCGGAACAAAAAAGCCTGTCCTCAATTCAAAGAGCACAGGCTTTTATTTTTTGATACTGCTTTATAACTATGGAAAATTCGCAACAGTTGTCATCGTGATATAACGATCAGCAGTGTTTTAGAAGCCCCAATCATAATTATCAATATTTTCTTTTGTAAACCGGATAGGGTCAGCGAAGATCACCATTTTAGGATCGTCTTTATTGAATTTCAATTTGCCATACCCTTTGATCTCTTTACCTTCTTCAAGCTTCTCCCCTTTAGCTAATGCAACTGCTAATCGTACGGTCACATTACCAAGTCCAACTGGATCCCAAAGGAACGCGCTTTTAAAGACATCATCTTTCAGGTAAGTTTTGATTTTTCCCGGCGTGGTATTTCCCGTTAAGGCAACCTTACCTGCTTTTCCGGATCGTTTGATCGCTTCTGCAGAACCGGGAACAGAGTTCGCATCAAATGCAATGATCCCTTTCACTTCGGGATGAGCATTCAAAAGTGTTTCCACTTTCTGACGGGCAATGTTTTCATCCTCTTCGGTAATCAGTGTTTCCACTTTTTTCATTTTGGGATATTTTTTCTTCGCACGAGCTTCTGCGAATTTTCGCCATGTATTCAAATTGGTTGCATCTAAAGTTGCGATGGCAACAGCCCATTCACCTTCTTCATTCATCTGGGCTGCAATTTCATCAATCAATTTTTCGCCGAGCACTTGATAATCGACCTGGTTCACCATGAGGTCGCGACCACTATCTGCAGCATCAGTGTCCCATGTGACCACTTTAATGCCACGTTTTTGTGCTTTTTCTACAACTGCCCGAATTGTTTTTGGTTGATTGGGTGCAATGCAAATGACATCGACCCCCTGCCGAATCCATGTTTCCATAAACTTAATCTGTTCTGTTCCACTCGGTTTGGTCGGTCCATCATAAATCAGTTTGATTCCAAGATCATCAGCAGCTTCCTGCGCCCCCTTCTGGCAGGCATCGAAATAAGAAATGTTAATCAGTTTCGGAAGCATCGCAATCACAATCTGCTTTTTCTCTTTAGAAGAAGAAACTGACGAGCCCGATTCGGTCGATTCATTTTTACAGCCTGAAGTCATTAGCATGCAGCAAATTGAACTAACGATGAATAGGCGAAAGAGGATCGAAAGATTTGTTTGAGTAGTCGAATTATTCAATGGCTTTAACATGCGATCGCTCCGTATTGATCAAGTTGAAAGGAATTCAGAGACTGCTATCGTATTCTGAAAAAGCGTAAAAAGAAAGGATTAACGACAACCAATTCGGGATGAATGATGATCAGCTTCGTTGGTGGCTTCCAAAATGAGTATTGACCCAAACACCACCAACCAAAAGAACTCCCAAAAGAATAGGTTCCAATGAAGTCATGGAAATACCTCGTAGCCCTTCTTGAAGAACTGCAATGATTAAGACACCCCAGATGGAACCGATGATTGTACCAAAACCACCATCAACTCGTGTACCCCCCAAAACAACAGCAACGATAACTTGCAATTCCAACCCCATATAAGAACTAGCAGTAACAGATCCTTCTTTACTAGTTGCACAAAGCGCTGCAAGAAATGCTAGCAAACCTACAATTGTATAAACTTGCTCCAGTCGAAAATTAATCGGAATTCCGGAATAACGGGCAGCAACGCGGTTACCGCCGATCATCAGGATTTCGCGACGCCAACGGGACTTCTGGAAAAAGATTCCCCCGACGATAAGTACAATCCCGATAATTACGAGGACCCCGCTGATTCCACCCAGCCAGGAATAACCGGGAACTTCATAGAAAGGAGCATTTTCATCCCCTTTCATAATGGTGTTGCAAAGTCCGCGATAAAAGAACAATGTTCCTAACGTGGCAATAATGGGTGGAATATCAAGCCGGGCAATTAAAAATCCATTGAAATACCCGCAACAGATTCCGACAAGAAGACCCAATGGAACCGCCGTCTGCCAGAATGTGTCAGGATTATCAAAAGTCGACATGACACAAGCAATCAGTGCCATGCTGGATGCCACGGAAAGGTCAATCCCCGCGGTGATTAAAACCATCGTCATCCCTAATGACAAAATGAGAAGAGGGGCTGTTTGCCTGATGACATCTTCGCAGAACCAACGAAAGGTTTCCTGGAACTCATTCCACGTATCATATTTCACACCACATTCAGGCGCAAAATAGAAAAATTCCAATATCAGGATGACAGGTAAAATCAGGTGACGCATTCTTGTTCTCGTTAGATGGTCTAATACGTAATAAACGTTTTTTGTTATTTAAGTTCTTCCAGTAATTTCTTTTTCCCATGCATAACTCCGTCAAA
>JAJRVU010000520.1 GCA_024277145.1 Planctomycetota bacterium
CATGGCAGGCAACAACCTGTTCGTAGTGGAAAGCAGTGGGAGAGCAAATCACCACTCCATCCAGTGAATCCTTTTCAAGAAGAGATTCATAACTTTCATAGACAGTAGCTTGCGGTGCAAAATTGTCACGGATTTTTTCTGCTTGGCCCGCTTGAAAATCAAACAAGGCAATAATATTTGCGCGACCATCCTTCAGGAGACGTTCTGCATGAAGCCCTGCAATCTGGCCGCAACCAATCATTCCTACATTCTGTATTTTTTCACTCATGATTTTTTAACGAAGGCCTGAACATTTAAGGAAAACCGTTAAAAATGAGTATCACCCATAAAGGTTCAATATGCAACATCTGAACAATATCAAACGGTCTTGAACTCTCTGTTGCGTAATCAAGTCACATGTTTTACAGTTTGTAAACATAGCTCAACAAATTTTTGTGACGAGTTCTACTTAAACAAATCATTGGATAATTGTATGAAACACGTTTGCCTGTTTGATATTGATGGCACCCTCCTGAATAGTGGAAGTGCAGGAAAGACGGCAATGGTGCAGGCCTTTGCAGACGAATTTCAGGTTGATGCCCTTTTTGAAGGACTTCAAACAGCAGGTCGAACAGACAGAGCCATCGCGCACGATATATTCAATCACCATCAACACGAATTGAATGAAGGAAAATTCCAGCAGTTTGTGACAGCCTATAAAAAATTACTTCCCGAGCATCTCAGCCAAAGTAATGGAAGGATTCTTCCCGGTGTTGAAAAATTAATCCAGATCCTTCATTCAAGAGAAGACATTGACCTCGGCTTATTGACGGGGAATTATCGTGACGGTGCCCGTTTAAAACTTTCTCATTACGATTTCTACCATTATTTTGAATTCGGTGGATTTGGAGATGTACATTTACACCGGGATGATGTCGCGAAAGAGGCACTCGAAGTCATTCACCAAAGGCATGATGAGAATTTTGATCGAAAACGGATTTGGGTGATTGGTGATACTCCTGCAGATGTTCAATGTGGAAGAGCCATCAACGCGCAAGTGGTTGCTGTCGCCACCGGTACATTTTCCTACGAAGAACTGGAAAAAACGGAACCTGATTATCTGTTCCATGACTTTTCTGATTATCAAACATTTGTTTCCCTATTGGATTAAGTTTTTACGCAGAGTTCGCCGTAAATCTCGGTAGAGCACTACAGGCTTGAACTTGATTACTCTTCGCGGATACGGATGTTTTTGAATTCAATCGGGTTTCGTTCAGACTGCAAACCAATCCATCCTTCTTTCAATTCACCCGATTCGTTTTCACAGATTTTTGTTCCGTTAAGGAACGAAGTCAGTTTTCCCTCTTTTGAATCAATTTTGAGATGGTTCCATTCCCCCACTTTTTTGATGGATAATTTTCGAGCTTCCTGATTGTCTTTAACTTTGTCAGCATCAATCACATCTCCCTTGCCATTGGCTTTGATGTGACCCATCTCTTTTTGCTTTCCCTGAACTTCCAGACAAATTGGCCAGAGGCGGTGTTCCCCCTTGATGTAAACCAGAACTCCCGTGTTGCTGTTTTCAAGTTCTTCCGTTTTCTTATCGGTTTCCGGGTACCTGATATCAATTTCAAAAATAAAATTCCGGTATTTTTTTTTGGAATACAAATATCCTCGTGGTTGTCCCGTGCAAAGAATCAAGCCATCTTTTTCACTCCAGGTGGGAGTTTTAATTTTCGGCGCACCCTTTTTCTGTTTCCCCTGAAAGATGTCAAAATTATCCAGTGACAACAGTGTGAATCCTTCGTCATCAATAATTGGCTTTGAAGGCTTTTCCGAATTTGTTTCAGAAGAGTTTTCGCTATTTGTGTTTTCGATTGTTTTGTCTGTTGAATTCTGAACGGATTGTTCATTACATCCAACTAAAATTAAACAATTGAATAAAAACACGACTAATAAATATCTGCGCATGAAAGTCTTCCTTTTTCGTCACCTGATTGATATCAGTGAAATAATTGGGTGATGGGCGATAAGAATAGGAAATAGTATCTGCTTCAAATCCGTTTTGCAATGAGTTTTCCAATGTTCAGGGAAGCAGTTGCAGCTGGTGATGGTGCATTACAGACATTAATCACCCGTTGATTTTCCTGAATCAGGAAATCCTCCACCAATTCTCCTTTGGAAGATAGAGCCTGTGCCCGTATTCCTGCAGGGGCGATTTCCAAATCTTCTTTACGAATTTCCGGGATGAGCCGCTGAAGAGAATTCACAAAAGCATTTTTGTTTAAAGACCGCCACATTTCACCGAGTCCCATTTTCCAATGTTTTCCAGCCAATTTGAGGAAGCCGGGGTAAGTTAATGTTTGTGCTAATTCTCGAAAACGAATATCGGTCTTGTGGTACCCTTCCCTCGCAAATGCCAGGACTGCATTCGGTCCACATTCCACATCACCATTGATCATCCGTGTGTAATGAACGCCTAGAAATGGAAACTCGATATCAGGAACAGGATAAATCAGATTTTTACAGAGATGTTTTGCATCCTCTTTCAGTTTGAAGTATTCTCCTCGAAACGGAATAATTCGGACTTCCGGTTTCTGGCCACTCATTTTCGTTACATAATCACTTTGCAAGCCTGCGCAGTTGATAATAAGATCAGATTCAATGTCTCCCTGTGTTGTTTCGACGAGGCATCCTGTTGAGTTTTGTTGAATTTTAATCGCGCGTGTTGATTTAAGAATTTCTCCATTATGGTTCCGGATAATTTCAGCCAGTTTTTCACAGACTGCTTTATAATCAACGATTCCTGATTCCGGCAAATGAATTGCTTGAATACCAGCCGTGTGCGGTTCGAGTTCTTTCAATCTTTTTTTGTTAATGAGTTCACATGGGATCTGATTTTGTATTCCTCTTTCGTGAAGTTTTAGTAGTCGAGGAATTTCAGACTCTTCGACAGCAACAATCACCTTGCCACATAATTCATATGGTATATTTTCCTTTCTGCAGAATTCGACCATCGTATTTTTCCCGAGTTTGCAGTTTTCTGCTTTCAGGGTGCCCGGGCGGTAATAAATGCCAGAGTGCAGAACGCCAGAATTGCGTCCTGTTTGATGAAATGCGAGCTCAGCTTCTTTTTCGATCAGGCAGATTTTCTGATTGGGCTGTTTTTTGATGAGTTGATATGCAGTCGCTAGCCCGACGATTCCTCCGCCAATAATTGTGATCGATGCACGTTTCATAGTATGACTTAGAAAAACAGATCAACAGCAAGTTTACACCCTGATTGTATAATCAAGATTGCTGATTCTCAAGGATCGCTTTCCTGTTTTCACATTCTTCCGGCGGTGTAGAACATAATTCACAGGCAGATTTTCCGTCTTCTGACTGGAACTGTGACAACCCCCCACAGGAACCTTTGATACAACGGTTACTGAAGATGACCCCAACAGCCATCCCGATGATTGCGATCCCGAAGATTCCGATAACAAGAAACAGCACAACAAGGTTCGGAGGGCTCGCTGTTTTTTTAGTCTGTTTCGAACTCATTTCAATTTTAGGATGTTTTAAATAAGAGTCGGTTGCAGACAATATTTGCCCGGTTCCTTTTTTCTCAATCAGTAAAACTTTCAATTTTTGACTTTTAGCAATGGCTATGCTTTTTTCTGCAGGCAAAACGCTTAATGCAGTTGCCCATGCATCACATTTCATGCAGGATTCACCAATCACAGAAACGGAAATGGTTTTGTGTTCAACAGGGTTTCCGGTTTTAGGGTTTATTGTATGCGAGAAAAGTTTTCCATCAATCAAATGGAAGTTACGATAATTTCCCGAGGTGGCGATCGCTTGATTATTAAATTTCAGGATCTCCTTGATGCTGTTGTGAGTTTCAGGATCAGGCTTTTCGATGGCCACTTTCCAGAAACCGTTTTCCGTTTTTGCTCCCTGGGTACGAATTTCTCCACCGATTTCAATCAGGAAGTTTTTGATTTTTAGTTCATTTAATTTCTCTGCAACCCGGTCAACTGCATATCCTTTTGCGATGGCAGAAAGATCAACATATAACCCAGGGTTGTTTTTTTTGATTCCAGGAGGAGATTCACGATATTCCATTAACTGGTAACCGACCGATCCAAGAGCATTTTTAATCTCTGCCTGAGTTGGAACCCCTTGTTTTTTATTCGGTCCGAAGTTCCATAAATTTACCAGTGGACCAACCGTGACATCAAATGCTCCATCCGTTAATTCACTGATTTTTTGGGCGGTAGAAATCACAAAAACAAGTTCATCAGAGGCTTTCTGCCAATCTGTTGATTGAGATTGATTGAAAATTGAAAGCTCGGAATCAGGAATATAAGTTGACATCACCTGATTAATGGATTTTAAAAGCTGCTCAATATTTTCCTGGACTTCTTCGGGCTTAATTTCAGCTTCAGTTCGATAACGAATGCTGAATGTTGTTCCCATCGTCTTCCCTTGAAGGGAGTAGATTTGATCATCACTTGCATCGGTTTGAGAATAACCCAAAAGGAAAAACAGGCAGATACAGATTCTAAGCGGTTCTGAAATCTGACCGGTTATTTTTTTGTGAGAGCCGGCTATATTTTTGTGAGAAGTTGTCGAATTTGCCACAAGGACGGTTCTCATAAGGAATCTGTTTAACCACCAAAGTCATCGAAGAAGATGTTTTCCGGTTCAACTCCCAGATTGTCCAGCATGTTAAGAACAGCCTGAAGCATCATGGGGGGGCCACAAATATAATATTCACAATCTTCGGGTGCAGGATGATCTTTCAGGTAATGATCATGCAGGACCTGATGAATGAATCCGACGTAACTATCCCAGTTGTCTTCAGGAAGTGGCTCTGAAAGAGCAACGTGCCAACTGAAGTTCTCATTTTCTTCAGCCAGTTTTTCAAATTCATCCTGGTAAAACATTTCTCTCAAACTACGTGCACCGTACCAGTAAGAAACTTTGCAATCAGTATGGATGTTTTTAAGCAATTCAAACGTGTGTGATCTCAACGGTGCCATCCCAGCACCCCCGCCGATATAAATTTTTTCTGCAGGAGTTTCCTGGATGAAGAATTCACCATAAGGACCGGAAATCGTGCAAGAATCACCCGGCTTGAGATTAAAAATATAAGAGGAGACTTTTCCGGGAGGGGTTCCATCCGGCGAACGGGGAGGAGGAGAAGCCACCCTCACATTCAGCATGATGATCCCTTTTTCACCGGGATAGTTGGCCATGGAATAAGCTCGTACAACCTGTTCGGAGACTTTTGACTTGAATTTCCATAAATTAAATTTGTCCCAGTCTTCGCGATATTCTTCTTCAATATCAAATGTGTCATAGGAAAGTTCATGCGGAGGAACTTCAATTTGAATAAACCCACCCGCTTTGAAATTGACGTTTTCCCCTTCAGGCAGTTCCAGTACCAGTTCTTTAATAAAGGTAGCCACGTTGCGATTGGATCGAACTTTACAATTCCATTTTTTGGTTTCAAAAACTTCAGGAGGAACATCAATAACCATATCCTGCTTGACAGCAACCTGGCAGGAAAGTCTGTTTCCCGCTCGCGCTTCCCGTTTATTGATATGGCCTTTTTCCGTCGAAAGGATTTCCCCGCCACCTTCTTCAATCACCACTTTGCATTGTCCGCATGTTCCACCGCCGCCACAGGCAGAAGAAACAAACACTCCGTTAGAAGCCAATGCACCAAGCAGTTTTCCACCCGCGGGGACTTCAATATCCTTCTGGTGGTTAATAAGAATTTTGACATTACCGCTGGCAACCAGTTTTGATTTTGCAAGCAGAATTATGCCAACAAGGACCAAAACAATAACGGTAAACATGATAATGCCGAGAAATATTTCCATGACTGTTTCTTTAATATATTAATATATTTCGCGTTTAATAATTAATCTGTTAATTGAAGATGAATCTCAATCGTTCCAATTACAATTTGATGCCGGAAAAAGACATGAAGGCCAAGGCCATCAATCCCACGGTAATAAATGTAATTCCCAATCCTCGAAGACCTTCAGGGATGTTACTGTATTTCAACTTTTCACGAATCCCCGCAAGCGCTGCAATGGCTAATGCCCAACCTATTCCGGAACCAAATCCAAACACGGTACTTTACATGAAATTGTAATCGCGTTCAATCATGAAAAGTGTTCCACCCAGGATGGCGCAATTGACCGTGATCAATGGAAGGAAAATTCCCAATGCGGTATAGAGTGATGGAAAAAAACGATCCAAAGTCATTTCCAGAATTTGCACCATAGCAGCAATCACGCCGATGTAACTGATTAATCCAACGAACGTTAAATCAATCGAAGCGAAAGTGAAATCGCTTCCAAATATTCCTTTGAGAAATTCGATTTTATCAAGCCAGCCTAGCGCACCTTCTTTAAGGAGATGTTGGTAAATCAGATTATTTGCAGGAACGGTAATGGTCTGGATCACAACAACTGCCACTCCCAGACCGAGCGCCGTTTTCACATCTTTGGATACCGCAAGGAACGTACACATTCCGAGGAAAAAGGCCAAAGCCAGATTCTCTACAAAAATGGACGTAATAAATAAATTCAGGTAATGTTCAAAACCCATTGTCAAAACCTATATCAAAAATTCTTTCAGCAACCTGATCATTAATAAACAATTCAAAGTGAACTCAAATTGCTGAAACCGATACGAATAAATTAGTTCTCTTCAACTTGTTCGGGATCAATTGTCCTGATAAGCCAGATAAACAGACCAATCAGGAAAAATGCACTTGGGGGAAGTAATAACAGTCCGTTGGGAATGTACCATCCACCGTTGTTGACAGTTTCCAGAATGGTCACACCGAATAATTTTCCGGAACCAAACAGTTCCCGGATGAATGCAACAGCGATCAAAATAATGCTGTAACCCAAACCATTACTGATCCCATCGATAAAACTCATTTTTACGCCATTTTTCATGGCGAAACCTTCTGCACGCCCCATGACAATGCAGTTGGTAATAATCAATCCGACAAAAACAGACAATGTTTTACTGATCTCAAAAAAGTATGCCCGAAGTAGTTGATCTACAAGAATTACAAGCGATGCAATAATTGTCATCTGCACAATAATTCTGATACTGTTGGGAATATAATTTCGGATGAGTGAAACTGAAGCATTTGAAAAACCTGTGACCAAAGTCACAGCAATTGCCATCACGCAAGCTGTTTCCAGTTTCGTTGTGACAGCCAGTGCAGAACA
This sequence comes from Planctomycetota bacterium, assembly GCA_024277145.1. Classification (GTDB taxonomy): domain Bacteria; phylum Planctomycetota; class Planctomycetia; order Planctomycetales; family Planctomycetaceae; genus JAJRVU01. The sequence goes on from JAJRVU010000520.1 coordinate 7,230, forward strand.
GATCCCTAAAATGAGATAAGCAATCGGATTTTTAGCGATAAGGGGAGTAAAAAAAACGTCTTTAAATTTTGGTTCAGCCATTATTCTTTTCTCCGTTCCTGAAGTTGTTCAAAAACGGTCCAAATCCGTTCTCTCCGAGCCAGTAGTGCAACATGTCAGAGACGCCGCGGGATGTAATTGTTGCTCCTGAAAGGCCATCCACTTCGTACTTTGCTTTTTCTGAATCAGGATCCACCAACCCTTTAACGACTTCAATGGAAACTGTTCCATCTTCACCAAAAGCTTCTTTTCCAGACCACTGTTTTTTCCAGTTGGGATTATCAATCTCTCCCCCCAGTCCGGGAGTTTCACCATGCTCATAGAATGTAATTCCTTTAATGGTTTTCAGGTTGGAATAATCGAGAGAGATGAATCCGTACATGGTTGACCAGAGGCCATATCCACGAACCGGAAGAATCACCTGATCCACTTTATCTCCTGAATTTTTCACCAGATAAACAAAGGAGTAATTTTCCCGTCTTTTGATGCTGGCTAAATCCTGATCACCCGGAACTTTTTCACTTTGAACAGGATCCTTCGAAGCTTTTTTCTGGTCATAAGTATTAGTATCGATATCAGAAACATATTGACCGGTGGAGAAGTCGATGATTTTTTTTTCGACTTTTTCCTCAAATGTTTTCATGTTGTCATCGAAAGATTTTTCTTTATCAAAAAGACCGGAAACCTGCAGGATATTTTTATTGATTTCCTGAATTTTGTTCAATTTTTGAATGGGGCGCAACACAACTGCAGTCGTTGATACAATAATTGAACAAACGATACACAAAATGGTTGCGGCCAGAATTGTCTGGCCCACTGTCTCACGCTTCATTGCGTGCGATCCTCCTTTTTATGTTTGCCTGAATCACAAAGTAGTCAATTAACGGTGCAAACACATTTCCAAATAAGATTGCCAGCATGATCCCTTCCGGGAAAGCTGGATTGATGACGCGTATTAAAATGGTCATGGCTCCAATCAGGAATCCATAAATCCATTTCCCTGTTTCCGTCATGGAAGCAGAGACCGGATCTGTTGCCATGAAAACGAGACCAAAGGCTAACCCGCCCAGCACAAGGTGCCACCACGGAGGCATTAAAAACATGACATTCTCTGCATGGGCTGAAAATCCCCAAAGGAGTGTTGAAAATCCAATCGCTCCTGAAAGAACACCCGCCATAATTCGCCAGGAACCAATTCCTGTGATGATTAAAATAGCTGCGCCAATCAAACAGGCAAGTGTCGATGTTTCTCCCATTGATCCGGGCATCTGGCCAAGAAATGCAGTGGACCAACTGATATTTTCCGTCACCGCTTTTAAACCGATTTCAGGAGTGGCAGAAGCGAGTGCGCCTAATGGAGTTGCTTTCGAAACCCCGTCGACTGCAGTCCAGACTGAACCTGTGATTTGTGCAGGATAAGCAAAGTATAAAAATGCCCGTGCAGTGAGTGCTGGGTTCAAAAAATTCTTGCCAGTTCCACCGAAAACTTCTTTCCCGATCACCACGCCAAAGCTGATTCCCAAAGCAACCTGCCAGAGTGGAATTGTCGGAGGCAAAGTTAGCGGGAACAGCATTCCCGTGACCAGAAAACCTTCATTCACTTCATGTTTACGAACAATACTAAACACTGCTTCCCAGAATCCACCGACTGCAAAGCAGACAATTAAAACGGGAAGAAAATACAACGCCCCATGAACAATATTGTCAAGAAGGCAGGCTGAGTCGTAACCGATTCCCAAAGTGGAAATGACTGAACCTCTCCAGCCGGGAATTTCCTGAACACCCAATTCCGACATCGCTACATTGGCCTGATAACCGGTATTGTACATCGCCATGTAAATGCATGGAATCAATGCCAGGACAACCGTAACCATCAGCCGTTTCAGGTCAAGCCCGTCACGAATATGTGAGGCTTCCAGGGTGACTTTTCCATCAGTATATAAAAAGGTGTCCGCCATCTCATAAAGCGGGTAAAGCTTTTCAAGCTTACCTCCCTCTTTAAAATGGGGTTCCATTCGATCAAGAAAGCTTCTCAGTGGTTTCATGCCTGTTTGATCTTCCTTCAGAGACGATCACTAATCTGTATTAAATGTTTAAATTCTTACTATCCGTCTTTTTCAATCTGGTTGAGACAATCTCGTAGTATCGGCCCATACTCGTATTTACTGGGGCAGACAAAAGTGCATAACGCGACATCTTCTTCCACCAGTTCCAGGCATCCCAGTGCCTGCGCCTGTTCAGTGTCTTTTACGATTAACGCCCGCAACAAATAAGTTGGAAGGACATCTAATGGCATCACACTTTCGTAGCTTCCTACCGGAACCATTGCCCGATCACTTCCTTCTTTGGAAGAAGTGAACTTGAATTGAGTCGCTCCAAAATAGGCAGAGGCAAAAGTGTTTTTTACGGAAAATCGTTTGAACCCCGGTGTCATCCAACCCAGAAAATCCCTTTGATTTCCTTCCTGAATCACAGTCACCTGTTCGTGGAACCGGCCAATATAATCCAAGGGATCTTCAACTTTCACACCATTTAATACTGAACCGGAAATCACGCGGTTTTCTTCCGGCTGAAGATTTCCAATTGTTAAATCAGAAATTTTAGCGCCGAGCCGAGTTCGTACCAGTTGCGGATTGGTGACCGAAGGCCCTGCGATGGAAATAATACGTTCAATATCAAGACGACCTTTGGAAAAAAGGCGACCGATCGCCACAACATCCTGATAGCCGATGGTCCAGACACTTTTTTTATCACTCACTGGATCCAGATAGTGAATATGTGTCCCGGATAATCCTGCAGGATGAGGACCGTCAAAATTGGAAACGGAAACTTCACTCACTTCGGATAGATCAACAGATAAATCAGACGATTGACAAAAATGAACCTGACCTTCTGTCAGTTTCTGAATCACTTTTAAACCGGTGATTAAATCGGGAACTGCATTTTTCAGAACAACGGAAGGATTAGCAGCCAGAGGGTTTGTATCAATCGCCCTGACAAAAATGGAATGCGGGACAGCATCGAGGGCAGGAGATTTACTATAAGGACGAGTTCGGAATGAAGTCCACATTCCTGCAGCGTTCAAATCTTCAACAATTTGTCCACGAGAGAGAGAATTAATCTCTTCTGCTTTGTAGGAATTGAATTTTTCTTCTTCATCCCCATCAAGTTCAATAATGATTCCAAGAAAAACTCGCTTGGCACCCCGAAGCAGGGACGTTACTTTTCCTGCTCCCGGAGAGCAAAACCGGATGCCCTCATTTTTTTTGTCGGTGAACAAAAGCTGCCCGAGCTTAACGGTATCACCTTCTTCGACGGCCATTGTCGGTTTCATGCCGATGTAGTCAGCCCCAAGCAATGCAACTGTGCGACATGCCCGGCCTGCTTCAATTTTTTGTTCAGGTTGACCTGAAATGGGAATGTCGATTCCCTTTTTTATTTTAATCGTGCGCAACTTTTTCCCCATCTGAAGATGAGAGTTTGTTCATATGTTGAGGAAACAAAACCACCCATATCCAAAAAACATTTTGGACCAGTGCAAGTGATTTCTCCTGTAATAACCGTATCTTACAATTCTGGATAATTTTGTATAGAGTAAGCAACCTTCTAATTTTTACCGATTTGAAGATTAAAGCTTTTTCTTTCTGTGAGTATGGGTCGCCTGCCCAAAAATGGCTTCAGCAGATTCCATGAGAGTTTCTGAAAGCGTTGGATGAGGGTGTACACATTCTGCAAGTTCTCGTGCTGTCATAGAGGATTTTACTGCAACTACTCCTTCTGCAATCAACTCTCCCGCCCCTGAACCAACAATTCCGACTCCAAGAATCCGTTCTGTATCAGGATCACAGATAATTTTAGTGATTCCGTCCGGATGGGACATTGACTGCGCCCGACCAGAGGCTGCCCAGGGAAATCGGGAAACGTTTACTTTTTGTTTGTTTTTTCTTGCTTCAGTCTCGGTCAGACCGCACCAGGCAATCTCAGGATCAGTATAAACAACGGAAGGAACAGCAATTCGGTCGAATTCTGCAGGTTTTCCACTGATCATACAGGCTGCAACTTTTGCTTCAGCGGTCGCCTTATGTGCGAGCATTGGTTCCCCTGCAACATCTCCTATTGCATAAATATGAGTCTGACTGGTCTGCTGCCTCTTATCAATTGTGATAAATCCCTTTTCATCTGGCTCAATTTCTATATTTTCAAGCCCGATCTCTTTACTGTTTGGCCGTCGACCAATTGCAATCAGGACTCGATCAAAAATCTGCTCCGGCTCAACATCTTCCCCTTCCATTTTAACCGTAATGCCTGAATCGCCCGCTTTAAGCTCTTTAACAGTTGTCTTAAAGTGCATTGCCTGAAACTGGCTGGCCAATTGTCGGCGAAGAGGTCCTGTCAAATCGCGGTCAACCCCCGGCAGTATTCCTGCCGTCATTTCCACTAATGTTACCTGAGATCCCAAAGCGCTATAGATGTTTCCGATTTCGAGACCAATCACTCCCGCTCCGATGATCAACAATCTCTCAGGAATATCTTCCAACTCCAATGCAGCGGTGGAATCCATGACCCGTGGATCTTTTAGATCGAGTGCTTCGGGAATTAATGGTGATGATCCTGTTGAGATAATTGCATGAGTAAATGGAACGCCCTTTTTTTCTCCATCCTCGGTTACAACTTCAATTTGATTCGCGCTGGAAAACCGACCTCGTCCTCGAATCAGGTTAATGCCTCGGGATTTGCATAATGTGCTGATCCCCTCAGTCATTTTGGAAACAATTTGGTTTTTGTAATCACGAATTTCATGAAGTTTAATTTCAGGTTCCCCGAAATGAACGCCCCACGCTTTTGCTTCTTTGGTTTCATTAATCAGATGTGCAATGTGCAATAATGCTTTGGAAGGAATACAGCCACGGTAGAGGCAGACTCCTCCGGGAGTAATTCCTTCATCAATAAGGGTGACTTTGATTCCTCGATCTGCTGCAGCAAATGCAGCTGGATAACCACCAGGACCACCGCCAAGGACGACCAGTTCCGTTTCTACAATTTCTTCTTCCGCCATACCCGAGGAACCCGTTTCCTATAAAGTGATTATTTTTTCA
>JAJRVU010000521.1 GCA_024277145.1 Planctomycetota bacterium
GAAAAGTCGCCGCGATTAAGAGTGAAATATCTTCCCGCATTAATATTTATGTCCAAACACTATTTCATGGTGTGGGGATATACACCCAAATTTCGAGTACAAAGAGATACTGCATTGGTGATGATTGCTGCAGAACTTTATCGGCGATCACATGGCGAGTTTCCTGAAACTGCAGAGGAGTTGGTTTCTGAATTATTTCCTGATATGCCTATCGATCCCTTCACCAAAAAGCCATTACGGTATTCGGTTAAAGATGGTCGCCCGTTTGTTGATTCGGTTGGCCTTGAAAAAGTAAAACCATCAACGCCGGTTGATAAGAAGAATAAAAAATAGTCTGAGTACGGCATTTCAAACTTATTTACGCTGTACACATCACCTGTTCGTTCTGCTACGATATTACTATGTGGCCAGAACAGGATAAAACAATTGATCTACTGAAGAATGCCCGGCAGGGTGATGCTGAGGCTGTCAATCAGCTTATGGAACGACATCGGAAAATCCTTCTTCGTATGGTCAAATCGCGCCTTCATCAAGGAATGGCAAGACGTGTTGATGCAAGTGATATCGTTCAGGATGCATTAGTCGAAGCGCATCGAAGGCTTTCTGATTATCTTGAAAATTCGACCATTCCGTTTCATCTCTGGCTTCGTCAATTGGCGAAAGATCGGCTAGCTGATAATTATCGCCGACAGTTGGCCGACAAACGAAATATCGCGCGGGATCAGTCTTTTGCTTTCAACGAACATTCTTCTTTAAATGGGATGAACCAGATTGTTGATGCTGAACTGACTCCCGCTGCCAATCTTTTGCAAAAAGAATTTGAAATGCAATTTCACCAGGCACTCGAATGTATGAATGAAGAATCGCGTGAAGTTCTTTTGATGAGGCACAGCGAACAAATGACAAACCAGCAAACGGCGGAAGTATTAGGAGTGAGTGAAGCAGCAGCTGGAATGAGATATTTACGCGCATTACGCCAGTTGAAAAGTTATTTTGTAGATCGTTCTTCTCAATAGACCAGTTAATCATAGAGTGGAAAATAATTGTGACCGATCCAATTCCTGAACCAATGAAAGATTCCTTATCATCAGGGAGCGATGCACGAATATTTCAGATTGTGGAAAAACTTCTTGCTGAAAAACGTTCCGGAGATGAGCCTTCATTAGAACAGGTTGCAAAGGATCATCCTGATTTGATTGAAGAGGTGAAGGAGCTATGGAAAGTTGCAAATCTGGCTGAGGAATTCGGTTCATTTTCCGGAATTCAGGAATCCCGGAGTGATTCAAAGGGTGATCTGTTATGTGTTGAAAAATCGAATGAACAAATTCTTTCTGATAAAGGAATGGATGATTACGAATTGCTTGAAGAAATTGGCCGGGGAGGAATGGGTGTTATTTATCGGGCACGACAGAAAAGCCTGAATCGAATTGTAGCATTAAAAATGGTTTTGCGTGGTTTGACCGCTTCGTCTTCTGATTTAACCCGTTTTCGAGCAGAAGCGGAATCTGCTGCCCGGTTGAAACATCCCAACGTTGTTCCCGTTTATGAGGTAGGCGAATTTGACGGGCTTCCTTTTTTCAGTATGCAATATATTGAAGGGACCACATTAGCAAAAAAATTGGCCAACAGACCGATGAAAGGTCATGAATCTACCAAGTTGTTATTGCCTGTCGTTGAAGCGATTGCTGAAGCTCATCAACAGGGAATCTTGCATCGTGATTTAAAACCTTCCAATATTCTGATTGATAAAAATGGTCGGGCATTTGTGACTGATTTTGGTCTTGCTAAAAGAATTGTTCCTGATTCCGATGATGAACCAGAAAAAAACTATCAAGAATTTGTCACGCAAACCGGGGCTATCATCGGTACCCCTTCTTATATGAGTCCGGAACAGGCAGCAGGAAGTCGAGGGGTGATTGGACCCGCCAGTGATATTTATAGTTTGGGAGCCATTTTATATACCACGTTGACCGGACGACCTCCTTTTCAGGCGGCATCGTCTTTTGATACCGTGTTAATGGTGCTGGAACAGGATCCAATTCCTCCGAGAGTTCTCAACCCGCAAGCTGATCGGGATTTGGAAATGATCGCTATGAAGTGCCTCCAGAAACCGGTTGATCTCCGATACAACTCTGCAAATGAATTAGCTGCTGATTTAAAATCCTATCTTGCCAATGAACCAATTGAAGCACGTTCTTCTCATTTTACACAGATATTCTCACGATTGTTTCAGGAATCCCATCATGCACCAATCCTGGAAAACTGGGGATTACTTTTGATGCTTCATAGTGGAGTTTTATTGGTGCTGTGTCTGGTGACAAACGGATTGCAGCTTTCCGGCGTGAGTGATCGCTGGCCTTATCTGATGTTATGGACATTGGGAATGGGAACATGGGCTGTCATTTTCTGGAATTTGCGACATCGTGCAGGGCCGACGACTTTTGTGGAAAGACAAATTGCGCATGTTTGGGCGGGAAGCATGATTATTGATACGATGTTGTACGTGATTGAATATCAATTACAGTTTCCCGTTTTAACGCTTTCTCCCATTCTGGGACCTGTCGGTGGAATTGTTTTCCTGATGAAAGCTTCCATGCTTTCCGGTTGGTTTTATATTCATGCAATGGCCCTGTTTTTGACCGGCATTGCAATGGCCTGGCTTCAGCAACAATCTCTCATTCCCAATTTAGGCATTACCTTGTTCGGCGTTGTTTCCTCTTTGTGTTTCTTTCTGCCCGGCTTGAAATATTACCGCCAATCTAAAAAATCAGCAAAGTGATTTTTGTAGGTCAGGCTGTAGCCTGACAATGGATTTCTCGTAATACATTGATCTTTTGTGAAAGAAGATATGCGTCAGGCAAAATATGCCTGACCTACACCTCGTTTTAAATATTATGATATCAATAAACAAAATTTCACGCGATGGTTGACTGTTCTTCATTTTTCCATGTATTGACTTCCGAGAATCCCTCAACCGCTGCAGCAATCTGTGCAATCAATTCTTCTGCACGTGAAGCAGGGGCTCCACTGAATTTAGCCAGATGGATCATTGTCACCAATTCCCGTACCCAGGCCAACGTTCCCAGTAAATCAACATGCATTTGGTTCCGAATCTTTTTTAAATGGTGAATATTTTCCTGCCGGGTTTCTTCACTTTGAAGAACACGTTGATTGTTATCCGTCATTTGTGAAAGAGAATCAGGGTTCGCATCCGGTTGGGCTAGCAGTAGATCAAGTTCACGAATCCGATCTGCTTGTACATTCCAGGCAGACCGTAATTCTTCCAGACGATATTGTTCACTCGAAAGCACATTCTCTGCCCAACCATCCAGCCCTTTTAAAGCGGCTTCAAATTCCTTTTCCACCTGCGAAATAGCAATAGTTAATTCATCTTCCGGCACAGGCTTATGCTCATCTTCCGGCAATCCGTTTTGCGAATATTCGTCCCGTTTGTTTAATAATACCGGTACAAACAGTGGCCAGAAGAAAAGAGCCAATGCGATTTGAAAATAGAAATCAAAAATATTGGTCTGTTCGTTTCTGAGATAAATTGCAACAGCCACCCCTGAACCAATCAGGAGATAAAATATGAACGTTTCAATAAGAAGCATCATCGGTTTTCTCCTTGAGTGCGTTTAATTCTTCAGTAATCCGGTCATCTGGAATGATCGTTTCCTCATTTTCCGCCAGCAATTCAAGCAATGCTTCCGTTTGCGCTTCATCTTGCTCAATGCGTGCATAAATCCGATCAAAATTAGTTCCGATTGCGGCAGTGTTTATTGAACTTTCAAAGCTGGATGCAAATGATAATTGAGCTTGGGCAGCTCGATTTCTGGCAGTGATATCGAGCATTTTCTGTTTGGCATCATTCAGCTTAATCCGCATTGCAGAAACCTGATTCCTTAACCGGTTGCTGAGGTCAGTCGCTTTTTTGACTTGCTCAGTAAGAGATTCTGCAAGTTGTTCATGTTCCAGTTTCGATTGTAGCTGTCTTCGGGCAGCGGAATCATCTTTCTTGCGAACAAATGATTCAGCGGATTTCAAACATTGATTAATGCATTTGTTTTGCTCATTTAATTGGCGGGTCAGAAGTCTTTCGTGAGCAATCGCCCGGGCTGCTCCATCCATTGCCTGTCCCGATGCCGTTTCCATTTCTCGAATCGCTTGCCTAAGCATTCGTTCAGGGTTTTCACAATGATCAATCAGGTCGTTCAGGTTTGCAGAGAAAATGTCAGTCACTCGTTTGAATATTTTCATTATATTTCTTTCTGATAATGAGAACAGTTTATAGTTTGCTTTAGGTTTAAATAAATTGCGAGAGATTTTCCCAAATCGTATGAACCATCACAGGCATGACAGCCGTGTAACAGACCGACCAGGAAATGACCAACCTGTCGAGAAAAAATGTTCTTTTACATTGGTTTTCTTCCTGCATGTTTTCTGCAAGGATAGAAAATGCACGGTACATGGAAACGGTTCCCCACATTCCTGCTATAAATGGAAGAAACAAGCCGAGGAATAATGTCATCGAAATCAGGGCTTCATTATTACTAAAGATGACTGCGCCCATGGCCATCGCAACGTAGATGGGAAGAATTCCAATTAACGCAACGGAAGAAACCGCTTTACATTTCACTGCATGGGCAACAACTTCCACCATCGACATCCTGACCCCAGCGAGAAGGCTGTAAAAATAAAGGCTTGGCAGGCAAACACAACTTGTTGCAATCAACCCGAAGGCAAAAGCAAAAATAAGCAAGACGACATTTCCGTTAATCCACGGACCAAAATTTCCCCAGCTTGATTCAATGGGATTGAATTCCAAGAGCATAGCAGCAGGATTTTCAAGCCAGGTTTCGATGGATGCTAATGTTGGCCAATACCCTGTCACGGTTAATACCAGCGAGATCACCAATCCATAAAGAACAAACCCGATAAGGGAAATCGTGAGAAAGCGTGGTAAAAGTGATGACTGTAAAGAGGGGATTTGAAGAAAATTATGCAGTTTTGATTGATCTTTGAGAATCATTTCAATTAAATCAAAAGTATTAATTCCAAGACTGTACTGTTTCGAAATGTCTTCCTTGCTTGGTCTCTCTTTTACAGTCAGAATTTTTTCAGCTAACTTATTTTCTTCTGGATCTTTTTCCCGAAAATCAGAGACTTCCTTAAGTTCTACACGATTGCTTTGTTTATTTTTGAGATCTTCAATTTCTTTAAATGTTTTCATTATTTAATTTCCTGTTTATGATTGTGTGAATGAATTCCTGAAATTATTGTTGTCTGGAATCAGGCAAAATTGAATAAACCAAAAAAGTAGAACAGTTCAGTGCCGATGGCTCCGACAAGATAAAGCCACCATGCAGGAGTTGCATTACGTGTAGGTTCCAGATGACGCATCACACGATTAAAAACATCAATCATGGAAATTCCCACACCCGTAAATACAACCAGATTCACCGCCAGGACAAATCCTGAATGAGGAATAGAAACCGTGAAAAACCAGTTGATTGGAATTGATGCAAGCATGGCCAGTCCGCCCCAGCTCACAGTGACAAGGGCTGCCAAAAGCGTACTTCCCGGAGAAAGTCGGGAACCGGAAAGGCTGTTCAGAATGTAAAGAGCAGGGAGGGAGATTGCCCAGGAAAGACCTGCAGACATCGTGCAGATAAGACCTTTCAGAAAAATATCAGAGGCTCCCCCGAGCAACCCCATCGTCATTCCGTAAGTTGTCGTTCCGATAATGGCTGTCGTTAATAATGCAATCCAGACGGGCCAGCGATAAACAATAGTTCCATCGTTCCAATTCACTGCAAATGTCTCGGGGTCTTTCAGGGCTAACCCAACATGAGTCATTCCTGAACGTATTTCGTTTCGTAACATGGTTATCTCCTGTGTGAAATTGATTTGCTGAGGACAAACCGCATTCGGAGATGATCATTAACCATCTTCTTTGGAAAAAAATTAGAAATAGATGAAAATTAGGGAAAATCAGAAATTTACCTATAAGTATAGAGTGCGCACAGAATCCCTGTTCGTTTATAGGAAATGATGAAGAAATTCTGTCTGAGATTTATCAGGATTATGAAAGTTATTTTTGTGAAGCCTTCAATTCATCCAGAGATTCAGCAATTTCTTTGCGGATTGTCTGAATTGCTTTCCATCGCTGGTCAGCTAGCTTTCGAACACCTTTCAAACCGGTTCTACCCGGTGTTGTGCCATCTTTATCCAGGCCACAGAACTGCGCAATACTGCTTGCTCCATTTCCAAGAATGAATTCTGCTTTTTTAACCGCATCAGAATTCCCATTTTCTTTTTTTATCTCTTGGACCGTTTTTTTAAGAACAGCAAGCATACTGTATTCTTCCATGCCATCCCTGACGGCTTCCCATCGTTTACTGGAAACAACACTGTTTCCCTGATAAGTCAGAAGATAATCGAGTGTGTCACTCGGCTTGAACCAGGGGTCTGCACCAGATGTGGAATAAGACCAGAAACCGATTCCTGTTAAATCATGATGCCAGGCAAGCCAGCTTTGACTCCGGTAATAACCAATCGGAGAAAGGTGCTTGGCATTTCCTTCACATTCATACGTCCATATTTCCCCTTTTGATTTTCGCATGATTTTAAGTTTGTCTGCTCCTGAATGCAGAAGAAAACCGACTCGGTTAGGGCACCAGATATCGACATAAGGAACCATTTCCGTCAACTGTTCTTTTGTAATTCGGCTAACAGGATCAGTATACATTTTGATTTTAGGATCGGCTTCCCGAAACAGTTTCGCATAATGCAGATAGATTTCCACAAGACCGTCTCGCAAGCCCGGTTCATCAACTGGGTACATTGCATATTGATCATAATTCACGCCCATTTTTGCAAGATGTTTGACCCATGCTCTTGCTCTGCTTACATAGGCTTTATGGTAGGCTTCTCCGTGATTTCCTCCAGGACCTGAAAGCCCTCCGGTTGGCTGGAAAAGAATTAATCCATGAGGGGAATATTTTTTGACAAAAATATCATGTCTGGAGTAATCAATTTCACCAATGATATTTCCATCTTTATCATATTTTACATTGGGAACAAACCCTGTCACAAAAACATTATTTCCATGTGCAGCCCGGTCCTGAATACTTTCGTCTTCATATTCTTTATGCCTGGAATTATAAACATAGCCCCAATTGCAATGTTTTAACGCCATCTTCTTCGGAAGAGAAGAACTCCAGACATGAACAGTAAGGGATGCTGTAAATTCACGAGATTCAATTTCCAGGGTTTTGATGCGCACTTTGCTTTTCCATATTCCCGGCGATAATGCTTTCGTGTCAATATTCAACCAGAGTTGTCGCGCATTCCATTGAGGCAATATTATGACATTTGCCTGATTCAACAGGGGTAGGGCATCTGCACTGTAATCAAGAGTTTGAGTCGGAACATCAATCACTTCATGTGATTTAACAATTTTTCTCGATGGAACTGTCGTTCCACCATTTGTAAACGGATCAATTTCCACTCGAGCTTGAAGTGACTCTTGTCCGAAGTTAAAAATATTTAATGCAGCTGATTCTGTTTCACCTGAGAAGGCATTGATATTTATTTCAGCAGATAGCAGCCGCTTTTCTACAATTTCTTCCATTCCACCGAATGGAGCCCACGGGTTAGCACTGCTGAGAAGAATTGGCCATTCTTTTATAAGGTACTGATTTCGTGCTGCCGTGTATAAAGCAATATTTTTTTTGTATGCATTAATGTCGTTTCCAAGTGCATCACGCAATTCCCGTCGAGTTACGCTATTCAGAGTTCCTGAAATGGCTGCTTGTTGACGGTAGTTCTGAATTCGTTTTTCTGTTGCTGAAATTTGTCCTTGAAGCCAATAAGTATCGGGTAGGCCCTTTGAGATATGCTTAACCTCTTTTAAAAGAAGCGTTAAATCAGAAATTTCTTTCCGGAAGGGGACGACATATGCCTTGATGCTTCTCTGTGCGACTA
>JAJRVU010000522.1 GCA_024277145.1 Planctomycetota bacterium
AAGTGGTCCTGTTTCGATCTGTTAAGTAATGTCTTTCGTGGTGTGTTGGCAGAATACATTGTCGGTTCTGCAATCGATGTTCTGGACAAACTAAGAGAAGAATGGGATGCATATGATTTAGTCACGAAAGACGGGCTAAAAATAGAAATCAAATCATCTGCTTATCTTCAAAGTTGGGAACAAAAGGAACATTCAAAGATATCTTTCGGTATTCAACCCACTTCAGCGTGGGATTCAACAAATGGTTATGAAAAAGAACAGAAAAGACAAGCTGATATTTATGTGTTCTGTGTGTTAAATCATAAAGACAAAGAGACAGTTAATCCGCTCGATTTATCCCAATGGGATTTCTACATCCTGGAAACTAAAATACTCAACGAGAAGATTCCAAATCAAAAAACAATCGGTTTATCAAGTCTTCTAAAGTTAAAACCTGTTGAGGTTAAGTATGGTGGGTTGAAGGATGCGGTTGAGAATTTAGAAAAGAAAATCAGCTTAACCTAATCCTGAACTGCAAGAATCCATCTTCAATTTTTGCTATTTATCAGGATTGCATGTCTTGCAGGGCTGACAAGCTCCTCCTGTTGTTTCTAATGCCCATTCTTTTAGTTCTTCTACATTGTTAGAACAGACCTTAAGCAAGTCTGTCGTTGTCCAGTTAGAACGTTTGGATGATGACATCGTACCGCAGGTTGATTTGTGTAACACAATATAATCAGCCTTGGGTTTCCTGGCAGCATTAATGACATAACCTTCTGGGTTATCTTCCAACCATTTCAAATACGTTTCGTCATCGTTAATAATGATTATCATTTTAATTCTCCAGAATAAAATATTCTTAAAAAAGACCTATCGTTAAAAATTAAGAAATGTGAATCTATTCATCTTCATATCCATCAAATAATTCAAAAATAGTGATCCCACCGTAACCATGGTCATCCTGATACCAGCGAGACAGAAGATATGTTATTCCTTCTTCGGAATCAAATCGTTTGAATTCATAGTGCCAGCCTCTTTCGAGAACACCATTTCCATAATTCCCTTTGTAATAATTGCCACCATCTCTGGAAAACGCAATCAAATTAAAATTATCTCCATCCTCATTCCAGGTGATTGCAACTCGTTCATCTGTCACAATTGCCTCAGTTATATCATAGTCATGAACTTCACAATCAGGGTCTTCATCTTCTATTTTCTTGATGATTAGTAAAACATCTTCAAGTGTGAGGCTACATTTAGAGACATCGTCAATTTGTTGGTCTATGTACTCTTCCACACTATCATAAACACAGCCTGTTAATTTCATTGTTGAATCCTATTTATAATTCATATTTAGCTATTCCAAGAAACAAGATCACCTCAAAGGCTTATAACACATTACGCCCCAATCCTCATCTGCACCATTTTCGATGATGACTTGAATGATCGCTTGGAGTAAATGTCCCAGCATGATGGAACAATACTTAAGGGACGTTCGATTCAATTTTCCACCATAAGTTGAAGCACCGTGCATTAGCTGGCATCTCATTAGATATATCCGTTCTGTTAAGCGTTCTATAATCATCACCCATCTTTTTTCCAGATACCAGGTACGAGCATCATACATTGCTTTTTTTGACTTTCGAGCACGAACATCAGTAGGTTCTTCCCAAAAGAATTTACTGAGGTACTCATCTTCCATAATTTTTATCACCAATCTTTTGTTTTCAATCAACGTCTCTCCAACATGTCCTTTTTTATCCAGTTTCAATATTCGATCCAGAAATTGCTTCCAGCTAAATCGATCAGATATAGGTTCTCGTTTTTCGTCATCCCATTGCCCATAAAGAGCGTTAAACCCTACCCATTGGCAAATCAAGATCATATCCATGTCAGATTCATCCATAGTTTCAGCTTGCGCCATCCAGCTAAACGCACGATGAACACGAATAGCAGTAGGATGGCTGTCATGTTCGTTGTTTAATCTTTCCTTTTTAGGCTTCCATAAGCGTCTTAAATCACGAACTGTTTTAGGAGAATTCATTGTTGTTATTCCTGTCTGGGATAAAAAAGTGATATCGTGATCTGATTCATTAATCGCAGTCCATAATAAATTGTAAACTTCTTTCTCTGGTTGTATACTTTTAGCACCACATCTTCAAAAGAAAAATGAATAATCATTCTCAGAAAGAATCTCATGACAAAAAAAGCAACTAAAAAGAAGAGCAAGATAAAAGGTTATCTTTTTCACGGGAAAGCCCTCAGTATTATTCAACCTTGGGCAAGTGCAATTACCTATGCAGGTAAAGATGTTGAGAACAGGACATGGAGAACAAACTATCGAGGACCGATTGCCATACACGCCAGTGCCAAATGTTTTGAAGAACTACTTGAAGAAAAGGTCAAATACGAGAAAGGGAAGCCTAAAAAATTCCTTCGTGATCTCATCTATAGAGGTCAGAAGAAATATGATCATCTGTTTGAAAGAGATGAAACACCTCAAAGCTGTATCGTAGCAATTGCCACGCTTTCACATTGCAGTGAAAAGCGAAAATCAGTTTGGCATATGCCCGATTGTTGGGGGTGGAGAATAGAAGGAGTTGTGCCCATCAAGCCTGTTCCAATGAAGGGGGCACTAGGAGTATGGGACTGTAAATTCAATTATGAGCCTTTAGTAATGTTGGACTATTACGCTTGAACCTTTCAGATTTAGACTTCATCGCCTTTGACCTGGAAACAACGGGATTGTCACCTGCCTTCAATCATATTGTTGAGGTAGGTGCTGTAAGGTTCAGTTTTGATGGAACTGAACTTGGTCGAATGCAGGAGTTAGTTAACCCTGGAAGTCCAATTCCTGCCGAAGTAACTAAGGTACATGGAATAACCGATGAAATGGTTTCTAGTGCGCCTTCAATAAAAGAAGTGTTAAAACAATTCTTTGAGTTCATAGATTCCGACAATACAATACTGATTGCCCATAATGCGTCTTTTGATGTCAGTTTTCTTTCCCATTCTGTCACAAAAACAGGTCTACCTATCCCCGAAAACATGGTCATAGACAACCTGATGCTCGCTAGGTACAGAGTTAAGAATGTCGAAAGTTATCGTTTGGATTCTTTGGCAAGACATTATGACGTGGCTAATACAACCGATCATAGAGCATTGTCAGATTCCATAGTATTGAAATCTGTTTTCTTGAACGTTTTGAAGGAAGAGCCACCAATTACAGAATTGGATAACATTTTAAAGCACGTAAGTCCGATGAAAATCGAAGCAGTTGATATAGAACCTTTGTCAATTCCCGAAAAATGGCTACCAATGGTTCAAGTCATTGAAAAGAAACAGTCTATTACCATTTATTACGAAGGTGGAAATGGACATGGGAGTAAACGGCTAGTAAGCCCATTAAACATCATTCAAAACAAGGGGCATCTTTACATTAATGCCAAGTGCCATATTGATGATCGAATCAAACATTTTCGATTAGACCGTGTACTTGAGGTGTGGTGGGAGTGATAAATGCAAAGACACTCCTTTAAATCCTCTTCATCTGGGTCATATGGCTTACTGTGATCGAAGAAATCATCCCACCATTTCCATTTTGAATCATCTTGCTTTACAGGTGTTGGATGTGACGGTTCTTGAAACCCTTGCCAAATGTTATAGAAGGTGACCAGCATAATAACATAGATTATTATTTCACCCATTTTCCTAACCTTTTTGTAAAGAGACATGAATATTTGAAAAAGAAGCTTTTCTTTTTTGTCATTGCTAAATTATCGGATTTAAATAAAGATCAATCATCTCTTTTTTATCTAATCCATCAATCAAATGCTTTGGTATTTGCTTATAGCCCCAATGAGCACCTGCGAGTTGACCACAGACGGCTCCTGTTGTGTCTGCATCGTCTCCTAAATTAACTCCTTTCAATACAGAATCTTCAAATGAATTGCCTTCTTTGAAAGCCCATATCGCTGCATGTAGTGAATCAATTACAAATCCCGTCCCTTTAGATTCTTTATCATTTTCAATAATCCCCAATACTTTTTCGTCTAATGAAATGTCTTTCTTATCCCACCAATCCCGTGATAAGACCTCTTCTTTATTTTCACCATTCATTAAAGCAACTAATACAACAGACATATAGACACAGCAATCTTGGCATAAAGGGCTTGAATGTGTTGTCATAGTGGATTGTCGAGCTTTGTCACACAGTTCATCAATAGAGGATTCTGCATAACAAATGGGAATGGGAGCCAGACGCATGATCGATCCATTTCCACTGCTAGATATTTCTGGATTGTTTACTATAGATTTGTTTCTCGCAAAAGTTTCAAGAGCATTTCTTGTTGCAATACCGATATCGAATAACGAACCAGTTACTGAATATTTTCCATTGGAATACCATTCATAATATTTTTCCAACTGATCTTTAGTGTTCCAACCTATTGCTAAACTGTCAGCTAAAGCAAGTGCCATGCTGGTATCATCTGTCCATTGTCCAGAATCTAATCCATGTGGACCGCCATCTCTGTAATCTGTAACAGGTTTAAATGTATCTGGCTTACAAAATTCAACCGCTGCTCCTAATGCATCCCCAATTGCCAATCCATAGAACATCCCTTTCTTTTTGTCTGTTAAATTGTTTTTCATGCTTGGGCTTTCTTTTGATAAGAGGAGATTGCCTCACCATATAATATTTTTAAACATCAAGATAGATTATTAGCGAACCTTTTTTGGACTGACATTGATTCTTTCTCCATCGCCTTTTTAACCATTGGCATGAATATAGGATCGTGTTTGCCAAATTGTTTTACGGTTAGCTTAATTTTATATGCATTTTCAAGACCAGACAGCCCAATGTTGGCATAATTAAAGTTACGACCATCAATTAACAATGAAAATGTTTTTATTGGGGATCGTGTTTCTGAACCTCCTCCACAAAAACCGCACCACATGCTTGTTTAACATCATTCACTAAACCAATCCAAACATACTCAATCTCTTCATCATTCAATTCTTTGGCTTCTTTCACTGCTTGACCTTTATCAATAAAAGTTTTTGCAGTTCGAATATCAGCGCACCATCCATTACTTGTCAGGTAGTTCGGTGAGTCTTCATTTTCACAATGAATTACAATTACAAACATTATTCATCCTTTCTTTAAAACCTCGCTTTCCACGTTTAACAGGTGTCCTAATTCGCCTTCTACACACATCTAATCCATTCCACCCCCAACAAGACACCCCCTAACACGTCGTATCCAACACCTTTCACAAGGAGAAACGACGTGCCTACTCAACAAGAAATCCGACAAAATATCACCAATCAAATTATTGAATCATTGGAAAACGGAAATCTTCCAGCGTGGAGGAAACCATGGAATGATGATCCGAATGCAGGAATCAACACAAGTCTATCTACAGGCAATTCCTACAGAGGAATTAACCAACTCATCCTGCAACTTGCATCAGCTAATAAGAAATTCCAATCAAAATGGTGGGGGACTTTCAGTCAAATAAACCTGTCAGGTGGCAGAATTCGACGTGGTGAAAAAGGAACTAAAATTGTTTTGTGGAAACCTGTAAACCGTTTAAAAAAAAATGAGCAGGGGGAAGAGATAGATGATTCTTTTGTTCTGATGAAACAGTATTGCGTCTTCAACGCTGAGCAAACAATTGGATTGGATGAATTCCAGATCGGGTTTTCACAAATCGAAGACACCGATAATAGAGATGAAAAGACTTCTTTGATTATTGAAGCTACAAATGCTGATATTCGACATGGTGGAAATGAAGCATTTTATTCACCAAGCGGTGATTTTATTCAATGCCCATTTCGCCATCAATTCAGTAATCCTAATTCGTTTTATGAGGTGATGTTCCATGAGTTAACACATTGGACAGAACATAGCTCTCGTCTGGATTGGGATCGTAAAAAAAACAGTTATGCAATGTGCGAATTAATTGCCGAAATTGGCTGTTGTTATCTCATGGGCGAGTTGAATCTCCCTGTTACTGACAGCATGGAAAACCACTCCACGTATATAAAGGGCTGGCTAAAAGAAATGAATAATGATCCTAAGTTTATTTTTAAGGCAAGTTCTCAAGCGACAAAGGCTGTTGATTATATTTTGAGTTTTAGTAAAGCGATGGAGCCAGAACCTGTTCCATTCTGATTGTGGTAAAGGACACCGTCTATAGAAGTGTTCTTGGCATAACAGCAATTAAACAAAACTTACCGTTCACAAAGCAGTTAAGCATTGTCCTGATAAAAGGACACCTACTAGAAATTCAAAGGAGTAGTAAATGAACGAACCTATTCATAATGATGTTTCCTCGGCTATGCCAACATCATTGAATCATCTTAAAGGACAATCCCATGTGAAACAACAGATCGCTGTAGCACTCGATAGCTGCCAGATGGATAATCTGAAGTTTGATCACAGTTTAATGGTTGGAGGTCCTGGTTTAGGAAAAACAAATTTCGCTAAAATCATATCCTGCGAAATGGCAAGTGATTATCAGGAAGTTTTGGGGCAATCTATTACCAGTTTTTCCGACCTCAATGCAGTCCTGTTAAAGGCAACAGATAAATCAATCATCTTTATCGATGAAGCACATGAACTTAAAAAAGAGTTCCAAACCAGTCTGTACCTAGCTCTGGATAACAGAAAAATAATTGTAAGCGGTGGGAATAGTCCAACAACCATTCCACTCGCTGATTTCACATTGCTATTAGCATCCACTGACGAGCATTGTCTATTACCGCCTCTAATATCTCGCATGTGTTTGTTACTTCGGTTTAATTATTATTCTGAAGACGAACTTCAAATCATCCTCAAACAACGAAGCATAGCATTAGGATGGGATGTAGATGATTTTGTATTCAAAATTATATCTGAACGTTCCAGGGGGACACCTCGGTTAGCACTTAGACTATTGCAGGCGTGCAGACGCGTTTGTAGATCATTAGGTGAAACAAATATCACTGTAGAACATCTAATGAAATCTTGTGAGTTAGAGCAGATCGACAACAAAGGGCTTGGAATAACCGAACAGCAATATTTGCAAATAATTGCCGATGGAATGACAAGGTTAAACGTGATTGCATCAAAAATTGGATTGCCTTCACAAACTGTTTCTAAGGTCATTGAACCATATTTAATAAGATCAGGGCTGATCGTTAAAGATGACCAGGGAAGAAGACAATTAACGGAAATAGGACACCTTCATGTGTCGTACTTGTGTTCAACTGATGTTTAATTTTTGTATGGAGTATGTTCAATGCCTGTAGATATTCAAAAGAAAATTGTGACTGTGGCTGAGATGGCGAAGATGTGTGGTCTTTCACGTTCAAGATTTTATCAATTGATAAAAGAGGAGGTTCTGCCATGTCCACTTTATCGAATTGACACAAAAAGACCATTCTACAATGAAGAACTACAAGTAGTCTGTCTTGAGGTAAGAAGAAGGAACTGTGGAATCAATGGAAAACCTGTGATGTTCTATTCCCGCCAGATTAACTCTAAGCCCAGGAAGACACCTGTTAAAAAAGCAGATAAGCATACTGACCTCATTGATGGTTTAAAAGGTCTCGGTTTGACAATCGTAAAAAGCAGCCAGGTCGAATCTGCTTTAAAGGTTTGTTTTCCTGATGGGCTTAATGATCTGGATGAAGGAACAGTATTACGATCCCTGTTTCTACACATATCCCGTCAGAATTAGGGCGATAAACTAGAGCGATAACTGCCATTATCGGTGGAGTTTCGAGTGTTTTGTGTTCAAGGTGTGTCTAATTTACGTAAACAAACAATAAAAAACTGGGGCGATATGCATTTCAATAATATTCCTGCGGACAAAAATGAAACAATCATGTTTAATCAATTTTTGATCGAACATGATTTCTCTCCTAATACTGTTAGGGCGATGAAACAGGATATACGGAAATTTGCTCTTTGGTTCACTTCTTCAAATAATGAACCGTTTAATGTGAAGAGGGTAACGATCAGGGACGTGATAGATTTCCGTAATTACTTGCAGAAGGATAGGAAGCAGGCTGTAGCTACCGTTAACCGTTGTTTGGTTAGCTTAAGACGTTACTTCAACTGGCTATTGAGTTTCGGACACCTGGAATCCAATCCTGCAAAACCTGTTAAAGAACTAAAACGACAGGCTCTTGCTCCTAAAGGGTTAACCCGTTCACAGGTAAGAAAGCTGTTACGAGAAATCGAATTAAGAAAAGATATCAGGGCTGAAGCTGTATTCTCTTTAATGCTCTACACAGGTTGCAGGGTTGGCGATGTTACAAATCTTGAATTGACCGACTTGATAATCAATGAAAGAACTGGATCAGTTATTTTCCGACAAGGGAAGGGAAACAAACAGAGAACAGTTCCACTCCCATTGCCTGCAAGGCGTGCTTTAAAAGCATATCTTGACTCCAGACCACCTGTTGAAAGCAATATTGTCTTTATTGGAGAAAGGGGAGCACTCACAGAACGTGGAATTAGAAACTTGTGTGACAAATACAGTGCGATATGTGGTTTCAAATTTCATCCTCATCTGCTCAGGCACACCATGGCTCATAAGTTTCTGGAAGACAATAACAATGATCTGGTCAGTTTGGCACAGATACTCGGACACGAGAATTTAAACACGACTCGACTTTATGTAAATAAATCAGCATTCCAGCTTGCAGAAGCATCGGAAAGACTATCGTTCTGACTAAGTATAGACACCATTTTGAGTTAACATTCATCTCTAAGCAGGTCTGAATTTCTCAATCAATTGTTTAGTGTTAATACGTTTTTTATCAGTAACATTAAAAACAATATCAGTTGATTTGACTTTTCCATCTTTGATCATCTGGACCAGTTTATTTTGGGTAAGTGGATGAGATTTCTTTTCACCACGTTTTATCACAAACAGTGAGGGTTTAGGATTTGCACCTTTTTCTTCTTTAAGGTTGCTTTTAGTTATGTGATCCTCCATTGAATCCACGACTTTATCCGTAGCAACTGAAGCTACTATACCGCCTGTTTCACCTATAGCGGCTCCAAGAACACCTTTTGCAATATCGCCGATGGCACCTCCTGCTTCTTCACCCACAATACCTGAAATTGCACCTTTGGCAAACTCTTTAATGAAATCTGATGTTATAGCTTTTCCATCCTCTCGAATCACTTCGAATGGAAGGTCACCATCCCAGAATTTATTCCTGAGTAGTGAGAAAGCATAATCTCCATCTGAATGACGAATACATAAAATGTAACATTTAATAAAAGCGATTTTTGTTGAAAGAAGGAGAGCACTTCGAACTCCATCGTATGATAAATCAATGGGCTTTAAAAACATATTTTTAAAGCTGATTTTCTCATCTGTAACTGTCAGCTTTCCTTTTGTCTGCTCTTTCCAGATCGTGCTAATCTTATATTCACCTTCTGCATCAACAGTGATTACATCATCGTAAGGTATAATGCTGGTTTTACATTTATAAAGATTATTCTGGTCCGACATATCTCTTTCTCATTACTATCTATCATAAATTTCTTCAGGCAGAGCAAATTAATGATATCAAGAAATATCACATTATCAAAGAAATAACTTACCAGAATAAAAAGACACCTCCTTTAAAAGCGTCAATCAAATCACTTTTAAAGGAGAAAACAATGAATTCAAATACTAATACTCTTTTCCCTACAGGACAGGTCGTTGCAACTCCAGGAGCTTTGGAAGCATTAAAAACAAATGGGCAATCTTCTTTTGAATTTCTTCATAGGCATCGCGCAGGGAATTACGGTGACATCTGTAAGGATGATGTTAATGCGAATGAGCAAGCTCTAATCCACGGCTCCAGAATACTCTCATCTTATCATCTCAAAGATCAAACCAAAATCTGGATCATTACCGAAGCTGATCGGTCCTCTACCTGCGTTTTGCTCGCTAGTGAGTACTAAACGACACCTGCTTATCCATCATAACGAGTCGATGAACGTCATCGGCTCATTTTCTTCTCCTTCATAAAGGAAATAAAAATGGGTTGGTTATTCAATTATGGGATTTCACGGAAAGAATTAATTGCAGATAGAACAGAAGACTGGGAACGAAACAAACCAGATGGACTGATCATCAAGACAACGTGTTTAGCCCATTGTTATCGA
>JAJRVU010000523.1 GCA_024277145.1 Planctomycetota bacterium
CAGGTAATGACGACCCCGTCCAAGTATAAAAGGTTACCCAGCGTATCAATGTTACTCAGCCCAAAGTAAATTGCTCGCCAACGAGCGTGCCCTTTGCAAATTGGTGTATGACATTTAAAGATCGACAGAGCATTATTGTAGACGAATTTTCGGGAATAACAATTCTCGCGAGCATGGGATCAGATCAGAATTGAGATCCCTAAACACATAAACTAATCGTAATTAAACTATTTATTGTTAATGAAGAGGAGTCAATCGAAATGGAAAAATGGTCTATAGGGGTATTTGCTTCTGTTGATGCAGGTCTTGGAGTTCATTTGGATGTTGCACAGGAATTGAATATCCCTACCGTTCAAATTCATGCTCCTCATCAGGAAACTCGCACACCCGAAGCTGCAGAAAAATTCCTGAAAAAATGTGCCGATGCAGGGATCACCATCACAGCAGTCTTTGGTGGTTTTGAAGGAGAAAGCTATGCAGACATTGCAACAACGGTGAAAACGGTTGGACTGGTGCCGGAAGAAACACGTGCAGCCCGAGTTCAGGAAATGAAAGAGATTTCTGATTTCGCCAAACTGCTTGGATGTGAAACAGTTGCTTTGCATATCGGTTTTGTGCCGGAAGATCGGGAAAGTGAAAATTACAAAAACCTGATTACTTGCACACAAGAACTTCTTGATCACGTAGCAAGCAATGGCCAGCATTTGAATCTGGAAACCGGACAGGAATCTGCAGATCATCTCCTGGAATTTATCAGTGATGTCAGCCGAGACAATCTGTTTATCAACTTCGATCCTGCGAATATGATTCTTTATGGTACCGGTGACCCTATTGAAGCTTTGAAAAAAGTAGGAAAGTTTGTCCGCTCTGTTCATTGCAAGGATGGAACCTGGGCTGCTGAAGGATCACGCGGCAAGGAATGGGGTTGTGAGGTTCCACTTGGTAAAGGTGATGTCGGAATGGAAACTTACCTGAAAACCTTGAATGAAATTGGTTATGCCGGTCCTTTGACAATCGAACGGGAAATTCCTGAAGATCGGGAAAAACAAAAAGCAGATATCGGACAGGCGGTAGAATTATTAAACAGCCTGAAAGAAAAAATCGGCTAAGGCATTTCCTCACACGTATCTATACTTTCATAATTTTACAGAATTTATTTATTAATCGAGTACTCTAATGCTTGCAGGGAAAATGTCGGGAAACCATATCGTCGAGTTGATTGATATTCCCGAACCGGTTCTTCCACCAAAACGGATGAGACAGCTTACATAATTTTTCAACCTGAAATTGGCTGCCTGTGCGGTTCTGATGTCCCCTATTTTACTGGCGCAGACATTCCGACTGGTCGTGAAGTAACGCATTCTCTGCACGAAATGATTGGCTCTGTTGTTGAGACAAATGGAAACCGATTCAAACCGGGAGACCGAGTCCTTGGGGTTCCTTTTGAACAAAAAGGATTAGCTGAACGATATGTGTTGCCCGAAGGTCGTGCCATCCCACTTGATACGAGAGTGAGTGAAGAAGAAGCGATGATGGCCCAACCTTTAGGAACAGTCATTTACGCTTTACGAAAACTTCCGAATCTTATCGGAAAGAATGTCGCTATCGTTGGTCAGGGACCAATAGGCCAACTTTACACCACATGCATTAAAAATCTGGGTGCGAAACAGGTGATTGCGATTGATCAAAATGAAGATCGATTGGCCCTTAGTATTGAAATGGGTGCAACCTGTACGATTGATACGAGCAAACAGGATGTCATTTCAGAAGTCCTGAACCTGACAGATCAACAAGGTTGCGATATCGTTATTGAAGCCATAGGGCATGATGAAGTTGCATTGAATCTTTGTATTGACCTATCCAAAAAGTTTGGAATCATTCTCTTCTTTGGTGTTCCTTCAGACCGAGTGGATGATATTCGACTTTTCGATTTACTGAAAAAAAATATCCAGATTATTACCAGTATTGACCCAGATTTCTCAATCGATTTTCCTCTTGCAATGCAGTGGATAGGGGAAGGCCGGGTTGATGTCTCCAAAATTCTGACACATCGATACCCACTGGAAAATATCCAGCAGGCTTTTGAGCTGTTTCGAGATCGTAAAGATGGTTGCAGCAAAGTTCTTATTGAATTTCCATCATATTCGAAATCCTGAATTGACACAGGTCTCTCACTCCAAGATCATATGAAGAGATCAGGATCGATATTGATTTAAATACCTTATTAAATATATAGTTCCAGGTGAAATATGACCGCAGCTTACCCTGGAATTTGGAGCATAACTCTGGTGTCCTTCAGACTTCTACTTTTTCTTATTATTTTACTCATATCCACCAATCAATCATCAATTGCAGATGAATTGAAGATTGTTCCGCCTGCATCTGCAACCGAAAAGTCTGCACCTCTTAAAAGTATTCAGGCGAGTGACATTAAAAAACACATCTCTTTCTTAGCGAGTGATGCACTGGAAGGCCGTGAAGCAGGATCGCGCGGAGGGTATGCAGCAGGTGCCTACATTGCAAACTATTTGAAAAAAATGGATCAACTGAAACCTGCAGGACAAAATGATTCTTTTCAGTACTTTGATAAAAACTATCGGAACCTGTTATTTCAAATTAAAGGAAGCGACCCGATTCTTTCAAAAGAAATCATCCTGATCGGTGGGCATTATGATCATGTGGGATATGGAAACCAATATAACAGCAGGGGGCCGATAGGCCAGATTCATAACGGGGCAGACGACAATGCAAGTGGTGTTGCTCTTTTAATGGAACTCGCGGAAGCATTACAGTCAACTCCCTATCATGGCAAAAGAACAATTGTTCTGGCTTTCTGGGATGCAGAAGAAAAAGGTTTATTAGGCTCAAAACACTGGGTTGCACATCCAACGCAACCACTTAGCCAGATCAAATTTGTTATTAATATTGATATGGTGGGCAGGCTGCAAAATAAACCGGTGAAAATCATTGGCACTCGTTCCGCATTCGGGTTAAGAAAATTCATGTCCAAACAGACAGGAACCCTTCCGGTCAAACTTGAATTTGACTGGGTGATGGATCCGAACAGTGATCATTTTCCATTTTTCAAAAAGAAGTTACCCGTTGCTTTTTTTCATACAGGAAAACATATTGACTACCATCGCCCGTCCGATGATGTTGAAAAAGTTGACTTTGATGGAATCGAAAAACAGGGACAATACATTTATCAGTTATTAATGTCAGCAGTGAATGCAAAATCGCTTCCATCGTTTCGTCCAGAAAGTATTCAGGAATCTCACAAAAAAAATGCGCCTGTCATTTCGGTTCAGAAACAATCTCAATCTCGTTTGGGGATTGCCTGGGCTTATTATCCCAGTTTGAAAAGAGAAGTTAAAATCACAAAAGTGTATTCAGGCACACCTGCAGAAGATGCAGGACTTCAAATCGGTGACGAAATTATTTCTTTTGGCGGGTATTCAGTTAACGAGTGTGAAGATTTTCGACAAATCGTCAGCACTGTCCGCCAGAACGTCACTGCGGAAGTCAAAAAAACAGGAAGCAATGAAACTGTGTCTGTATACTTAACTCTTGATGGAGAACCTCAGCGTGTCGGAATCAGTTGGTTCACAGATGCAGCAGAACCGGAAAGTATCATCCTGACTCATGTGGCAACAGGCACAACTGCGGATATTTGTGGACTTAAAGAAGGTGATCGAATATATCAGCTGGAGCATATTCCGATTAACAAAATTTCTTCCC
>JAJRVU010000524.1 GCA_024277145.1 Planctomycetota bacterium
GTTTTAGTTGCTGATTCACGAGTCAAGCCAAACCCGAACATACTTTTGATGCTGTACCAGTCAATCTGAATCCTCCTGATGGCAACATCCAGAGGAATCAGGCAAGCTAATGTGAATAAAAACCAGTCAAAAACAGGTGATGAACTTCTTTTAACTTCCCGACGTGTTTTATAAATTTTTTCTGCAGCAGTTTCTTCTACAAGAGATTCCCCATTGGTTTCTTTTGCTATTTTTTTAAGAGCAATCGGATTCGAACGAAATCTTGTGTATTCAGGCGAGTAGGAAACAACAAATCCTCCCATTGCCTTATCTGAACGATCACCAGACACACCAGAGGCAACCACATGATATTGCCCTCGCCCCCAATGTGGGATAATAGCTTGATACCTTCGAGGAGAAACTTGCTTAAGCTGAAGTGTTTGCGTTTTAGAATCCGGTCCAGCAACCATAGCTGTGACTTCCAAAAACGAACTTTCAGGATGATAATCTTCTACAACGATCATGCTTTTGCTTCCGGAAGTGTCCGTCCACATTCGTAAATGGCTTTTCTGCTGCACTCGAGAAACATGAATCATCAGTTGTTTAACAAATGCCCGATATTGACTCCAATTCACCCAATGTTTTCCCCAGTTAGGAGATAAATCAGAGGTTAATGCTGCTGCCATTCCTAACCCATAACGTCCGGTCACTAGAATGGGGTCAACTTCGCCTTCTTCACCACTTTTTGCCTGTAAAATCACTTCAGCCCGTGGTTTGGGAGTGGTCAGAACATAGGCATTTACCGGAGGAATAGAATTGATCCCTTTTAAAATAGCTGAAGGAAAATTCACTTCAGGAGTCACCGTTTTATTCACAATCATTTTTCGATTAACGGTCTTTGCCTCTTTAATAAAAATAGAAGGCAATTCATTCGGATCAGTTGGTTTATAATATCGCCCACCTGTTGCTTTCTCCATTAATCGCATAGTAGGCGGGTCCGTCCCACCATGTGGAAATACTGCAACAGTTGTCACACTAATATTATGTTTTTTATAATTGACCAATAACGCAGGAGGGGGAGCAGGGGGATCGCCATCAGAAATAATAATCACGTGCTTGACCGAGGCATTACTTTTTCTCAACCCATTAAATGCCATTGTCATCGTATTGCCAAATCCGGGCATGTCCCCAATATTAGCATTATTAATCAATGGAACCATCGTGTCGTATTCACTCACGGGCATTAATTCAAAAATCCAATCATCCTTTGTTCCCCCAATCCCGTGTAAATATGCTAGAACACCTGCTTCATCTCTGGAATTAAGAACTTGAATTGCCTTTTTGGTGATTCTTTTAGCCCATGTATTTCCCTGAGGAAATTCACAGGTATGTAGAATAATGACCAATGCTGCCTTGGGAATCTTTTTTCGATTGGTCACATCCATTGAAACAGGTAACAATTTCTCAATGGGAGATTTCCTGAACCCGCCCGGTCCAAAACTATCTTTGCCACCTATCATAACAAAGCCAACACCCATTTCCCTAACCGCATTATGGGCTGCCTGTAACTGGGCTTCATCAAACATATCAGCAGGAACATTGACAAAAATAATGGCATCATAGGGCATCAGGGATAATGCAGACTGAGGGAATTCAAATGCATCAATCACACTTACATCTCGTTCACCCTCGCGAATCGCCTGAACTAGTTTTTCGTAATCTCGCGGATCACCCTCCGGGTTGGTAACAAGCAATACCTTCCCTTCACCTGCAACATAAATGTAATTCATAATGGAATTATTTTTATCGAGATGATCCTGATCCCCATCCACAATAATGGTAGCAGTGTATTCGTAATATCCCGCTTCTCGAAGTTTGATCGGGATAGAAAAGCGGTTTTTCCCTGCTTTGAACTCAACATTCTCTTCATAAATGGCATTCCCGTTTTCCCTGAGAATGAGTTTACCAGTCCCTTTTTTCAAAGATGACAAAACAACATTGGCTTCATAATTTTCACCCAATTTCACGTTCTGTGGCAAATCGAGACGATCCAGCCAGACTTCAGAGTCATACTGATATTCAATAGGCATGACATCCACTGCAATATTTCGAGCCTTCAGATCTTTCAATATCTCAGAAATATCTCCCTCAGTTTCAGTTCCATCACTCACGAGTACAATTCGTCCCTGAAAGTCTTCGGGCAACATCGCTGCAGAAAGAGAAAGGGCTTTTTGCAAATTTGTTGCTTCACCAATAATCCGAGAATTAAAAGCAACTTCACCCGACATCGGAAAACTGACTCGAGGGGGTAACTCAACAGAAGCATTTTTCCCAAACGCAATAAGTCCCGCTTTATCACGATCTGGTTTAGTAACGACGGTCCTTGCAACAAATTCTATTGCCTTATCAACGGAATCATTCCCGATGGAATCCGATAAATCAATTGCATAAATGACTGCTAGTTCATCACGGGTTCTGACCGTTCGTGGCTCTGCCAACATTATGATAAACGCACCTGCCAGGCATAACCGAATCAGTAGCGACACATTTCCCCTGACACGAGGTAATCCGGAATAACCAGCCTGATGCATCCACCATAACCAGGGAAGAAAAACAGAGAGAGCAAACAGATAAGGTTTTTCGAAGACAAGAACGTCAAACCAATCTAACCCGAAACAAAGCATTGCATAAAACAACAGAAAGATTCCCAGTAACCAGTACTGAGATTTCTGTACTGCCTTACGGGCTGCAGGAAATATTTCCTGATAGATTTTTAAAAACGCTGCTTTAATTTTTTTCAAAGCTAATCTCCATCACTCGACGATTTCCTGTATCCGCAATAAACACCCGGCCATCCTTTGTTGAAGTCAAACCCCAGGGAGTTGTCATTTCGTTAAGACCGGAACCCGATTTACCAAAACGCCCCATCAACTTTCCTTCCAGACTGATACGCGTCAGGAAACCGGAACCATACTCAACAATCCAGAATCCCCCTTCAGGTGCTAATGCTATATCATATGGGTAATCTAATTTAGTACCATAGTCACTTAAATCATAAATCTCTATAAAATTCCCATCATCTGAGAATTTTTGAATGCGATTATTGATTGCATCTGAAATATAGAGGAATCCATCCAGCCAGACCAAACCGCTCATGCGCTGAAATTCGCCTTCCGCTGTCCCAGGTTTGCCCATCTCAAGCAAATATTTCCCACTGGAATCAAATTTCTGCAAACGATCATTATACCCATACTCGGCAACATAAATATTCCCTTTATCATCATGGGTGACTGCAACGGGATAGATAAATTCACGAGGACCAGTGCCTTCTTTCCCGATCATTTCCAGTACTTTTCCCTGGAGATCAAAAAAAACAATTCGGTGATAATGAGTATCCGCAACGACAACCCGTTTATCAGGAAGTACAGAAATCCCTTCCGGGTTTCCAACATCAGACGCAGGCATGTCCCACTGCCTCAAAAGATTTCCTTCAAGATCATAAACAAGAACACGTCCTGCATCATCAAGAATCAACAGTTCGTCATCTTCACTCACTGTCATGCTTCGGGGGGTTGGTATCGATTTCCCTTTCACCGGTAACATCCAGATATCAACTTCCTTCACGGGAAGCTCTGGAAATTCTGTTTTTTCACAACCTGTAATACTAAAGAGCATTAATAGTAAAGACAAAATAGAAAGTCTGACTTTTTTTCCAATTGGAATAGTCCTGCAATCTGTCTGCGTATAAATCTTTCTCTCTGCATTACTTTTTTCATGCTTGAGAGTCGCTTCAGAATAAGTTCCAGCAAAACGAGTACGACTGAGAATAAGGTCAGCAGTCTCATCTTCAACGACAGAAAGATTACCGGGGCGGATCGACTGATTTTTCTCAGAATGATCATCAAACCAGAATCCAGACTCTTTGGAATCGAACCAATTCACCGGTCCGAGAAACCATGCAACTTTCTCGCTGGAAGGATTATCGTATAACTCTTTTGTATCACCCTGGTGTATGATTTCCCCTTGATCCAGACAGAAGCAGAAATCACTTTCACGAAGGACAGTTTCTGACATGTGGGATGCAAACACGAGTGAGCTTTCATTAGTTTTCAAGTATTCTTGAATATAATCCCAATAGATGTTTGATCTGCGAGAATCGACATGTGCCAATGGTTCATCCATGACAATCACTTCTGCACCACTTGCAAGAGCTCGTGCAACAGAAAGCCTTTAACGTTCACCTTGAGAAAGATTCTCAGGTTTACGGTCATACAATTCATCTAAATCGAATTTTTTCAAATATTCTTGAACCACTTTATTTGTTTCTATTGTTTTCCCATCAGGTACGACAGCTTCCAAATGTTCCTGCACACTTAATTGCGGCCAGAGCCCATCATCCTGAGGAACCCAGAACAATGGCAGCCTCTTATCTGTAGCCGATGGCGTAAATTTAATAATCCCGGTAGTTGGAGTTTCAAACCGAGTCAGTAAATTAATCAGAGAAGACTTTCCTGCCCCTGATTGCCCCAGAATAGCAGAGACTCCTTTTTTAATTTCAAATGAGAGATGATTTAAACGAGGCAAGGACATTCCATCCAGCTTCACATTTTCAAGCACCCAAATATTTTCAGACATAAGAATTGATTATTCGTAACACAGGTTTTCGTAGAAAATGAAATAGTGCAATGACAACAACAGGAATAATGATTGCAAAAACAAGCATTGCAGAAAGAGTTTCACTCCTTCCATAATGCATTAAATTATAAAGGCGAACAGTGGCAGTTGAATAGCGTGCAGGAAGAAGAATAGATGAGATTGTCAAATCCCAGTAACCCCACATACTGCCCAGGCAAACCAACCAGAATTGACGACGATACTTCAAATGCCATTTTAAATTTTGAACGTTATATCTTGAAGAAGAAATATTCGTGTTCATTAATTCCACTAATGCAAATGCTTCTCTTTTCTCGCGAATTAAAAACAGAATTTGTAAAATGAGAATTCGAGGCAAAAGAAAAAACAGCATTGCTACAAAATAGGGTAGCAAGGTATCTGAAAATCGACTAAACAATTCTCCCTGAAAAACATCGAATAAGTATAAAGCGAGAATTAACGAACCGAGGAACCCCGGCAACATGA
>JAJRVU010000525.1 GCA_024277145.1 Planctomycetota bacterium
CACGGTTGGTCCTGCAATAACGGGATGCTGGTACCAAACGAATCTCTCAAAATGCGAGACTGTACCGATGGCACAAGTAGCACCATCATAGTGGCTGAGCAATCCGGCTTAACGAATGGTCGCAACTTAACGGCCAATTATTATAGCGGCTGGCATGGCGCCAGGCATTTGAATACGGTGACCGGCGGAAGCTGTAGTGACCTTTGGCAAGCTGGGACAACTTGTGTGCGATTCGCCTTGAATTCAGATATTATCCAGGTCGGAGCCACAGACACTAAGTACCGTAATAATACCGTTCTCAATTCCTTTCATACAGGCGGTGTTCAAGTTTTGCTGACCGATGGTAGTACTCATTTTCTATCTGAGAACATTGACTTCACAACACTGAAAAAACTTTGTGTTCGGTACGATGGTCAAGTGATGGGCGAGTTTTAAACCTTGCATGACAGGCTTTAACCTTAATTTCATTACCGGGTGGCTCAGCTACTTAATGCAGCATGAGCTGCCCGGCTTCGTATAGAGTGTCCCCCTGATGACAATTTTTTCAACACCAAGAGATACAACCATGCTGAAATTTTCAAGCAGTCTTTGTGCAGTTCTGCTGGCCATCACCTTTCTTCCTGGATGTGGTCCTGCTGCTCCCCCGCAAGGGACGCTTTCCGGTTCAATTACGATCAACGGAAAAGTCTATGAAGGTCCATTGGAATTGATTGTCATGAGCATGCAATCCGGAAAGGGAGGATCAACAGCTATTCAGAAAGACGGGACATTTTCCTTTGATTCACCCTTTGTCACTGGGGAATACACGGTCTATCTCGCTCCCAGTTCACCCCCTGAAGCAAAAGAGATGGCTGTCTCTGTCAAAATCGATAATAGTATTCCCGCTGAGTACTGGAATGAATCTTCCCCGGTGAAAATTAGAATCAAAGAGGGAAAAAACGAGATCAAACTCAAAATCCCTCAATAAACAGTCTCACGATATCAATTTACAGAAATGCGATAGAAAATCTCTCTGTTGGCTGACGTTTTATTTGTTGAATGTTATGCTGATCGTTTCACAAATGAGAGATACGATCCGTTAATTTCTCTCAAACAAATAGTTCAAGGAAGGAAACATTGAAAATGAGAATCGCTATTTCAGCTTTGGCTTTGGCAGCAGTCGCCTGTCTGGTAAACGTTACCTCTCCCATTGCAAATGCAGCAGATAAAAAAGCTCCTGAAAAGTTTCAAGTGAAATTTGAGACAACTAAAGGAGACATTATTTTTGAATGCGTGCGAGTCTGGGCACCGATTGGAACCGATCATTTTTATACCGCGGTCACGGAAGGGTTTTACGATGAATGCCGATTCTTTCGCATCGTTCCCGGCTTCATCGCACAAGTTGGCATCAATGGGGATCCCAAAGTTCAGGCAAAATGGCGAGCCAATGCGATTCAGGATGATCCTGTTTTCGTTTCTAATACAAGAGGAACCCTTACCTACGCAACGGCTGGTCCCAATACGCGAACCACGCAGCTATTCATCAACTTTGGCAATAATGCAGGGTTGGATCGACAAGGGTTTTCGCCGTTTGCAAAAGTCATTAAAGGGATGGATGTTGTCGAAAAACTGAATGCCGAATATGGTGAAAAACCAAATCAGGGGTACATTCAGCAATTGGGGAATCGCTACCTGAAAGAATCATTCCCCCGACTCGACTACATTAAAAAAGCGACCATTGTCAAGGCGAACGAGTAGATTTCTTGAGCGAAAATTCAATTTTGCAATGTTTTCTTTTTGACCAGATTGCTCTTGCATAATATGGCAATTTCTGGGATTTTGCTCAGCCTGTTAGCCGTGAATGGTCGATGAGTAAAATTGAATACTGATTCAGGAAAATACCATGTTGCTCCAACATTCCGTCGGGGGTTCCTAAAACTTAGCGTGGGCCGTGATCTAGAGTACGGTGAGTGCTTGCACTACCGGGTCATCGCTCTTCTCGCAGCGACTCCGCCGTCGCAATCGGAGGACATGGTTTTTCGCCTCGTCTCACTTCGGTGATCGAGGCTTTTTTTACGCGCCCGGCAGGTTTTGTTGCTCGATTTGTAGCTATTCAGCGGATCGGGTAGCACAGACAATCCCGTTCAGGGTTGTCTGTGTTGCGAAGCAACCCGAGGAATTTCTTTTCAGGTACCGCTTATTCTCATTTTCAAGCCATTTCCTCAATGCCTCTGCGGACCACCGCACGAAGTAGGGGGCTCCACCTTCCATTGTGGTCCGCAATAGCGGACCCTACGCCAAAGCTGAGATAGTCAGCAATTTTTCAATCATTAAATTCATTACAATTCACTCAACTTGCAGTCAATTTTCCTCCCCTGCCTTGACCACCACGCCTATAATGAGCTATTCAGGCTTCATCAGGCAGTTTCCCAACAGTTTTTACCGGGAGAATGCCTGGTGCAGGGAACTCGTACTGACTCGGTTTGCTGATCTTGCTACAGTTCCCCTGATTACGTTAAATTACAGCTTACAAGTTAATGAGTGATAATCTGCAACGAAGGAAATGACCTGCATGTCGAGATTGCCTTTTGACCCTGCGATGGGCGGAAATCAAAGTGGATTGCTTAACC
>JAJRVU010000526.1 GCA_024277145.1 Planctomycetota bacterium
ACCGGACAAGTATTCAGGCAGGCGCCACATCGAATACAACTTAATGACCGCCTGAAATGATCGTTTTTGAGAATTTTGCTTCGGCCATTGTCGACTAGAACAATATGTAACTCTCCTCCTTCTTTCGGTCCGTGAAAATGAGAAGTGTATGTCGTAATCGGCTGACCAGTTGCTGAACGGGCAAGAAGCCGGATGAAAACTCCTAAATCTTTCGCCTTTGGAATCAGTTTTTCGATTCCCATACAGGCAATGTGCAGGCTCGGAATTGAGGTTCCCAAATCTGCATTCCCTTCATTTGTGCAAACAACAAATCCACCAGTTTCTGCAATGGCAAAATTGACGCCGGTAATTCCCGCATCTGCATTTAAAAACTTTTCTCTCAGGTGATTCCTTGCAGATTCCGTTAAATATCCGGGATCGGAGGCTCCTTTTTCCGTTCCAAGATGTTCATGAAAAGTTTCGCCAACTTCCTCTTTTTTAATATGAATCGCCGGTAAAACAATGTGGCTGGGTGGTTCATTCCGAAGTTGAACAATTCGCTCACCCAAATCGGTATCTGTCACTTCGATTCCCTGTTTTTCCAGATAAGGGTTCAGGTGACATTCTTCGGTCAACATCGATTTACTTTTGACAACTTTCTTAACCTGATGTTTTTGGAGGATTTCAAGAACAATTCGATTATGTTCTTCTCCATCTTCTGCCCAGTGAATTGTTGCCCCAAGATTCGTTGCGTTTTTTTCAAATTCTTCGAGGTAATCCGCCCATCGGGAAAGGGTATGCGTTTTAATACCTGCAGCTGTTTCGCGCAGTTGCTCCCATTCCGGAATAGACTGGGCTGCTTTGTCTCGTTTTTCACGAACAAACCACAACGCCTGATCATGCCAGCGTGCTCTTTGTTTGTCAGAAATAAATTCTTTGGCTTTTAAAGGATGGTCCATAATAAGTTTTATATTAATTGTGAATAATGTGATTAGAAAAACATTTGTTAAATCATGAACCGGGGACAGGATAACCTGCAAGGATTTCTGCAACGTGCATAATTTTTAAATCTTTTTTCTGGCGAGAAATGACTCCCCCTAAATGCATCAGGCAGGACATATCTGTAGCGGTCATAATTTCGGTTTCCGCCCGCTCGTGATCCTGAATTCGATCTTCAGCCATCATGCAAGAGACCGCTTCTTCTGTAATAGAAAAGGTTCCCCCGAATCCACAACATTCATCCGGGCGTTTTAGTTCGGTGAATTCGATTCCGTCCATCAGTTCCAGTAACTGTCTGACTTTATTAAAGGAACCGGTCACAAGTTCGCTCGATTTCCCCATTCTCAATTCCCTTAAACCGTGGCAGCTTTGATGAATGCCCACGCGGTGCGGAAAACTTCGATTGATCGAATCCACTTTCAAAACATCTGTCAGGAATTCACAAAGTTCGTACGTCTTGTTTTTAAATTGAGAGAAATTGGGATTGTCCGGAAAATAGTTTGCGTAATGATTTCGAACCATGGAAGTGCAACTGCCCGAAGGACAGACTACATATTCAAATTCCTGAAAAAGATTGTAATAATGATGGGCAAGCGGTTTTGCATCTTCCACACAACCGGTGTTAGCCATGGGCTGCCCGCAACAGGTTTGAGCTTCCGGGTAAACGACTTCGCAACCAAACTGTTCAAGCAGATCAACCGTTGCCAAACCGACTTGCGGATAGAACTGGTCAATATAACAGGGGATAAATAACCCGACTTTCATTCCAACGAGACCTTTTATACCAGCCTGATATTTTTTCAGTTAAAAACGTTTAATAATTTGAGTGATAAGATTCAAAGCGCATTCAGTATACTGAAATTTCAAGATAGAGCGTAGCAGGACGGGATATATTTCAGCGTGATAAAAGCATGTTCCACTGAATAGCTAAACATTGTCTAGTGAATTTGAGAAACCGATTTGCTGCAAGTCGGGCTTTTCGTGTCAAAAATTCCAAACCGTCGGAAGACCTGTTTTGCAAGTTCATGCTGACCCTGTGCAGAGGGGTGAACTCCATTAGGAGCATACCAGAGATCCGTTTTCTGTTGATTTTCAGTTGCTAATTTCCAGAGATTCCAATGATCCAGACAGGGAATCCAATATTCGCGAGCAGTTTCTCTGATAATTTTCACATATGCCCTGATGTCCGCATGGGCTTTATGTTCGCTGGGATCAAAATAAGGGGGAGTATGCAGGAATAACAAGCTTCCTGTTTCGCGAATCTGTTCGATGATTTCCCGAAGGTTTTTCTGAAAGATTTTTCTGCCTGCAGCCCCTGATTCAGAATCATCAATTCCAATCATAAGTGAAACAACATCGGGTTGAAAACGGATCACCCTGTCTTCCAGTTTTTTCAGGATCGTTTTACTTGTTTCCCCTGCAACTGCTGTGTTGATAATGACATCATCGGACCGTTTCATTTCTGTTCGAATACGTTCAGAAAAATGCTCGGAATAAATTCGGTAGCCTTGAGTGAAATTGGCTCCATGTGTAACGCTGTCACCGGAAAACAACCAGGTTGCAGAATTTTCTGAATTAATCAAATCCCTGAATTGCTGAAAGCTGGCTGAACTCTTTTTGGAAATGGAAGATTCAGAAGCAGAGGAAGTAATTTTTGAATCCGAGAAGATTCCAGATTCTGAAATGGATGAAATATCGATGTCTGATTCGGTAACACTTTCGGCAATTTTCTCATTTGCACTGTTACGCAGAACCGAACTGTTACTCACGACAAGTTCATTAAGATCAGGAAGAGAAATGGGCTTGAGCTCTTTTTTCTCATCAAGTTCAACGCCGGTGAAGGTGGCACGAAAATCAAAATGGATTCGGTCACCATCCTGCATGATCGTTTCGATTGTTGGAACGATCATCTCTTCTTCGACAGCTTCACCATTGAGCGATTCAAGATGATTCAAATGCCAGAGAATTCGCCTTCTTCGTGAACGTGAACCCCCACTCAACGGGAAGTGTAATGACGAAGAAGTTGAAATTGGCATCGAAACCGGTTCCTTTGAATAAAGATATGACCTCAATCTTAAACAGTTCACCGAAATTCTGCACTTTCGGAGGCTGAATAATCCCCTAATTCAAGCTTGTTTTTGAGCGATTGCAACCCTAATCACTGTTCTGGCAGATAAAATTCTTCATTACCCCTTATCATCATAGCGGTTATGACATTTCAAGCTTCCTAATATGAGAGAGAACCCCGAGAAGAAATATTGCTTTTTAGCGTCACTTTTTAGCGTCACTATTTATACGGATCACCTCTCAAAATTACGCAACCTGATTATTTCCGTGTCGTTGTTATAAAATCGGGGATTTCATTCGGTCGTCATCATTTGAAAAAAGTGGATTTGCCGATGAAATGGTATGGTCAGGTCAATGGATTGACAGAACCAAAATAAAGCTTGGTACAGTGCTTAAGTTTAATATTATTAGGCACTTATGAATGGTCCAAGCTTTAAGTTTCATTTGGGCGAACTTCTGAATTACGGATAAACCTTAATTTAAGGTATTGGGATAAAAGGATTTATGTCTGTTCGATTTGCAGGTTCCGGGAAATTGGACGGTCGTCGTCGTCGCCAGTTAGCCACTCAAGCTGAGCCGGAATTCATTCCAAGATCCAGTTCTCGTAAATCTCCAAAGAAAGAGATTCAACGGGAAGATTCCATCGAAAATTCGACAGTCGCACTTTTTCCGGTTAAGAAACTGATCTCGCCGAAAAAATGGAAATTGTGGTCAATCAGTTTCGGGCTCGTCGCGGTTTGTGCTCTTTTTCTTTACACCAGCATTCAAGTTCAGAAATATCCGGGAGACTGGTCGCCTGATCTGGTCAATTTCTTTTCTTTAGAAAACGGGCTTCTTTATCGCAGCTTCAACAGTTTGCTTGTTTTGGTATCCGCTCAATTGGCACTGGGAATATGGTGGGCGCGTTCAAGATCCATTCTCGATTTCTCGGGTCAGTACCGAACATGGTTCACGGTCACCTTCATCGGGCTGCTCATATCTTTTTGTATGGCAACAGATGCCCATATTACATTTTCGAATACAATTAGCTGGTACTGGAATTTTCAATTCTGGAAACAGGAACTGTTAGGATGGGCTGTCCCCCTTCTGGGTTGCGCCACTGCAGTGGTTTGTTCCATGCATATTGAAATGAGAAAAAATCGTTTGAGCCTCAGCTTGTTCTGGTTTTCCATGTTGATCTGGGGATGCTGCCTCTCTTTTTCGTTTGATGTCGGACAGGAATATTTTTTGGAGTATATGACGCTCGTTAAAACCGCTTCATTTTGCATTGGTTCCATCTTTCTTTTTGCAAGCCTTTTATTTCACACTCAGTTTGTCGTTCATGTCGATGCGGATCCCCCTGTTGCACAGCTATCTTTACGAAAACGAATATTCAATCGAATCAGAAGTAGAAAAAAGAAGGAAACCGTTCAGGAAACAAAAAAGACAAAACCTGCCAGAAAAGCAAAAACAACAACGCGATCAAAAACAACAGTAGCAAGCAAGAGCAGTCCTGCCGGGAAAAAGAGTGTGGCTGTTCAGAAGAAGAAAGCCCCCATTCAAACCAGAACGGCTCAAACCAAACCCGTTCAATCCAAGCCAGTAGCCAAACAGCCTGTTATTGAGAAGAAAACACCAGCAAAAAAAGCCATTGCATCGGCAGCCCCTGCCTCATTCAATATTGATGATTACTATTTTGAGCCGGGTGAACCACTTGATCATGAGTTACTGAAAGGACTTTCCAAAAGAGAACGCCGGCAGCTCCGCAAACAGTGGAAAGAATCACAACGCGCCGCGTGAATTGCTATAACAGAAAGAATGCATCTTTTACTCAGTTTTCTGTTCCTGAAAAGCTGATCTGTTTCTTGGTTCTCATACGCAACAACGCGTTTTTTCTTGCATAATTCTCAGCATTAAGTATCATTAATAGCATCAATGTGTGATAAAGCCCCATCTTGGGTGTTGTATCGGTACCCGTTGCAAGTGAATAAATAACAAAGTGAAAATTGCATGTTGCGAATTATAAACATAGCCGGCTTGCTGATTGCTTTATTTGTGATATCAGGATGTCAGCAGGAAAGCTCCGCACCTGTAATTTCAGCAACATCAAATACACAATTACAAAATGTGATACAAACCAGTGAATCACAGTCAAAAGTTTCTGATCAAACACCCACAGTTGATGACAATAATACTTCTCCGGGTGAATCATCTGCAGAATCTCCTGCGTTCACTCGCCCCTTCCCGAATGTCATGTACGATATTGCGAACAAGAAAATATTGAAACCCCACGTTGAACGGATTGCAAAACTCATCGGCATCAAGAGTGCTTTTCCTTCGGCGCGGAATCCTGTTTGTTGCGTTTGGGTGGAACTGACAGACTGGAGACCCAATCCCGGGAATCACGGATACATCATCAACAATCAACCGGGTGGCTCAGTCATTCAGGCATCGAATGAAGAACAACTGAAACTGGCGATCAAACGATTTGAGTCTTCTATAACATCGGGCAAAGATGGCATTCAGGTACCGGTTGGATTGATGACAAACTATAAAATGCAGAATGTGCCTGCTGTTAAATAAGTGAATAAAAAGTTAATCAATAAAAAAGATGGAACAAGTCAATGACAATTACTTCTGAAGAATCCCGGAATTTTGACCCTCTCAAGTCTAAACTTAAATTTGTGCTTGCGATCGTTTGTGCTGTGTTTTTTGCCATTAGCATGATGTATTTGTACGATCAAATCCTCTACCCTTCAGATATGGCACGTTCTATTAGAGGGAATGAAACACATTTCGGGTGGTCGAGTGAAAAAGATACCTACATTGGTTATAGGTTACTTTTCGGTCTTGTGGGACTCGTTATAGGTTTGTTTTCTGGCAGGGTTTTTGGTGAATTCATCTATCGAAAAAGCGGATTGAAGTAATATTGAAGAATATTTCACGTAAGGCATTTTATAGAAAAGGTTTAAAGGGTTTTCAAGCTATTTTGCTAGCCCGCCTTATAATTCAGCCTCTTCCAGAGTGGCGATATAAGGTAAATGCCGATAGTCGTCATTGTAATCCAGTCCGTAACCAACTACGAATTCATTCGGAATTTTAAAACTGTGATAATCAGGGGTTAAGTCAATTTCCTGGCGATCTTCTTTCCAGAGAAGAACTGCAGATTTTAAACTGTTCGGGTTTTTCTCCTGAACTAATTCCATAATTCCATGAAGCGTATTCCCGGTATCAAAAATGTCGTCAATTAAGATGACATCCCTCCCCTTAATTTCCGGGAGCAAGTCAGCACTGATATTTAAAGTTCCTGCTTTCGTTGAAGTTCCGCGATAGCTGGATGCCTGAATCAATCCGACACGCAACGGGATATCAATATTTCGGATCAGGTCTGCCAGAAAGACAATGCTTCCTGTCAGCACGCCCAATATTGTCAGCGGACGGTTTTCATATTCAAGAGAAATTTGTTTTCCCAGTCGAGAAACCTCTTCATGAATTTGATCGGAAGTTAATAATGTTTTCACTTTGTTGAATCATTCCTGTAAAAAATTAAAAAAATGACAGTCCTGGATAATATCTAGAAATGAAATAGATCGCGGCGAACCGCATATATAGTCGGGATAACACTTAAACCTTTCGTTTCAAATATAGAAACGGACTCAATCATACAGCAATTGTGAATTAATGAGAATGCGGTTATGATTTCCCGAAAACCATTATTGCAATTAAGAGTTCAATAATTTTAAGTCCTACAATTTAAAAGAAACAGATCAATAATATGTCGGAGAATGAACAACCCGGGAAGTGGAGCGAAATTGAAATCGCAGGGAAAAAAGCGGATGTATTTGTTCCTGCAAACCGTGTCGAGCATCCCACCGGAATTTTATTTTTACATAATCACGAAGAAGAGACACTCAGGGAGAATTCATTATTTACACAGGAATTTGAAAAACATGGAATTCATGTGATCTGCCCGCATGGTAAGAGGTCATGGTGGCTGGATCGAATTTGCACGGAATTTGATTCCGAAATCACGCCTATGAACTATTTATTGGAAAATGTGGTTCCTGAATTTTCGAAACGTTGGAAAATTGAAACTTTTTCGATTGGCCTGTTGGGAATTGGAATGGGTGGGCAGGGAGTTTTGCAGTTTTCTTACAGGCATCCCAGAAAATTTCCTGTGGTTGCAGCCATTGCTCCTGCGGTCGATATGCAAAGCTGGTACGGGAAGGGGTTTCCCTTGGATGAAATGTTTGATTCATGGGAAGCGGTTCGTCAGGAGACTGCTTTACTAAGGCTTAACCCGCTCAACTGGCCCAGACATCAAATGTTGTACTGTGATCCTGAAGATAACCAATGTTTTGAAGGAAGCGAAAGACTGCTTTCCAAACTTTATTCGATGGGAATTATGTTCCAGAGAGATTTTGAAACAACCGCAGGAGGATATTGCTGGGAATATTTTAATCAGATGGCATCCCCTTCCGTAGAGTTCATCACAAAAGGATTATCTGATTACCGGGAGTGAAAGTTCGGAATGAAAAGCAACTCATTTCGATACCGAATGATTCCCTTAGAAACTTCCTTCAATGGAAGTTGCCTTGTCCAATTTAAGCGAGTTCAAAGATGGAATCAGCTTGATTGTCTGAGCACGAACACTGGAGCCTTCGCCCCCTGTTTTTGATGCCTGCCAGACAGAAGCTTGCTGCTTTCCAAGTGATCGGGCGATAAAAAGCCCTTTTGCTTCGTCATGGGTGATTTTGTCAGCCCATATCTGGTATTTTCCCGTTTCCAGAATGGCATTATCGCTGGCTATCATTTCAATGTTTCCGTCTTCACCTTTTATTACTGATGGATGATGAATAACTTGTAACGATTCACATCTCATCAATGCTGCATCATCAGGAAGGTAGTCAGGATCCAGTTCTTCTCGGACTCGTTTGACCGGCCCGGTCACAATATTGATCCTTCCCGTAAAAGTCATTTCATTATTGTCCATATTCCCTTTGGATTTATCATAAAACAGGATTCTGGTATATCGCCATTTTTTGTCAGATTCTTTTTTCTTAATGGCGTTCTTTTTTTCATCTCCCTTTTTTTTCTGCCCGTATTGCATAGAGTTTCCTCGTTGCCAGGATTTGATAATTCCAGGACCTTGAGCAATAGTTTTTCCTGTTGCGCGCACCATATGAAATTCTGCAAAAGAGCCAATACGATCTTCAACCAGTAGATCCTCTTTATAAGATTTACTTCGAAAACTGACGTTTCCAAAACAATCAAGAGTTTCAATGTCTGCCTTTTCTTTTTTGGAATTTGTTTTAGTTTTACCAGATTGAATTGATTCATCCATCTCTGCAAAAGAAATTTTTTCTTTCAGGACGACTTTCATTTCTTCACAGGTAATTCGACTGGTATCCATCTCGCTTCGAACGTTCCCATAGAAGTTTGCAGTTTTTCCATCGAAGGTCATTTTTTCATCCCACCAGATGTCAAGCAGTTGAGGTGAATCAAGTTTTTTACCCTCCATGGTTTCCGTTACGGGCAATTCAAGTAGCCCTGCTCCTTCGACTTCCGCGTAATTATTTTTGCGATCCATGTGGATAACACGTCCGGAAATGTGTAATCCTCGGTCTCGGATATCAGCAGGATGTTCCGTTTTTTGACTTCTTTTTAAATATTTATTTTCAACGCGTTCTGCCACACCGTAAATGTGAAGGATATTACTTTCATCCTTGATATGCAGGGCGTCGCAAAGAATTTCCATAGGCTCGTCACCATTAAAATGCTTCTGTGTGACATGAACGTTACCTGTTGCAAGAACTTCGGACATTTTATTGGAACCTGCATTCATTGCAGTTGATGGAGTTTTTGTTTTTTTGTCTTTACTAACAAGAATCCGAACTCGTATTTGATTTGCCTCAATAACAGCAGGCCCATCTTTGGGCTTCTTGCTTTCATCGGTTTTGGCTTGATTCTTTTTGGGACGGCTTTGATTACTAAAAATGTTTTCTTTTACAGGATTGTTTTTCGCAGGATCAGAATCAAAAGTAATATCATTATTCCAGGCACCCAACTGTTTTTCAGGCTTTTTTGAAGAGGTTATTTTAAATTGAGCCTGTTTGACATTCTTGTCTGCTTTAGCTGTTTTTTTGACAGGTTTAATTAACCCTGGTTGTTTTTCAGGATGCGTTAATTGATTTGTCTCTTCTTCAAAAAACACTTCCAGTCGTTTTGTTTTGGCATTCATTTGTGGATCAATCATCACCACATTGCCCTTCGCAAGCATTTTTTTGATTTCAAAATTATCAGAAGCGGAATCAGATTTCGCCTTTTTCTTCTTATCTGACTTTTTCTTTTCATCCTCATTTCTTTTGACAAAAACATAAATGATATCCGCTGCAAGCCCTGTGTTATCAAGAGGTTGCTTGATCTGAGCTTTCTCTTTGAAGGTGATCAATTCCAGCCCGGAAGAAAGATTTGGATCAGGCGTGATGGAAAGTTCTTTTTTCCAGTTGGCAGAGAATACGATTTTCCCATCTTCTTCATTCAGGTATTTCATATCTCCTTCACCCTGGCACCACGTATGGGTGATTCTGTTATC
Source organism: Planctomycetota bacterium (assembly GCA_024277145.1). Taxonomy (GTDB): domain Bacteria; phylum Planctomycetota; class Planctomycetia; order Planctomycetales; family Planctomycetaceae; genus JAJRVU01. The sequence goes on from JAJRVU010000526.1 coordinate 9,620, forward strand.
TTCGGTATGTTGAATTTTGATGACAGGTGAATGGATAATATTTCCATCGCGATTGATCTCTACTTTTTTGGCAGAAGTCATTGTGATGAATCGGGTACTGCGATCATAAACCAATTTGTTCATTTCAGAATCTAACTGGTTTGCAGTTGAAATTAGTTTGACATGTTTTCCGGTGGCAACCAGTTTTTTAATGGTGATGTCGTCCTGCATAGTGGCTTTAGATTTTTTCGGTTTTTGTTTTTCTTTTTTCTGCCCTTCTTTAAGAGACTCATCAAGGGTCATCGTCAGGTGATCACAAAGTAATTTATCAATCTGGTTTGGTGTTTTTAAATCCGGGTGAAGAATACGAACTGCTTTGTCAAATGTGGCAATCATTTTTTCGATTTCAAAAGTGAAATTTCCCGCTGATTGCACAAAAACGACTTCTAACGGTTGATTTGCTTTCAGTTTTTCTTCGTTATCTTCTTTCATCGTAATTTTAACATTTTTGCGAAGAATAATTCGATTTGCATGATTAAATGCCAACTGCTCGATATTAGATTGGCTTTTATCATTAACCAATTCAATATCCATTCCACTGGCTGATCCTTCATGAGTTTTATATTTGAATGCGATATCGGGATCGTCGGAATAGATTTTTTTGGCACCTTCATCATAAGTAAAGTTGCGACCATTTATTATCAGGTTATCCGGCCCGATGATTTCCACATCCCCAACAAATTTCCCTTTGATGATCCGCCCGAGGTCAACTTTAGTTTTAGGATCGATCTTGTTTTGAAATTCGATGATCGCATGAGGACATTGTATTGTGTAAGCCTGTTCAACCCCGTTTTTGTCCGGCCTGAGCATGACCATTGCAAAAGGTTTCAGGGCTAGCTCTGCCCCTTTAATTGTGGTTTCACGAGAATAAATGTAAGAAGTTTTTGTTTTGGCAAAATAGTTTGCTTTTTCAATCCACTCATAGTCGGAAAGATATTTTTTTGCAATATTTTTGTAGATCGTTGGTTGAAAATATTTTTCCTGAGCCTTGGTGCTTACTTTTTTTCTTTTGAAGACCGGCGGTTTTGCCAGGGGAGTGACCAGGACGTTATAAAAAAGAAAGACTCCGGTCAGTACTGAAGCGGTAAAGAAGGTCACAAACGTCCGGTTCGTCATGACAGACCCTTTATTCCTGCTATTTGAGGAGTTCTGTTTTGACGACATGATTTTGCAATCCCTTGTTTTCGTAATGTATTATTTGAAGTTTATTCTGTAGGAAAGTATTTTTTAAATCAGGCAACTGATTCAACAGGCATGAGCCCAATCACGTCTGTGATATCAACCAGTCCGACAGGGATTCGGTTTTCATCAATCACCGGCAATTCACTGATCCTGTTTTTGGAAAGCAATTCTACTACTTCCATGATTTCCATTTTTTTGTGAGTCGTTAAAGGTTTGGAAGTCATCACTTCATGAATTGGACGGTCCAATTGACTCTCCTGTCTTTTTTCAAGAAGACGGGCAAGATCACTATCAGTAAACAGGCCTTGAAGTTCTTTAGAATCGTTTACCAGAATGATCGCGCCGGTTCGTCTTCCCGGCTGGCTTAGCTGTTGAAGTACTTTTCGTATGGTTTCGTTTTCATGGGCAATCCTGAGTTCCTCTTTTGATCGCATGATATCGCCTACTATAGAAAGTTGTTTTCCCAAACTTCCTGCTGGATGAAAGAGTGCAAACTGTTGTGGCGTGAATTGCTTGAGTTGCGAAAGGACCAATGCAAGGGCATCTCCGATTGCAAGCATTGCAGTTGTGCTTGTTGTTGGAGCAAGACCATGCTGACCTGCTTCTGTGATCTGGCCCATTTCGATTGTTGCATCGGCTTGCAAGCCTAACTGGCTCTGTTTTCTTCCCGTGATGGCAATAATCGGAATTTTCATCTGTTTCACAATCGGAATCAGGCGAACTATTTCTTCGGTTTCCCCACTATTTGATAAGGTGATTAACAAATCATTTTCGTGAAGACAGCCCAGGTCACCATGAACCGCTTCCGCTGGATGTAAAAAATGGGATCGCGTTCCGGTCGAGGAGAGCGTTGCAACAATTTTTTGACCGATCAAACCGGCTTTTCCCATGCCAGTCAGGATCACACTTCCATTGGTTCTTTGAATTAATGCAATTGCTTCACAAAACTGATCATCAAGTTGATCTGCAATATTCATAAGAGCAGATGCTTCACATTGAATCACCTTACGAGCATGGGAAAGAATCTCAAATTCGGATTTGGGAATAATCTTTCTGGCAGTGGAATTCATAGGTTTTCGTTTCAATATTTACAGAAGCCCTTGCTTCTCTTCAGGGTATTCCTGCAAAATGGGTTTCTGATTCATGGGCGCATAATGGGTGTGACTTCAGAAAGGATCTGTTTCTGAAATGGGGCGGAAGTCTAGCAGGTATAAAGATTCAGGTCAATCTGAATCCACAGGAAGAGACGAACCCTAAACTATTACATATCAACCACTTACAGAACTCACATATACAGTTCTGTTCTGCGTTAGAGGCAGACATACCAATCATCATCGTAGAAATAAATAAAGTATGAATTCCATTACAGAACTAGAGCAAAAGCTGAAGCAGGTGAAGAAAGGAGATTTCTACCGTTTTCGTCAGCAATTAAGACGAATTAAAAATACTTCCAAAGAAGGAAAACCGTTTGATCGGAACCTGGACAGGCTGAAGCAATCTATTGAGAAGTCAATTCAACAACTGGAAGATCGAAAAAATAAAGTACCGGAAATACGATATGAGAATGATCTTCCTGTCCTGGAAATGAAAGAAGAAATTATTCAGGCCATCCGGGAAAATCAGGTGGTCATTATTTGTGGTGAAACCGGATCAGGAAAATCGACGCAGCTTCCTAAAATCTGTTTGGAAATGGGGCGTGGCATTCATGGAATGATCGGACATACTCAGCCCCGAAGAATTGCAGCCCGTTCTGTTGCTTCCCGGATTGCAGAAGAATTGGGGAGTGCTGTCGGAACAGATGTCGGATTTAAAATTCGATTTCATGATCACACCCAGCACCGGACCTATATCAAATTAATGACCGATGGAATTCTTCTTGCGGAAACGGAAAGCGATTCCTTCCTGAATCAGTATGACACCATTATTATTGATGAAGCGCATGAACGATCTTTAAACATTGACTTCCTGCTTGGATATCTTCATCGCATTATTAAGAAACGTCGTGATCTTCGGGTGATTATTACTTCAGCTACGATTGATGCCAGCAGATTCAGCGAGCATTTTACGATTAATGGAACCCCTGCTCCTGTGATTGAAGTTTCGGGAAGAACCTATCCTGTTGAAGTTCGGTATCGGCCTCTTGAAAAAATCGAAGGGGAAAAAGAACCGGATATTTATTCCGCGATATCTGATGCTGTTGACGAAGCAGCACGGATTGATCAAGGTGACATCCTGATTTTCATGCCTACGGAAAGAGAAATACGAGAAGTCTCCAGAAAACTGAAGGGACATCGAATTTCAGGAGACGGTCATGGGAAAAAGACAGAAATCATTCCGCTCTACGGTCGCCTCTCGATGAAGGAACAGAATCGAGTTTTTCAGACTGGTTCCTCTCGACGAATAGTGATTGCAACGAATGTCGCAGAATCGTCATTAACAGTACCGGGAATTCGTTACGTGATTGATACCGGAACTGCAAGAATCAGCCGGTTTTCTGCCCGTTCTCAGGTTCAACGATTGCCTATCGAAGCGATTTCTCGTGCATCGGCTGATCAAAGAAAAGGACGATGTGGCCGAATTGGTCCCGGCGTTTGTTTTCGTCTTTATTCGGAAGAAGACTACCAGAATCGGGAAGAATTTATCTCGCCGGAAATATTGAGAACCAACCTGGCTTCCGTCATTTTAAAATGTATTGCATTGCGGTTGGGAAGCATTGAAGAGTTTCCGTTTCTGGAACCTCCAAAACCGGTCGGGATCAGAACCGGTTATAAAACATTATTTGAACTGCAAGCAATTGATGAAAAACAGAACATCACAAAAATCGGTAAGCAGCTAAGCAGGATGCCTGTTGATCCCAGAACGGGGCGAATGATTCTTGCAGGTGCCAACGAGCATTGCCTGAGTGATGTTTTAATTATTGCAGCTATTCTGGAATTACAAGATCCGCGAGAGCGTCCAGTTGATCAGCAGGAAAAAGCAGATCATGCTCAAGAAAAGTTCAAAGATGAAGAATCTGATTTCGTCAGTTTCCTGAATTTGTGGGATTTTTATCATGATCAGAAAGGAAAACTTTCGCGGAACCAACTCAGGAAATCGTGCCAGCAGAATTTTCTTTCCTATAACCGTATGCGGGAATGGGGTGACATCCATCGTCAGTTAATGGAACTCTCCGAACAGATGGGTTTTAAAATCATTCACTCAAAACGGAATCATGATTCCATTCATCGTGCTTTGTTGACGGGGCTACTTTCTAATATTGCGTACCGTGGAGAAACGTTTGAATACACCGGTTCTGGTGGTCAGAAATTATTTCTCTGGCCTGGTTCCGGCTTGTTTGAAAAAAAGCCAAAATGGATCATGGCTGCAGAACTGG
>JAJRVU010000527.1 GCA_024277145.1 Planctomycetota bacterium
AGGATCTTGTTCGATAAAACAGTTTTTAGAATACAATATACGTCAAGATGTGTTTGCTGAGACGCTTACCAGTTATTTTATAACACCAAAGATTGGTCTGCACGGCAGGCCCTACTCTATTAGTTCATCTACGCGTAACTGAAGATTTAATTTACTAAAAATATTGCATTCAGTCTGCAGCCTGACCTACAAAAAAATATTTTTCTTCTCAGCGTTGATGCGAACTTGATTAGCCGAGCATTTTTTTGACGACTGAATCAGGCGTTTGGGCGTATTTCAGCGGTTGCATGGAAAAAGAAGCTCTTCCTTGTGACAGACTTCTGATTTGCGTGGAGTAGCCGAACATTTCAGATAAAGGGGCTTGCACTTCCAGGATACTTAAATCGCCATGAAGTTCAGAACCATGAATCACCGCGTTTCGTGAGTTCAAGTCTGCCTGGATGTTGCCGACGAATTCCGTTGGAGTGACAACTTCAATTTTCATGATCGGTTCGAGCAAGAGTAACTGTTCCGGGGAAAGAGTTTTTCTCATCGCATCAGCTGCAGCTGCTTCTATCGCACTTTCGTTGGTTTCCCCCTCACGATAGTCTACTTTGATAATCGTAATTTTGATATTCATCAACGGGAAACCGAGGACTCCACCACCTTGGGCAAAATCGTGGATTGTGCGTGTTAAAACGGGAACCAAGTCAGAAGGAAGGTCACCTGGCTTGAGTGAATTGACAATCGTGATTGCTTCTTCTGAATTAAACGGTTCCATTTTCAGGGTCACTTTTGCGTAAAGATCACCCTTTTCTGATTGTCTGGAGAATTCCCCTTCCGCTGTGACTGCAGATTGGACCGATTCCCGGTAACTGACTCTCGGTTTATGAACTTTAATTTTCAGGTTAAAGTCTCGTTCAATGCGATCCTTTAAAACTTCGAGGTGAAGTTCACCCATTCCGCGGATAATTGTCTGGCCTGTTTCTTCACTGATATTTGCCATGAAAGTCGGATCTTGTTTGGCCAATCTCTCCAGCGTTTCAGCCAGTTTTTTTCGATCCGCACTGGTTTCCGGTTCAACCGCCATTGAAATGACTGTTTCCGGGAAGGTGATACTTTCGAGAAGAATCAGATTTTTTGCATCACAGAATGTATCGCCAGTGACCATTTCGCGTGGTCCAATCATGCCAACAATATCTCCTGCTTCGACGGAATCAGTTTCTATTTTTTCACGCGAATCTGCCTGAACTCGCCAAAGCTGGCTGATCAGTTCTTTTTTTCCTGTTCGTGCATTAACAACACGGCTGCCACTTTTAAGGATGCCGGAATAAACACGAACAAAATAAAGGTCTGCATGTTTATCTGATTGAATTTTGAAAACCAGACCACATAAAGGTTCATCCGGGCTCGACTCCCTGACTTGATGCTCGCTTTGCTTTTTACCCGGTTTCGGGTGAATGCCTTCAACCGCAGCTCGATCAAGCGGGCTGGGAAGGTATCTTGCTATTCCATCAAGAACAAGTTGCACGCCGATGTAATCCAATGCTGATCCACAAAACGTGGGTTGAATATGACCTTCAATTGTTGCCATCCGTAAAATACGAATCATATCATCAATCGGGACATCGTCTGTTTCCAGAAAGACCTCCATAATGGTGTCGTCGAGCATGGCTACGGTTTCAATCAGTTTGTTCCGCCATTCTTCTGCGGTGCTTTTTAATTCTTCAGGGATATCAGTGATCGTGATTTTTTCCCCTTTGGATTCCGCATCAAAATAAATTGCTTTCATTTCCAGAAGATCAATCACTCCTGAAAAGGCTTCGGAATCAGGAGTTTTGGTTGCTCCTTCGCCAACCGGAATTTGAAGGGCGACCGGGGTTGCGCCGAGACGTGAAGCAATTTGATCAAATGTTCTTTCAAAGCTTGCTCCAATTCGGTCCATTTTATTAATAAAACAGATTCGCGGAACATTGTATTTGTCTGCCTGTCTCCAGACAGTTTCACTTTGTGCTTCAACGCCTTCCACTGCGCTGAATACGGTGACTGCTCCGTCGAGAACTCTTAAACTTCGTTCTACTTCTGCAGTGAAATCGACATGCCCGGGGGTGTCGATGATATTGATTTTTGTTTTTTTCCATTTGCATGTAATTGCAGCGGAATAGATTGTAATTCCTCGCTTGGCTTCATCGGGATCAAAGTCCGTAACGGTAGTTCCATCATCCACATTTCCCATGCGGTGAGATTTGCCCGTGTAGTAAAGAATTCGTTCCGTCGTCGTCGTTTTGCCTGCATCAATATGGGCAATGATTCCGATGTTTCTCGTGTTTTCTAATGGGTTCGACATAAGTATCTCAGTTTGGGGCTCTGTCTAATATTTATTGGCACTGAATATTTACTGGAGCCTTTTCGTGGGCTGGCTCTGAATTCTATTTGACAGTAATTGCAATCAAAAGGTTCTCTTGCAAAATATATCCTGTCAAAGTTTAAACTGATCAGTTTAAAGCGTATCCGGGCCAATTGTAATACCTGAATCACTTTTAATGTATGGTAAAAAAATAAGACGCTTTTACTTTATGTTCCTGAAACTGATCGTTCCTGAAACTGAAGTAAATGCGTCTTGTAATCTATTATTGCAGGTAAAGTTTAAGAAAATCTTACCAGGCGAAGTGTGCAAATGCCTTGTTTGCATCAGCCATTCTATGAATATTTTCACGGGTGGTCATTGCTGTCCCTTCCCGTTTATAGGCAGCTAACAATTCTTCAGCAAGGCTGGTGTGTGTTTTACGACCTTTTCGTCCTCGAACCGCAGCAAGAATCCAGCGAATGGAAAGTGTTTGTTGCCTTTTGGAATTGACCGGAGTTGGCACCTGGTATGTGGCACCACCAACTCGTTTGGATCGAACTTCAATCGCTGGTTTCACATTTTCAATAGCCTGGGTGAATACTTCCAAAGGCTCTTCGTTTGGGAGAGTTTCCTGAATTTTTTCTAATGCACTATAAAAAATATTGAATGCAACACTTTTTTTGCCGTCGTGCATCAGGCAATTAACAAATTTTGAAACCAATAATGAATTGTACTTGGCATCCGGACGAAGCTGAGTCTGACTGGCTGTAAAACGTTTAACCATTAATAAAACCCTGGGTTTATATCCTAATAAAATAAATGAACGATGTAATATATTTTAGTTTATATATGACTTACGATTTTTTTGTACCGTAACGACTTCGAGCCTGTTTACGATCTGCTACGCCTAATGTATCGTGTTTTCCGCGAATAATTTTGTAACGAACACCAGGAAGGTCACGAACACGACCACCACGAACAAGAACAATCGAGTGCTCTTGAAGGTTGTGCCCTTCACCCGGAATGTAAGCTGTGCATTCTTTCCCGTTGGAAAGTCTGACTCTGGCCACTTTTCGGAGTGCTGAGTTAGGTTTTTTCGGTGTAACGGTTTTCACGTTCAGACAGACACCACGTTTTTGAGGACAGCCTTCGAGCAAGGGAGTCTTGCTTTTGGTTGTTGGCTTTCTTCGTGGTTTTCTGACAAGTTGGTTAATTGTAGGCATACAAAATGTCTTCTTCTAAAGTCTGTTTATATAAGTAGTTACAGTCCTAAGACTGCTCTTAAACGATTTGTTTTCTTAACGATGTCTCTGAAAAGCTGATTTGCTGGTGTGCAAAACGTTTTCAGAAGCGAATTACTTTATCTGTAATGGCAGTGACAGTCAAGCGTTGGAGAATCTTCAATCTGAACAGTCGTCAATATTTCTGGATTCCAAGCTTTCAAGGGGTATGAGAGAAGCCCGATAACCCTGAAAACTTAACAATCTGTCTTTATGTCCCCTATTCTTCAGGCTGATCACTCGGATCTTCAGTTCCTTCATTCAGTTCTTCAGGCTGTTGTTCCATCGTTTCTTCAGCCGCTTCTACTTCTCCAGGCTGCTCTATCGTTTCTTCGGTCACTTCTAATTCTTCAGTCGCTGCTGGTTCTCCAATCACTGCTGGTTCTCCAGATTGTTCAATAATTTCCTCAACAGGCTCTTCTGCGAGTAAATCATCAATGGATAGAGCACTTTCCTCAGTGGCTTCATCTGCATCACCCAAGTCCAAGGAATCAAGGTAAGATTCAATTTCTTCATCCGAACTGGTTGAAGGAATTGCTGACTCTGCTTGTTCATCCACAACGGCTGCAGAACCTTGACCTTCACCCATTACAGGTGGTTGGTCTGAGCCTTCTGTATTTTCTGGTGTATCTGGAGTGATTGACCCTAATGATACAGGAGTTGTTGTCGGTCCGGACATGGACGACAATGGAGAAGGAGCAGACATTGTCCCTTGATCAATACTTTGATCCAACATGGAACGACGAGCTTGTAAGACTCGTTCTCTTTCAGCTTGAAGTTCTTCCAAGGCTTCCGGTCGAATTCTGACTTCAGAGTTTTGGTGAAGGTGGAAACCTGTTCCTGCAGGAACCAGGTGGCCAAGAATCACGTTTTCTTTTAAACCAACAAGATTATCAATACGTCCAGCCAAGGCTGCCTCAGTCAGAACTTTAGTTGTTTCCTGGAAACTTGCAGCTGAGATAAAGCTATCACTTTGAACGGCAGCTTTTGTAATACCAAGTAATTGAGTACTTGCAACTGCAGGTCTCGGTTTGACACCTTCTGCTAATTTCTTGGAAGTTCCGTTCTCGACATTCTCAGTTTCAATTGCTTCGTTCACTTCATCAAGAATGGCTTTTGGAACAACTTCGTCAATCTCAAAA
>JAJRVU010000528.1 GCA_024277145.1 Planctomycetota bacterium
AAAAGAATCTTGTTGCCGGCAATCTATAATTTCTATCATTAATTAGTTTCCTGTCAATTTAGTTGAAGTATTATGCTAACACGAATAATAAATGTTTATCTCTTTGCCATGATTGTTGTTTTCACATTTTCTGGAAACTATCTGGTCGCTTCTGAAACGTCCATCAAATTTGAAAATAATGTAGATCGTATCTTTCATGCCTGGAAAACTAGAACTGCTAATTCTCAATCAATAGAAGCATCCTGGAGGCATGATCAGGAAAACACAGAATTCTGGAGTACTTATCAAGCTGACTCAAATGTCAATCCTAAAACCGAGAATAAGTTTTCAATGAAAGAGAATGCATTTCGTTATGAAACAATTCGAAGAAACCGTTATTCTTATAGAGAGTATTCAGGATTTGAAAGAAAGTACACCTACAGAGGTTTTGACAATGCCATCAGAAATCGCTTTGTAAATACAGAACAGTATTACTTTAAATTGTTTAATTACACAAAAATCTATGATTCCAAATTGATTTCGGAATTATTTAACCGAAAAGGGAGTGAATATTCGTTTGCTCTCATCAACTCAATTAACACTAAAAAAAAGAATCCTCGTGAATTTTTAATAGATGACCTGATAATAGCTCCTTTTTTGTTATGCTTTCGGCCTCTTGAGTACCTCATTTCAAAAAAAGAAGATTTTAAGAAACCGCTAAAACATTCCAAGCTCAATGGAAATGACTGCATATTGTTGAGTTTTAAAAGAGATGGCGTTTCGTATCGATACTGGATCGACCCGTCAAAGGAGTACAATGTTGTTCGGATGATTTCTTACATTAAAAGATTCCCATGTACTCAGCTGGACATTGAGTATTCAATCCAGAATCAAGATTTTCTCATCCCAACTTCCTGGAAAGCTATTGTATTTGATGACAAGGGGTCATACCCTGGACGGTCACAAATATTCCAGTATTCTCAGATTGATGTGCTAGATTGTAAATTCAATATCGATTATACAGATGATAATTTTGTTGCGACTTATCCTGATAAGACATTGATTATCAACGAAATCCAAAACAAAAACTATTTACATGTAAATCATGAAAAAACACGCTCTTTAGAAATTGAAGAAGTAAAACTCTTGGCTTCAGACTCATTTTCAGCCCCTATGAGAGTTAAGAAGCCCGAATCTAATAAAAAATGGCTGATTATGGGCTGTATCATTTTCTTAGTTTTATATGTCTTAATTAAAGCCCGAAAAACATTCTTTAGTCGTCCTCAAAGTACTCCACAACCATGAGGACTTAGCAATGAATCAATCCTCTAGTTCAAATAAAAAAGAGTGGTATTGCAAAATATCGGAGGAAGAACTTGGTCCATTAACGATTGATGATTTGCAAGCCTGTGTAAAAGATGGAGCTGTAACAAAAAACACACTTATTAAACTTGGATCAAGAGGGAAATGGATTCAAGCGATATCTGTTGATAATCTGTTTTCAAGCAATCAACAGGATTTACCATCAACTGTCTCAGCAGCTTCAGAAGCTCTATCTGGTATCGATTTAAAACGTGCTGCGATGTCTGAAGGGCAAAGTTCCAGTAACTCATCAAAAAGAAAGCAATCTCAGGAGATTACAGGTTTTGATTTATCAGGTCTAGTAGCCATTCCTGGACTGATTATTGATTTTCTGGCTGAAAAGCTTTCATTTCTCGGTTATCTGTTTCGACTTTGGATTATTATTCCTGTTTTACTAATTGGATCAGGGATTCTGATTTATATGTTTTATATAACTCCCTGGTACTATCAAGAGAATGCTTTTGACCAATATCAAACCATTTGGAGCGAGTTAAAACAATTGCGGTCACAAAAAGCATCAGATGGTGAGTGGGATAATTTTACAAAAATCTCTTCGGTTAAACTTAAAAAGACGATTGCCAGTCTCGAAAAAACAGCGTCTGCCAAGAATCAGGAGCATCTGTTGTTATTACGGGCAGGCCGTGACAATTTGAGTAAAATGCTGAGTGATGCACGATTTAAACCGTCTCAATCGGAAATACAGTTTGAAAAACAGATGAAGATCGTCGAAATGATTCATCGTTATCCAGATAATATTCCTAACCAAAAACCAATCAGTCCATTGACTTTATTAATAATTGTCATTGATCTTGTGATTGTCGGTCTGATTGTTTTTTTTCTATTCCGTAGAAGATCCTATTAAACAACCTTTTAGTACCTCCAAGCCAGTCGCCCACAAATTTAAAGCAAGCAAGCCAATCGAAATTAAAGAACAACAGAGAATGAGTGAAGAACCCCAAAAGAATGATAAACATTTTATGCAAATGCATTGGTTTGTTATTCTCCTGCTATCGATTCACTCAGGGCTTCTCGCATGGAGTGCTACAAAGCATAGCCCCAATCTGAACGAGCATGCCCATCTTGTTGCAGGTGTCAGCCATTGGAAGTTTGGTCGATTTGAACTTTATCGAGTGAACCCCCCATTAGTCCGAATGGTGGCAGCGATCCCCGTTCTATTTTCTGATGCAGAATATGACTGGAATAGTTTTCATGAATCTCCCGGTGCTCGGCCTGTTTTTTCACTCGGAAAACAATTCATTACAATCAATGGCGAGAAGTCGATCTGGTATTTCACCATTGCAAGATGGGCATGCATTCCGTTTTCACTTCTAGGTGGCTTTGTTTGTTACCTCTGGGCAAAAGAATTATACGGTCCGGCAGCAGGTCTCTTTTCTTTAACTCTTTGGTGCTTTTCACCCAATATTCTTGCTCATGGTCAATTTATTACCCCTGCGACTGGATCAACAGCTTTAGGGATCACGGCTGCTTATTTTTTCTGGAAATGGTTACATCAACCGGGATGGAAATCAGCAATTATAGCTGGAATTACTCTTGGCTTGGCGGAACTGACTAAAACAACATGGATCATTCTGTTTGGTCTCTGGCCCTTGATCTGGATAATTTGGTACTTCTCGTTAAATACAAACAGGAATTTTTGGAAGAAACAGGTATTGCAACTTTCAAGCATTCTTCTGCTGGGATTATATCTACTCAATCTCGGATATGGATTTGAAGGATCCTTTACCAAACTGAATAAATTTAATTTTGTCAGTAATTCCTTAACTGGAAATGAATCTGCTGAAATTGAAGAAAAAGATAAGAAAATAAACCACTTCGATGATTCTTGGCTAGGAGAAGTCCTTGTTCCATTCCCTAAGAATTATGTTCTTGGAATTGATGTTCAGAAAGCAGACTTTGAAAATTTTGGAAGAGAATCCTATTTGCGAGGTGAATTTCAAGAAAAAGGCTGGTGGTATTATTACCTGTATGCTCTGGCCATCAAAGTTCCAGTTGGTTACTGGATCATTTTTGTTATGACGATTATCCATTCTTTTGTATGTCGATCTTCAGGTGTATCAACTTGGCGAAATGGGTTATTACTCGCAATTCCTTCTTTGACAATTCTGATTCTGGTCAGTTCACAAACAGGATTCAGTC
>JAJRVU010000529.1 GCA_024277145.1 Planctomycetota bacterium
AAAATATTTCGATCAAGCCTTTAACAGGGAGGATGTTGTCCTGCCAAGAGCGATGTACCACGATTCCTTTGAATACCTGGGAAACTGGTGCAGGGAATTTCCCGAGGAATTCAGGAAGCGGCGTGGTTATGATCTGACAAAGTATTTACCTGCTTTGTTTAGCAATGGAGATCCAAAAGATCTCAATATCGATCCGGAAACTGTGGCACGAATCAAAAGTGACTACCGGGAAACACTCTCCGACCTTCATCTTGAGTATATTCAAACATGGGTGAAATGGGCAGGGGAAAAGGGGTGTACGACACGGAATCAGGCACACGGAGCACCAGCTAATCTTCTAGACCTTTATGCAGCCAGTGGAATTCCTGAGACCGAAATTTTCGGCGCTTCAAAGTTCAATATCCCGGGAATTCGTCTTGATAAAAATAATGTGGACGGTCACAACCATCCGCAACCTTTGATCAACCTGATGGCTTCTTCAGCTGCGCATGTTTCGGGGAAAACTTTAATTTCTGCAGAAGCCTGCACCTGGGTTCGCAATCATTTCCGGGCTGCATTATCTCAAGTGAAACCGGAAATTGACCAGCTCTTCCTGAACGGGGTGAATCACATTTTTTTTCACGGGACCTGCTACAGTCCTGAAGAGGCTCCCTGGCCCGGATGGCTTTTTTATGCATCCCTTCAGTACAATCCTCGCAATGCTATTTGGCGAGATTCATCATACCTGAATGCATACATTACTCGATGCCAGTCGATCCTGCAATCAGGCAAACCAGACAACGACGTAGCACTCTACTGGCCTGTTTATGATATCTGGCATTCAGCAAACGGTATGCAACAGCAATTGACAGTCCATCATCCTGGCTGGCTCACTGATTCAACATGCGGCATCATTGCAAAATGGCTCAAGACAAAAGGCTATGGATTTGACTTTATCTCTGACCGACAGATACTGGCAGGCAAGGCAAATTCTTACAAAGCCATCGTCGTACCGAGTACAAAACATATTCCACTGGAAACCCTGAGGAAGATTCTTTCTCTGGCTGACAATGATAAACAAGTGGTTTTTCTGGACAGCCTACCCACCGATGTACCGGGATTTCACAATTTGACCCAACGTCAAGCGACTTTAAAAACATTGTTAAAAGATCGGGAATCGCTGGTTGTTAAGACCAATGCCTTACAACAACGGTTAAAAAACGCAAAAGTAATACGAGAACCAATGACTGATGCGGGACTCGAATTAATTCGTCGCTCGCATAAAGATGGATATCACTATTTTGTAGCAAATATGACAGCGAAACCGGTGGATGATTGGATTTCATTAGGTGTATCGTTCAAAAGTGCAGTCCTGATGGATCCACGCTCAGCAGAAACAGGCGTTGCTACTCAACGTAATAACAAAGAACTCTACATCCAGCTTCGACCGGGAGAAACCTGTATCATCAGGACTTTCAGTAACAAACTGATCAATGGTCCGAAATGGCCCTGCCTTATTGAAACCGGAAATAAACCAATGATCGTCACTGGAAAATGGAATGTAATCTTTATTGATGGAGGACCGACGCTACCCGATTCAATCACCACAACTAAATTGAAATCTTGGACAATTCTGGGTGATGACGAAGCTAAACGTTTCGCTGGTACAGGATGTTACACCATCGAATTTTATCTTCCCAAAACAAAAGCTGACGATTGGACAATAGATCTGGGAGATGTACGCGAGAGCGCCCGTGTTTACATTAATGGCAAGATTGCAACGACTTTGTATTGCGTTCCGTATCGTGCACCAGTGGGGCGTTTTTTAAAACCGGGTCGCAACCTCCTGGAAATTGAAGTCACCAATCTCTCTGCCAACCGGATTCGTGATTTGGATATCCTCAAAGTACAGTGGAAGATTTTCCATAACGCAAACATTGTAAATCATCGGTATCAGAAGTTTGATGCATCAAAATGGGATTTAACACCATCAGGGCTATTGGGACCTGTCACCTTGATCCCGATGAATAATTATTCTCCGTGATAGAAAAAAATCTCAATTCTGCCGCTATCAGAGAAGTTCAATCTTACGATTAAATTTCAGACCACAGGAAATCTGTTGTGATTGAGAAAGTATAAAACGCTTTATGCTCCAAAGAGTTTCCTTATATACTTTTGGTTATGAATGTAACTGTTTTGAATTCCAATTTTTCTGTCGGTCGCTCCTTCAATAGTGAGCCAGCCTCTCCAGTTGATAGCCTCAATCGAATCTTTAACTCGCTTGAAATCGATTTCACCTCTTCCCAACAACGCACTGTTTTCCTTGAGATGAAACTGGCAGATGGCATCACGACCTAACTGACGAATTTCCTTGTGGATATCGTACCCCATTTTTGTTGTATTTGCCACATCGTAATAAACTTTCACAGCAGGCGAGCCGACTGCATCAATAATCCGTGACAAATCATCGGCATTCAACCACGATTCAATTCCTATCAACAGATCCGATTTTTCCGCAACAGGGGCAAGTCGCTTAAGC
>JAJRVU010000530.1 GCA_024277145.1 Planctomycetota bacterium
AGCGACAAGAAGATTCATCATACGCAATCATTTTCTCTATTACTTTTAGAGATAAATATCACCCAAAAATAAAGATTCAATTAATTCAGGATTCGATAAACATGGATCGGTGAAGGTGAGACTTCTTGTGCCTTGCGGCACCCAACCAACAAGTTGGTCGGGCCACCCATTTTCTTTGTTCTGAAATAAACCTTAGTTCGAATTGATAGAGAACGCGCTATTTCAAAGTAGAATGGGTATTATGTACTTTATAGACGTTGAAGACGCTTGTCTAGCGAGTAGATCGGAAATCCATAAATATGAGTGTGTCGTTCCCGCTAAGCACTCTGCTTTTGTTCATTCTTATAGAGCAGCCAGTAAGTGGTTGGAATGATGATCAGCGTGAACAAGGTTGATGTGATGATGCCGAAGATGATTGACCAGGCCAATCCCGAAAAGACAGGATCTAAAGTAATCACCCAGTTTGCAAGCAAAGTGGTTCCAGCTGTCAGAAGGATTGGGCGCGTTCGGACTGCAACACTTCGAATGATTGATTCGCGAAGGTCAAGCCCTTCATTCTGTGCGATGTGAATAAAATCAATGAGCACCACCGAATTTCTGACAACAATTCCTGCAAGGGCAATCATTCCAATCATCGCCGTTGCGGTAATGAAAACCGGGTTGGCAAATCCGTCAACAGGCGTTGTGAAAAATGCATTCAACAACCAGAAGCCGGGCATAATTCCAATCATCGTCAAGGGAATCGCCAGCATGATCAGCAATGGAAGAACTCGGGAGTTTGTTTGAAACATCAAAACGATAAAAATTCCAATCAGCGCTGCACCGAATGCCAAGCCAAGATCACGAAAGACATCCAGCGTGATTTTCCATTCACCTTCGCCAGCCCATTCAACGCGAACACCTTCAGGAACTTTCCACAATTGATTACCTCCGGGCGACAACCATGATCTCTCCTCAACAGGATGAATCTGGTTTTCTTCGGGAATTACAGTGTTCTCTGCAACACGATCAAACTGGATATCCATGATGGCATCTGCTGGAGGACGACCTGCAATTTCTGCATAGACGAAGACAACCCTTTTTAAATTTTTGTGGTAAATCGGCTGGTCTTCTTCCGTCTGGACAAACTTTCCGATACCGCCCAATTGAACAACCTGCCCCTTATCTCCAATGATATAAAGTTCTTTGAGTTCATTGATGGCGGAACGACTTTTTCGTGGTAACCGTAGTTTTATCCACAAAGGATCAACTTCATCAGGAAGATGGAAAACCGTTGCGTTTTCTCCTTCCAATGCAATTTTCAATGTTTCCGCAATGTTCTGCGTGGAAATTCCCGAAAGGGCAGCCTTCGGTTTATCCGTCTGGAATTCCCATTTGACTTTTTTATCTTCTGAGCTGATATCAACATCAACAAGCCCCGGCTCTTCCTTCAACCTTTTTTTAACAAGGTGAGCAGAAGAAATCAACTGATCGTAGGGCATTTCATTTGGGCCATAAACTTCTGCAGTAATGGTTGCCAATACCGGAGGACCGGGAGGCATTTCCACAAGTTTGATATTGGCTTCGGAGTCTTTTGCAATCTGGTCTATATCATTGCGGATTCTCAAAATGATTTCATGTGATTGTTGAACACGAAAATCTTTATGAACAAGGTTCACGCGAATGTCTGCAACGTTGGAACCTTTTCTCAAAAAGTAATGGCGAACCATTCCGTTGAAATCCATGGGTGAAGCGTTCCCGGAAAAAATTTCGTAATCCAGAACTTCGGAAACAGTTGATAGATATTGACCCACCTTCCGGGCAACGGCATCCGTTTTTTCGAGTGTGGATGATTCAGGCATATCAACGATAACCTGAAACTCATTTTTGTTATCATAAGGCAACATTTTTAACGGGATGAGTCTTTGCACCGGAAGCAGCATCGCAAGCAATAACAGGAGTCCCGTTCCCCCAAGAGCAAGCCAGGAGAGTATTTTATGGTCGATCACTGGTCCCAGAATTTTTTGTGTTGCCCGATACAAAGGACGCTTTGTGATATCAAAAGCCTCTTCATCATTCGGGTTTTCGATCATATGTCTTAATGCAACCATTGCCAACCACGGTGTCAGGATGAAAGCGACAACAGTCGACAACGTAACAGTCAACGGAACATTCATGGCCATCGGAGCCATATATGGTCCCATCATTCCGGTGATAAAGAACAGGGGCAAAAAACTGGCGATAATTGCAATTGTGGAAAGGACCAGCGCAGGTCTCACTTCCTGGATCGCTTTTAAAACGGAAAGCCGAGATGAGAATCGTCGCAAGGAAAAATAACGGGCAATATTTTCAACATCAGTTATCGGATCATCCACAAGCAGTCCCAATGAAAGGATGAGTGCAAACATGGTGACCCGGTTAATTGTATATCCTGCGAGCATATTGATGAACAATGTCAGGCTATAACAAACAGGAATGGCCAGCGCAACCACAAATGCAGCCCTCCAGCCGATGATCAATCCGATTAATCCAACAACGGTAATGACAGCAACAACCAGACTTTCAACCAGTTCGTTCACTTTTTCATTGGCTGTTTCGCCATAGTTTCGCGTGATGCGATATTCTACATGAGATGGGAACTGGATTTTTTTTAATTCTTCCAGTTTTTCTTCAACAGCATTGGCCACCCAAACAGCATTGCTTCCCTTTTTTTTGCCAACAGAAAGATGAACTGCAGGGTAAACTTCAGAACCGGACTCAATATTTTTTTCAGCGGGACCAAAACCGATCCAGCTATAATTTTCCACTTCATCCGGTCCGTCAATGACCTTAGCAACATCTTTCAGATAAACCGGACGATTATCGATCACGCTGACAACAAAGTTTTCAAGCTCTTCAATTTACTGAATGAATTGCCCGGTCTCCAGAATGAATTGTTGGTTCTGCTGCTCAAATTCCCCGGAACGGATGTTGACATTTCCTGCATTGAGTGCTTTGGAAATTTGCAATAGTGAAATCTCGCGTGCAGCAAGTCGTTGCGGATCCAGTTCCACTCGAATAATTCGCGGGCGACCTCCTGTTACATGAACCCGATTGGTGTCAGGAATGGATTGAAGTTCATTTTGTGCCTGTTCTGCAATTCGTCTCAATTCGTGATCACTGACCTGATTAGTTCGGTCTGTCCAGATTGTTGCAATGACAATCGGAACGTCATCAATTTCGACAGGCTTGATCACCCACGAATCAACAACCGGCGGGATCAGGTCAATATTGGAATGAACTTTGTTATATAGCTTGACCAGCGAATCTTCCCGGTCATTGCCAACATAAAACCGAACGGTGACAACACATTCACCGGGTCGTGACATGGAATAGACGTATTCAACACCATCAATCTGGTAAAGCAGTTTTTCAAGCCTGCGCGTGACCTGTTGTTCAATTTCCGTTGAAGATAATCCGCTTGCTTTCACAAAAATATCTGCCATCGGCACAACAATTTGCGGTTCTTCTTCACGAGGTGTCAGGTATAAAGCCGCTGCTCCTAAAATTAGGGAAATCACAACAAACATGATCGCAACGTCACCACGAAGAAACAGGGCGACGACACGAGTCAAAAAAGGCATCTCCTCATGACTTGCCTCGTCGGTGTTTGTCTCGATGTTTGTCTCGATGTTTGTTTTTTCTTCGTTCATGGATTCCCATTATTGCTCTTTCGAGCTTTAAATGTCATGCGTCAATTTGCAAATGGCACGCTCGTTGGCATGCAGTTCGATCTGAATATCGGGACTTCTACCAGTAGATGTAGTCGTGTTATTTTCTATTGGTTTTGGGGATTAGTACTTTATCGTTTGCATTCAGGCCACTCAAAACTTCAATTCTTCCCGGAAGACCAAGCTGACCGGTTTTGATATATCTTTTTTCAACCTGATTATCTGGAAGAACAACATTAACAAATTCCAGTTGTCCTACTTTTTGAATTGCTTCAGTTGGTAAACAAAGATGCTTACGCTCTCCTGCAAGAATTCTCAACCTTCCAAACATTCCTTCGTAAAGTCCTTCCATCTGGGGGAGAATAACTTTGACAAGAAAGGATCTGCTTCTGACATCTGCTTGCGGAACAATTTCGTCAATGGTGCCGTTGACTTCTTTTTTCAGTGCGTCAACATAAACATTCACTTTCTGGCCAACTTTCAATTTGATGGCAAGATGTTCCAGAACAGGGGCTTCCAGCCTGAGTGATTCATCATCGTAAATTACTAATAAGGGGATTCCCGGAGATGCAGTATCCCCCGGCTCTGCAAGTCGATCGACGATTCTTCCATTCGAAGGGGACTTGATGACAGAATAACCAAGTACAACTTTCGCTTCTTCGATTGCCTGTTTGGATCTTTTTTCTTCTGCAAGGGCAACGTTCAAAGCGTTCTCCGCTCTATCATAATCAGATTGCGTTGCTGCTTTCCTTCGGAGAAGTTTTTTAACTCGATCAAAATTTTTCTGGGCAGATTTTTTTTTCGAGATTGCAGAAATATGAACCTGTTCTGCCTGTTGCAACCTTGATTTCAGGTCGCTGCTGTCAAGAATAATCAGGTTATCATTTTTTGAAACCTTGTCTCCCGCCCGGACTGTGATTGATTTAATCGTCGCGAGTAATTTGGAAGAAATTTCGGTTCTGCTCGCAGCTTTGAGCGTGCCTATGGTTTCTTCGATATTCGGCTTGGTCACTTCATGAACGCTGTCCACAGTTCCTTCCGGAACAGGGGGATCCTTCACGAGAATTTCAGGAGCAATTTTGGTTTCAAATGCCCCTGCCAACCATGCAATAACGAGAACCATCAGGACGATGCCTATGACAAACGAAGACACACTTTTGGCGTACTTTTTAAATCCGGATTTCGGTTTGATATTCCGGGCCATTTTTTCTGTCCCTGTTTTCTGAAGAAATTCCAACTCAATTTCGCTGATTCCAATTCAATTTCGATGATTATAGTTTCTTCCCGGCGATCTGGATACCGTAATCAACGGTTAAATTCTCTGATATCTCTCAGCAACGGTCAATATAACTGTTGAAATATCAGGGCTACTTGAAATTATTAATGAAATGTATCGTCGGTACCCGGAAGCAGCCCGATATGGCTACAGGCAGAGCATATGGGATTGCTTATGAAAGTTGTGAAGAGCTTGGGAAAAAAATCATAATTCATAAATGGGTGGATCAGTTTCGTAATAAACATCGCATGATGAACGCGAATTAAGTTCTTCAAGTCTGTGTAAAATTTCAGGATCGTTCCCTGCATAACGCACAGCCTCAACACACGAGACACAAACTGCAGAGCAGGCTTGTTCAATTTCTTCAGGAGTGACCGGCTGTTTTTTGAAATAGCACCCATCGTTATTTTTAGAAGTATAAGAGTTGCCCATTAATTCAGGAGCTTCATGATACGGTGCTTCGCAAGCTATGCATTCATCACATGACACATAGAAATCACCCGGCACATTGTCCGGATGTCTTTTGATTTTCTGTGGTATAATATTTCCATTTATTTTCAGTGTTCGGAACAATTCCCAAAACTCAACTGATTAACTGCTGCCTGCATTGTAAGCGTTTTCAGTTTTGAAATGCCTGAAAACATGGGCGATTCTTTCACATTGCCTTCACCATAAAATAATTCATAAAACATTTTTCAGATGAGTTCAAGAAGATTTCCGCAGAATCTGCATTCTTTCTAGGCAGCTTTGCTTTCTCTCAATGCTTAGAAATCCTGAATAAGCCTTCTTTCAATTTATTTGCGTGAAAAGGCTTAAATTGGATGTTTCTGTGTTTATTTCCGGGAACAGGCTTTGCAGTTACAGGTTCCGTATTCACAGGATGATTTCAAGTTTTGAGATTTTCCGGGAATTAACAACCAGTATGACAGACGTTTTATTGTTACCAGTATGAACCAATTGAATAATCAATCTGAAACGCAACCAATGGATTCCAGAAATTCATTGCTGCTAGCTTTATTGAATGAGCAGAATGATTTCTCTGCAGTAGAGCAGTTTTCGCGGTTTCATGATGAGAATCATGAGCTGGATCGTTCACGCTATTCCAATTTATTGCCTGTTTCATCTCCGAAAGAAGGTCAGCAATATTCTTTTGAAGTGGATCTGGATGCTTGCTCTGGTTGTAAAGCATGTGTGACGGCTTGTCATAACATGAATGGTTTGGATGAAAAAGAAACCTGGCGAACGGTCGGAATTCTTCATGGGGGAACAACAGAAAACCCGTTTCATCAACATGTCACTTCCGCCTGTCATCATTGTCTGGAACCTGCCTGCATGATTGGCTGCCCTGTCGATGCGTATGAAAAAGACCCCGTCACGGGAATTGTCAAACACCTTGATGACCAATGTATTGGATGTCAATATTGTACGCTGGCTTGTCCTTATGATGTGCCTCAATACAACCCAGAAAAAGGGATCGTCAGAAAATGTGACATGTGTAGCGACCGTCTGGCTGAAGGGGAAGCACCTGCCTGTGTACAGTCTTGTCCGAATGAAGCAATCTCCATTCAGATTATTGATAAAGAAAAAATTATCGAAGATTCCGAATCTGGATCTTTTCTTCCCGGAACGATAGACCCGTTAGTCACCTTGCCTACAACCACATTCAGAAGCAATTCCGTTTTTCCAAGAAATCTTCTTCCTGCAGATTATTATTCAACCAGCACCGAACACGCACATTGGCCTTTGATTGTGATGCTGGTTCTCATACAAATGTCCGTTGGAATATACCTGTTTGGCTCCGCGCTGAATCATCTGGAATCAGGTACAGGTTCAACTAGTTTTCAATGGTGGCAATCCGTTTTTGGATTGACAATTTGTAATATTGCATTGCTTTCGAGCTTGTTCCATCTGGGAAGACCTCATCTCGCTTTTCGAGCGGTGATCGGCCTGAAACATTCCTGGCTCAGTCGGGAAATAGTTGTCTTCAGCCTGTTTGCATTTCTGGCATCACTATTCACGGCTTATCATGGGCTTCTCTTTTTTAAACCCGATTTCGGAATCATCCCTTCAAAAATAATTAATGTTCTGGGAGATATTCTCGCCGGAACAGGAATCATAGGCGTGATTTGTTCCATCATGATTTATCAATTTACGAAACGCGAATTATGGAATGGCATGATCACATCCATAAAATTCCTGATGTCGATGATAATCCTGGGTCTTTCCTCTACGTTGGTCACGCTTTCTTTTATGAACTATCTGAAAAGTGAATCAATGAACGATAGCTTATTCAACTGGATGAATTTACTGGTCATCACTTTATCAATAAGTACAACTTTTAAACTGATGTATGAAGCATCCATTTTCTTTCACCTCAAAAGCCAGCGAAACAGTCCTTATAAAAGAGCAGCCAACCTGATGGTTGGTGATATCAGCAACATTACAAAAATTCGATTTGTTTCGGGCCTGATTGGTGGAATTTTCTTTCCGTTACTGCTTTTGGAAAGCTCGGTAAGAATTCAATCTGAATCAGGCATCACGCCCCTGATTGTTTCCGTGTTGGCTTTATCTTTATGTTTGGTTGGGGAATTGTTGGAACGATACATTTATTTTGTTGCAGTTTCGCCTGCAGGGATGCCCGGAGGAATTAAAGCATGATTCGTTCAACAGATTCATCCAAATTGAGTACTCAAAATGATTCGCTTCCTGGAATTCTTTACCAGAAGGAGGGTCGGTTTACTCGTGAATTACAACTTTCTCCCGGCGGGTTCGGCTTGGGGAAAGTTCCTGATAAGAAAAAGCCGGAGGCGGTCACGCAATCCGTTTGTGGATTCTGTGGAACAGGCTGCAATCTCTCGGTTCACTTGCAAGATAAAAAAGGCGTTAATCTATCGCCAACAATTCAATATCCGGTCAACCTGGGGATGGCTTGTCCCAAAGGTTGGGAAGCTTTGAACGTTCTTTCATCGAAAGAACGCGCGACAACGCCACTGTTGAAAAATTCATCAGGACAACTCGAACCAGTAAGCTGGAACAATGCCCTGACGGAATTTACTTCACGGTTTCAATCCATACAGGAAAAGCATGGTAAGGAATCAGTTGCATTTTTGAGCACAGGACAAATTCCACTCGAAGAGATGGCTTTTCTGGGAGCCTTAACCAAATTCGGAATGGGAGTTTTACACGGAGATGGAAATACTCGGCAATGCATGTCTTCTGCAGTCGTTGCTTATAAAGAATCGTTTGGATTTGACGCTCCTCCATTTACCTTGAAAGATTTTGAATATTCCGACGTCATTATTCTCATCGGATCAAATCTCTGTATCGCTCATCCCATCATGTGGGAAAGAGTATTAAATAACCCACTCAAACCCAAAAT
>JAJRVU010000002.1 GCA_024277145.1 Planctomycetota bacterium
AATGGTTCCATTATCGGAATTGCGGGTCGCGTTGATATTGAATCAGTCAAAAAGATTCTTGAAGAACTGTTCGGAAGCTGGGAAACAAAAGAAGATCCGGAATTTGAAACCAATCTAAGTTCAACGGGATACGAACATATTGATCATAATTCCAAACAGACACACATCGGAATTGCAGCCCCTTCGGTTTCTTATCAGGATGATGATTATTACAATGCTTGGGCAGCGGTTGGAGTGTTGAGTGGGGGAATGAGTTCCCGGCTATTCACCAATGTTCGTGAAAAGAAAGGGCTTTGTTATTCAATCAATGCAACTCTTAACAGTCTGAAACATACAGGAAAAATTCTCTGCTATGCGGGCACAACAAACGAACGGGCACAGGAAACTCTTGATGTGACGTTAAACGAATTTGACCTGCTTAAAAATGGAATTGAAGAAGAAGAAATTTCACGATGCAAAGCACGGGCAAAAAGTTCATTGGTGATGCAACAGGAATCAACAATGGCTCGGGCATCATCCATTGCAAGAGACTGGTATCTTCTTGGACGAGTCACTACGCTGGATGAAATTCATACAAAAATTGAACAGCTTACTGTGGAATCTGTTTTGGATTACGTTCATCGATTCCCGTCAGAAAAATTAAACATTCTTACAATTGGCCCTGCAGCTTTAGAGGTTCCTCATGCAATTTCATAACACAGAACTTGATAATGGATTACAAATAATCGGTGAAATCAATCCATCGGTTCAATCGGTTGCTGTCGGCTTTTTTGTTCGAACAGGTTCCCGGGATGAATCCGATGAAGTTTCCGGCGTGAGTCATTTTCTTGAACACATGGCATTCAAAGGGGATGAAAATCTTTCCGCTGATGATATCAATCGAGTTTTTGATGAAGTTGGTGCCCGGTATAATGCATCCACAAGTGAAGAAATCACCCTTTTTTATGCAGCCATTCTTCCTGAATATCTGGAAAGAACTTTTGAACTTTTGTCCGTCCTCTTGCAGCCATCTTTAAGGCAGGAAGACTTTGACATGGAAAAGAAGGTCATCCTGGAAGAAATCGGGATGTACCAGGATCAACCTTCATTCACTGCATATGAAAACCTGATGCAGATCCACTTTAAAGGTCATTCTCTCAGTCGATGCATTCTGGGAACGGAAGAGAGCATTCAGGAATTAACTTCTGAACAAATGCAACAATACCATCAGGATCATTACAAAGCTGGAAATATTCTTCTCGCTTTTGCAGGGAATGCTGACTGGGATGAAATGGTCAAACTGGCAGAAAAATATTGCGGGAAAATTCCAGCAGGTTCGCATGATCGAAACACTGCTGAAGCAGAACCTAAAAGTGCAACCAAAATTGTTACTAAAGTGGGATCAGTTCAGCAGCATGTCATGCAAATGGAAGCTGCACCGAATGCAAAAGATGATAAACGATTTGCTGCTGAGATTCTTTCCGTCATTGTTGGTGATGACGGAGGAAGCCGATTTTATTGGGAACTGGTTGATCCGGGACACGCAGAAGCTGCGGAGATGGGATACAATGAATACGATGGCTCTGGAACTTACATGACATACCTCAGTTGTGAACCAGAGGAAACAAAAGAAAATCTCAGCAGAATCAAAGATATTTATGATCAGGTCAATAACGAGGGCGTGACCGAAGAAGAACTGAGCCAGGCAAAAAACAAGGTTGCTTCCCGGATTGTGCTCAGGGGAGAACGACCGATGGGCAGGCTTTCTTCGCTCGGCGGGAATTGGGTTTACCGGAAGGAATACAATTCTATCGAAGACGATATTAACACGGTAAGGTCCATATCTCTTGAAGATATCAAGAGCCTGTTGAAGAAATATCCGCTTGGACAATTAACCACAACAACCATTGGCCCTCTTGAATCATTATAACCTGATTTTTGTAACCTGTTATTTTTTTGAAATCAAATACTGATTCAATAATATTATTCATTTTTAAAACATGAAACAACCTGCTGAATCCCCATGAACCTTCTTTCCGTCCACGAAATTTCAAGACAATTCGATTCTGAACCGGTTTTTCAGAATGTCAGTTTTGAAGTTTATAGCAATGATAAAATTGGACTCATTGGCCCGAATGGTTGTGGCAAAACAACCCTGTTAAGCTGCCTGGCAAATAAAGATTACCCTGATAAAGGTGACATTGAATTAGCCAATACCGCGGAAATTGCTTTGCTCGAACAGGAAACAGATTTCGCGCCGAATGAAACTGTTCTTGATGTCGCTAAATCAGGGCTGGAACATCTCTACCAACTTCAGGATCGTTCACAAAATCTCGCTGAAAAAATGGCTGAGGAAAAAGATGCCAACCAGCTTGAAAAATTGCATAAGCAATTTGATGCAATCCAGCAGGAACTTCACTACAAAAACGCTTTTCAGATTGATCACCTTGTTGAAGAAGTCCTGCATGGATTAGGATTTCTAACATCGGAACTTGATAAGGAAGCGAATTTATTAAGTGGTGGTCAGCAGCATCGTTTACTTTTAGCGAAAATGCTTCTCCGGTCTCCTTCTATCATGCTTCTGGATGAACCGACAAACCATCTTGATATTAATGCAACACAATGGCTTGAAGATTATCTTTCAAAAAGCCAGGTGACCATCATCCTGGTTAGTCATGATCGTTTTTTTCTGGATCGTGTGACGAATCGGATCTTTGAACTTTTTAATTCACGATTAGCAGCATTTAAAGGAAACTATTCCGCATATAAAAAACAGAGAGAAGAACGAAACAAGGTTCTCGAAAAAACTTATGAAAAACAACAGGATTTAATTGCTCGAACAGAAGAATTTATCCGCAAAAATAAATATGGACAAAACCATGCCCAGGCTTCTGATCGTGAAAAAAAACTGGCGCGTATTGAACAGGTTGAGCTTCCTCATAATTATGAAACATACTCGATGAGTTTCGGCAAACCTGACAGGACGGGCGATTGGGTTCTTGATGTCGCGAATGTGAGTAACGGTTTTGACACACTTCTTTTTGAGAAATTTTCAACTCAAATTCTAAGGGGACAAAGAATTGGAATTGTCGGACCAAACGGTTGCGGTAAAACAACTTTATTAAGAACCCTGATGGAAGAAATTCCTGCTCAGTCCGGTTTAATCCGATGGGGAACGGGTGTTAAGCTCGCTTATTTTGATCAGAAACTCTCAGGCGTGGACCCGGAACTGGAAGTGGTTGAAGCAATCCGACCTCCGAATGATCTTTCCATCACAGCAGCTCGGTTGCGCAGCCTGCTCGCACGATTCGGAATCAAAGGTGACATGGCTTTTCAAAAAGTCAGCATGTTAAGTGGAGGAGAAAAAAGTAAAGTCGCGCTGGCAAGACTTTCTGCTTTGAATGCAAATGTTTTGTTTATGGATGAACCGACGAATCATCTTGATCTCTGGGCGCGGGATGCCCTTGAAAAAACGATGAAAGAATTTGAAGGAACAATCCTGTTTGTAAGCCATGATCGTTATTTTCTGGATCAACTTGCGACGAACGTGATTTTACTGACTCCTGAACGCTGGTATAATTACGAAGGGAATTATTCGGATTTCCTTTTGTTTCAAAAAAATCAACTGTCAGAAAATTCTTCTGGTAATCAGACAGATAGTAGTAAAGAAGAAATTACTCGCCCAAAAAATAGTGAAGAAAAAAAGAATCAAAAACGTAAACGAAAATATCCTTATCGAAAAGTTGAAGAGATTGAAAACGATATTGCTTCCGAAGAAGAAAAGCTGGCACAACTTGAAGCTGACCTTTCTTCTCCCGAAGTCCTCCGGGATGGAATTCGTGCCAAGCAGGTTTCTAAAGATTTTGAAGGGACCAAAGTTCGCCTGGAATCTCTGTACGAACATTGGGAAGAAGCTTCTGAATTAAACTGAGGGCGGACTCTATAAACGCCATTTCTTTTGATCTGTCTACAGATTTAATAAAAGTGCTCTCAACACTGACTGTAGATATAAGTCTATATATACAAATAGGATATACTATTTCGGTTGTTACAGAATAAACTATTGAGCGGCTTTCATTTCTCCTTTTGGCTTGATAAAAAGGCCCCACACTGACAATAATAGACAAGATTGTATTTTATTAAAGCGTTCGGCCAACCCAGCTATTTGCTTGATTGCATCTGATAGCTCACACCTTGCGAGAAATGGATTATTCGGAATGTCTCAATTACAAAATTTCTGTTTTTCTTTTGTCCTTGTCTCACTAATTCCCATCCAGAATTCCATCGTTCAGGGAGAAGATCAATCGATCCGTTACAGTCGAGACATCCGACCAATTCTGGCGAAAAAATGTCTGACCTGCCATGGGCCGGATGAAGAAAATCGAGATTCGGAATTCAGGCTTGATACGGAAGAGGGTGCCTTTGAGGACCGTGATGGTGTTCAGGGAATTGTTGCTGGTAAGCCTGAAGAAAGTCAAGTTTATCAAAGAATCATTTCGGAAGATGAAGATGAAATCATGCCTCCGGTTGATTCCAAACAGACACTCACTAAAAAAGAAATCGAACTTATCCGAACATGGATCAAGCAGGGTGGAAAATATGAAAAGCATTGGGCGTTTACTGCTCCCGTCAGGCCGAAATTGCCTATTGTCAAAAATCAGTACCAGGCAAAAAACCAGATAGATAATTTCATACTGGAAAAAGCTGAAAAGGACAACCTGAAACTTTCACCAGAGGCAGACCGGTACGCTTTAATACGTCGTCTTTATCTGGACCTGACAGGCTTGCTGCCAACGACAAAGGAAACCGATGAATTTGTTAATGATACTGATCCACTCGCGTACGAAAAATTGGTTGAGAAATTACTGGCATCACCTTCTTACGGAGAAAAATGGGCGCGACACTGGCTTGATCTGGCTCGTTATGCAGATACCAATGGTTATGAAAAAGATCGGCCTCGTTCCATCTGGAAATATCGGGAATATGTGATTAATGCATTTAATAAAGATATGCCTTTTGACCAGTTTACGATTGAACAGATTGCAGGAGACCTGATTCCGAATGCAACTTTTGATCAACTTGTTGCAACAGGATTTCATAGAAATACCATGTTGAATGAAGAAGGTGGTACCGAAGTTGAACAGTTTCGTTTTGAAGCTATGGTCGACAGGGTTAATACAACGGGAGCAGTCTGGCTTGGTCTTACGATGGCATGTGCGCAATGCCATACGCATAAATATGATCCCATCACACAAACGGAATATTATCAACTGTTTGCTTTTTTAAATAATGCGGATGAACCAAACCTCCTTATTAATGATTCGGAAATTACAAAAAAACGACAAGCCCAGATAGTCGCTGTTCAAAAATTGGAAAAAGAGCTTGAGTCCAAGTGGCCTGCAAAAACAAAAGAGAAGAAAGAAGCCCGAGATATTGAATCAGCTTATAAAAGCTGGCTGGCAGAAAAAAAGAAGCTGGCAACAAATTGGGAAACAGTGAAAACGGATCAATCCCATTCTAAAAAAGGAACCACTTTTGAAGTTCTTGAAGATCAATCACTTCTGGCAGGTGGGAACCAGCCCAACAACGATGTTTATACAATTGAAATATCAACCAATGAAAATAATATTACTGCCATTCGATTGGAAGCATTACCCCATGAGAGCCTGCCCGGAAATGGTCCCGGACGTGCACCGTATACCGTTACAAAGACGTTGGAAATTGGTAACTACCTGTTGAGTGAAATTCAAGTTTATAATGTTTCGAAAAAAGGTGAACCAAAACGGGTCAAATTGCAAAACCCAACTCACAGTTACACAAGTGAGCGTTGTTCCTCGGAATTAACGATTGATGGGAATATGGATACGGGATGGTCCATCGGTGAGAGATGTGGAGAGCCACATCATGTTGTTTATGAACTTGAAAAACCGATCAAATCGGAATCTCCCATCAAATTGAAAATTGTTCTGCATCAAATATATATTCATGGATTGACTCTTGGCCGATTCAGAATCTCAACAACTTCTGATGAATTCCCTGTCAGATCATCTGGATTAAGAGATGAAATAGAATCCGTGCTTATAAAACCGGAATCAAACTGGACTGAAGAAGATAAAGCTAAGTTGAAATTGGCTTTCCTGATGACAGCCCCGGAATTGAAAAAAGAACAGGATGGGATCCGGCTTAAAAAGAGAACCCTTCCAAATTACAATCTTACGTTAGTCATGAAAGAACGAAAACCTCAGCATTCACGGGTGACCAAAAGGCATCATCGTGGTGAATATTTGAAGCCGAAGGAAGAAGTTAAAGCGGGAGTTCCGAAAGTGTTCCATCAGCTTCCTCCTAAAATACCTAAAAATCGAATGGCATTGGCCCGTTGGCTGGTTGATCGGAAAAACCCTCTTGTTGCCCGGGTTGTGATGAATCGACATTGGCAGGCATTTTTCGGAAGAGGAATCGTAGAAACAGCAGAAGATTTTGGAACGCAGTCTTCCCCGCCAACGCATCAGGATTTACTGGACTGGCTGGCTGTTGAATTCATGGACAAAGGTTGGTCCTTCAAACATATGCACCGGTTGATTGTCAACAGTGCAACTTATAAGCAGCAATCAAATATCTCTCCTGAACTGCTGAAAAAAGATCCGAAAAACCTGTTATTGGTCAGGGGACCCCGTTTTCGGGTTGATGCAGAAACTGTCAGGGATATTGCTTTATCTGCTACGGGAATCTTAAAACATAAACTTGGTGGACCGAGTGTTTTTCCTCCGCGTCCGAAAGGAATGGTTTCTCTTTCTTACGGAAAGCTGGCGTGGAAAACAGAAACAGGGCCCAATCGCTACAGGAGAGGACTTTATACATTCCTGAAACGGACAGATCCTTACGCCATGTTTGGAACATTTGACGCTCCGAGTGGAGAGACCTGTGTTGTCAAACGAAGTCGAAGTAATACTCCCTTGCAAGCACTTACCTTGCTTAATGATCCTGTATTTAATGAAGCAGCCAAAAAACTTGCTTTGCATGAACTGCAAACAGGATCCTTTAAAAATGAACAGATTGCTGTCGATATTTTCCGTCGTTTTCTCACTCGTAATCCAAGTGAAGAAGAATTGAAAAGCATTTATGCGTTTTATGAATCACAGTTAAAACGATTTGAAAAAGGTGATTTAAAATCGTCAGAAATTGTTCTTGAAAAAAATGAGAAAGCACCTGAAAATATTAACCTCAATCAATGGGCAGCCTGGACTGTTGTTATCCGAGCAGTCATGAATTTTGATGAAAACATCACGAAGGGATAACAAGCAGGGGGCTTCTCATATCCAAGTAATATTAATCAGGCTTCAACTCAATATTCTTAAATAAATACAGTTAAGTGAAAATATCATGAATATAAACTCGATAAAAACGCCAATCAGTTCTCCTGAAGTGACCCGGAGACATTTTTTCGATCAATGTGGTGTTAATCTTGGTGCAATGGCACTCGGATCGCTATTGGCAAATTCTTCTTCAAGAGCAACAGCAGCTCCATTAGAACTTCCAAACCCTCTTGCGCCGAAAAAAGGACATCACAAAGCGACTGCGAAAAGTGTAATTTACCTTTTTATGGCAGGAGGTCCAAGTCAGGCCGACTTGCTGGATTACAAACCGGTCCTTGAAAAATTCCATAACACTGCACCCCCGAAAGAACTTGTTGAAAAACTTCGACTTGCTTTTGCTCAGGGAAATGCAAAATTGCTAGCCCCTCAATACAAGTTCAAAAAATGTGGCCAAAGCGGAACAGAAGTATCCGCTATCCTTCCTCATTTACAGGAAATTACGGATGATATCGCGGTTGTTCGATCCGTCCATGCTCAACATTTTAATCATGCTCCTGCCCAGATTTTCTTTAATACAGGTAGCCCGACTCCCGGCCGGCCGAGCATGGGTTCCTGGGTTTCCTATGGCCTTGGTTGTGAAGCGAATGACCTTCCTTCCTACGTTGTTCTTTCTTCAGGGGGTGGAACCAGTGGCGGGAATGCGAATTTTAATAGCGGATTTCTTCCGACCCTCTATTCAGGAGTCCCATTCCGTTCCAAAGGTTCGCCCATAGTCAACGTTGAAAATCCGAATGGCATCGACAAAAAACTGCAGAGAGATTCGATTGATCTCATTCGAAAAATGAACGAACAGCAACTTAAGGAAAAAGGGGACCCGGAAATTTCAGCCCGTATCAGCGCTTACGAAATGGCCTTCCGCATGCAAATGAGGGCTCCTGAATTAATGGATTTTTCGCAGGAATCGAAAGAGACATTGGAGATGTATGGAATCAAGGATGGAGATTCCGGATTTGCCAGCCAATGCCTGCTTGCAAGAAGACTTGTTGAACGGGGTGTCCGATTTGTCAACATTTTCCTCAAAGGATGGGACCATCATTCCAAAGTTAAAGAAGGCTTGAAAGGAATGTGCGGGAAATCTGACCAGCCTGCAGCTGCACTTGTCAAAGATTTAAAACAGCGAGGATTGCTAGACGAAACTCTTGTGGTCTGGGGGGGAGAATTCGGACGAACCCCGATTGTTGAAGCGAACACCACACTCAATCGATCCGCGGGAAGAGATCATCATCCGCACGCATTTTCCATGTGGATGGCAGGAGGAGGCGTGAAGCCGGGGCTGACTCTTGGAACAACAGATGATCTTGGGTTCAACCCCGTTGAGGACAAAGTTCATGTTCATGATGTGCAGGCAACCATCATGCATTTACTTGGAATTGATCATGAACGCCTGACTTTCACCTATCAGGGAAGACCGTACCGCCTGACGGACATTCATGGCGAAGTTGTTCACAAGTTGTTGCGAACATCTTAATCATTACAACATAACAGTAAAGATAAAGGTTCAAGGCACTGGTCAAGGTGCAGGGAATTTTTTGGGAAGCTTCAGTGACCAGACTTCATTACTAAGTGGTCGAGCGTGTCCCCAGAAGACCCAGATTTTATCCTGAAAGACGAGCGCAGAATGTTCATGTCGTTCTTTCCACGAGATTTCCGTTTTTAGTTCAGTCCATTTTTTGCCATCTTTGGAATACCAGACATCTCCCCAATTTTTTGAAGGGTTTTTGGACCAGCCTCCCAGAACCCACATATGGTTTCGATAGCTGACTGCAGAAAACCATAAGCGTTCATGCCAGGGGGCAGCTTTGGTGACTTCTTTCCAGTGGACACCATCTTCGGAACACCAGACATCGTTGCTTGCTTTATAGCCGGGAACATAATTTCCGCCCCCCATCACCCACATTTTTCCATCGTGAACAACCGCAGCGTGATAAGAACGAGGAGACCAGCCTGCATTGGCTGTTGCCAATTCCCATTTTTTACCATCTCCAGAAAACCAGACATCGTTTTTCAAATGATGATCTGTTCCAAAATAATAATTTTCTGTCCCGCCAAGAATCCACATTTTCCCTTTGAAATTAACAATTCCGGAAGCAACACGTGGAGACCAACCAGCGTATGCAGTAATTTGCTTCCAATTTTTTCCGTCCTGGGAAGACCAGACCTGATTGCTTGCAGAATGACCGTCGAGCCTACCATTGTACCAGCCTCCCATCATCCACATCTTGTTTTGAAATGTAACGGACATCGGAAGATCACTATGAATCCACGGAGCGTTCTTTTCAAC
The DNA here is from genome assembly GCA_024277145.1 of Planctomycetota bacterium. Lineage (GTDB taxonomy): Bacteria > Planctomycetota > Planctomycetia > Planctomycetales > Planctomycetaceae > JAJRVU01. The sequence continues at coordinate 9,634 of JAJRVU010000002.1, forward strand.
AAGGTTCCAGTTTTTTCCATCTGCAGAATTCCAGACATCTCGTGGAGGAGCTTCATAAGAACCGAACCAACCTCCGAATAACCAAAGCTGATTTTTGTAAACCAGTTCTCCTTGTGAATCGCGTGCTTGCCATTGTGCATGATCGGATTCTTTAACCCAGTGAAGAAGTTTCTCATCTGCAAGAACGGAAGACGATAAGCAGAATAATATTAGCAGTTGGAAGCAGAGCAGTTTTTTCATGTGCAGGCTCTCGGAAGTTGAAATCAATTCAGGTTGAACGTAAACGTTCATTCCATCATGATTGAGAGTCCGGGAAATTCAAGCCCTGTTAATCAAGATTGAACTTAAAAATGCTGATCATCACAACAGTGAATGGCGCGACTTGCTTATTATGGTTTAAATATCGCTTATTGATTTTTGATGGATTAAGTGAGAGACAAGACTTCAGGGGGTGGCCCAGACAATATTTAATGGCTGGGTCGCGATAGAGACAAGAACATTCACCATACGCAATCAATTTCTATTTCGCTCACCAATAAAAAAAGGCAACTATAAAAAATTGATGTTGATATCAACGTTTGGCATATATTGAACGGTGAAGGTGAGAATTCTTGTGCCTTACGGCACCCAACCAACAAGTTGGTCGGGTCACCCTTTTTAATTTATACTGAAGTGTTAACAATAAATTCGTGCAAGTATCCAATTGCTTATTATGCCAATTGCTTATTATGGTAGTAGACGCAAGAAATATACTACTACTCCGTCTATATATAAATGCCACCCAGCCCAGAGTGAATAGCACGCCAACGAGCGTGCCATTTGCAAATTGATGCATGACATTTTAAGCTCGACAGAGCACTACCAGGGAGTTTCCATCATTTGCACGATCTGTCTGGCCATGCGATCGATTGCTTTTTTGTTTCCTGTTGCAAAAGATTGCCCAACTTCTGGTACAAATTCTGCGGTAGAAACGAGATGGATTAATTCAGGAGTAATGGGAAACTGCTGCTGAGCAAGAATACGTTTATTTCGCAAATCTTCCCACGTAACTTCAACTGCATATTCAACTTGCAATTCACGTGCATCGTCAAAACCTGTTTCACTGAGAAGGTCTTTGCGTACTTGAAGAATACGTCCCGTCAATCGGGTATCTGCATTGGCTCCTTTAGCCATCCGGTAAGGAGTGTGAGTCAAAATCTGTTTTTGTACCGCTTCGGTCATTTGGAATTCAAGCCCTCGTCGATACGAATCTGATTCAAAGATGGAAACCTGAACCGTTTGAACATCAGGTTGATGGGCAGAACCAACAATATATCCACAACCATTCATAACAAGGTTCATGCAAATCAGCATGGTAACTATGAACCCGTACCTGCTTCGCGCAAATATGCGATGAGGCAGTGAGAGTTTTAATTGGTTTGAAGGATTCATGGGATGGTGATCCATCTCGGTTTTTCTCAAGTCTTATAATATTAAACTGAAAGTGGTCCTAAATAATTATTCATCAAAAGCAGGTTCATCGAGATCAATAAAGTCAGAATCTTCGCCCGGTTCCAATTCCAGTCGCCCGGGTGCTTTTTCATCTTCAAAGTCGGGTTCATCATCATCAATGAACTGAGGATCGTTATAATTCGGAATTTCATCGTCTGAATCCATGAAATCAGGTTCGCTTGATTCATCTTTTTTCTTTCGCTTCGTGAACCTGGGTAGAATTCTTTTGAGGCGTGAAGGAGAATCTACTTTTTTGAGAGGGTCGATATCGTCTTCAAAATCAGGAACGTTCTTGCCTTTTTTCTTTCTTCTGAGGAATTGAAGTCGTCGTTTTTTCTTTGTTGTGTTTTGTGTCAGTTGATCAGATTCCATCTGGTTTAATATTTGTTGTGCTTTGGTTGCAAATGCAGAATGCGGATAATCTTCAAGAATGACATTGCAGTAAACAGCTACAGATTGCGGCCGTTTTTTCTTCTGGTAATAGGTAACCCATTGCCATTGTTGCTCTGCATGAGCGTGTTCCACTTTTCGAATATCATCAAGTGTTCGTTCGCGATTTGCAATTTCGGGGAAGATTCTCAAGGTGCTTTCCATAAGCCTTTTGGATTCTTCCAGCGAATTTCCTTCATACGCAGGCCCCTGATAAGACATCATTTTGACATGCGAACCAAGCTGGAATGCAATTTCAAGGTGAGGGCTTTTCGGGTATTCCTCACGTAATATCGTTAAGAAATGGTCTGCTTCCAGATAATCTTCTTTACGTAGATAATAACTGGCAGAAAGCATTAAAGCATCATCAGCTAATGGTCCGGTTGGATCATTCAGCCAGATGGATTTGAGTGCTTCGAGAGCTCTTCCTTCTGTATCAAATACTGGTCGAGTCTTATCAAACAGGTTTGGTAAGATTGGGACCGTTCGAGTAAATCCTTTTGGGGAAGGTTCGGAATGTTTAACCGGTTTGGTAGCTTTAATGTCTTCAAAATTAATCGGTTGAATATCGCCTGATGTCGCAATTTCAGAGAAGCCCAGCCATTTTTGAGAAAGACTAAACAGTCGCTGAGTTGATTTTCTCATATACCGAGTGGATGGATAGGCTTTCAATAACTGAGTGTAGGCATCCTGGGCATACGAATATCGTTTTCGATTATAAAATGATTCTGCCCGGAAAAATAATGCATCTTCACCTACAGAAGAATTTGCATATTTTTTGGAAATCCTTTTGAATTCTCTTTCCGCTTTTCCGTATTTGCCACTTTTGGAAAGGGCTTTAGCGACTTCGAGTTCTTTATACCCTTGCGCAGTGGGAAGCGGTTCCGCGGAAGTGTTGTCAGAAGATTTCCGAAAAGATGCGAGCGAAACGCTTGAGATGGAATCACCCATCCGGGAAAACATTCCTTTTTTCTCGGCTTCTTCATCTTCGACTTCAAAACGAGATTTTTCTGCACTACGTAACTTGGAAACATCCAGACCGGATCGACAACCCGATAAGATGACCAAAAGAGCAGCAATCGTGAGAATGCTCTCTATTTTATGTGTGCTTCTGGTTTGGCGTTGATTGTCCATAATATTGCCTGTTCAAAGCTGTTTACGAATATTTCTAGCTTCGAATTTCCAAAAGTATTTTCATCCATGAAAATTCAGGCAGTTAAACTGACCACCTGATTATTAAATTATAGTTGATTTTATGAATTCAGGAAAGTTCGATGTATCGGAGTAGTTTCGGGCGTTGACCCAATGTGTAGGAAATGATGGAAGTGATGATTTTTCGAATTTGTTTTTGCTGGCTTATTGAAATGTCCAGACGGGAAATAACCTGTTCAGGTTCATAAGCCAGATTACGAAGCACTGCTATCGTTCCTGCCTGTATCCCGTCCTGCTGGTATTTGTCGACCTGACACGAAGGACAGATTAATCCTCCTTGCGAGACCCAAAAACCGTACGACTTTCCTTGTTGAACAGCTTCTTCACATGAAACACATTGATTCAGGATGGGAAGTTGCCCTATTTCACGTAGGATTGTCAACTCAAATCGAATGATGGCGAGTTGAGGTTTTTCATCCTTTTCTAATCGAGTTAATGTTTTCAATGATTCCAGATACAGTTCCGGGTGAGGATCGAAATCCTCGGTCAACCTGTCCAGCAATTCTGCGATATAATAACCGCCATATAACCGCACAAGATCCCGACCTTCCGGCTGAAACCGTTTACTCATCTGGGCCTCAGTTAAAATATCGAGGCTATCTGATGATTTGTGAATGAAGACTATCTTACAGACGGCCAGTAGGTCAATAGCAGACTCAAATGGGCCTTTGAGACGTTTTGCCCCTTTTGCAATTGCAGATACCTTCCCAAATTCACTTGTGAAAAAGGTGACAATCTTACTGGTTTCACTGTAATCAACTTGCCGAATGATCAGCGCATCCGTTTTTTCTGTTGACATATCACATCTCGATCCTGAATTGATCCCTTATGAAGTAAAGAAATAAGCCTCATTTCGAGCCAATCGGTTTCTTCATTTTAATCAAATTTCTATTGCAATATTTACAATGAGAATTGTGGTCAATTCCCTGATTCAATTTGTATCCAGAAACAAGGAACCACAATGTATGATGTACAGGGGAGGGATTGCGATGTCAATTAACAGGAAATAATTTCAGGAATAAAAAAAACCTGCACACTTTCATGTACAGGTTCTTGTGTTGACTAGCCTCTGGGAAGGTTTGTCAAATATATTGTGTAGAAGGATCAACTTCTCAGGCTGTCAGTAGACAGTCTTCTTTACAAGACATCCAATATGAAGCTATGTCCTTTGTGATATGGTCTTTTACTTGGGTAGTAGTTGTGCCAGCTGGTGTTATAAACTGGAATTCTTCGGCTAACCGGGTATCGGTAATACATGTGGTCATAACTTTTTGGCCGTTCAAAGTTATGTGGATAATACACGTATGGATAGTTGTAAAACCGGTTCCAGTCAGTTGGTTGTCCGTTACCAGCAGCTTGTGCAGTACCGGGTGTAAAAGCAGAAATAGCAATTGTAGCAACCAAAGTCATTAGCGATGCAAACAAGACTTGCTTTAGCATTGATCCCTCTCCTTGATTTAAAACTGCAACAATTCATTTGAGCAGTTCAGGTGTTTTGACAATATCAACAGAGTCGTCAAAACTTCATTATTTTCATGTAAATAAAGTGGCTTATCATCGGAACATAAAGCCAGCTTCCCCCCCGATCTACAGAATAGTGATATTCTCGGGATCGGACTTTTGAGACATTGCCTCACGGTTTTTAATCGGCATTTAAACCAGTGGTACAATAGGAAAGTTCGGATTATCTGGAATAATCGTCAAAATCATCCTTTTGATAGCTCATTCTATTGGGGCTGGAAGCCGCAGGCTGAAGATAAGGTTCTAACCTGTTTTAATAAAACATGTTGCAATGAATGTGTTGGTTTAATAAAGACTGCTTGTGTTATATTTTAGGTACATCGTTTTTAATTTCTTCCAACGAATTATTTAAACTCAATTCGTTTGATCCCTGCTAAGAATTCTGTCATCCTGTAAGGAAAAGCATTTATCACTCTTTGCGGAATATTTTAATGGCCAGAATTCCAACTAAAGAAGATTTGAAAATACTCTCTTTACGGGCCATTGTTACCTAGTCGTCCCTGACAAATCTCTTTTAATCTTTGATTTCAGGGTTTTCATATGAGGATTGCTCGGTAAAATTTGCAAGGTTCCTATTTGAATCATTCCAAAACCTTGCAAATTCTTCTCGAAAGTTGATCCATGAAGCCGAA
>JAJRVU010000531.1 GCA_024277145.1 Planctomycetota bacterium
GCTTGCAGAAACTTTCCTCAAACCGCTGACGGGATTGTATCGACAGCCTCCCCTTCGCGGGGCAAGCGTTTCTCCGGGAGCATTTTAATTGTATCACCAGCCTCTGCCAAAGATGGGTCAAAGTTTGTTTTTCAGGCATTGATATTTTCATAAATCCACGAATGAGCCTGATCCACCACTTTCGCAACAAGCAGCAAATCATCCCGCCCAAAAGATTCCGTCTGCTTCCACTCGTCCCCCTCTTTATAAAGCCTGCCGAGAGTTACATTGTGCCGAACTCCGGCACTCGTTTCATTCTCCCAGATCGTCGCCTTAACCGCTCCGATTCGAACTTCATGAATAGGTTGTTGTTTTGCCTTGGACATCGCGTTTCTCCTTGTTGAGGGTGATGAATTTGTCTCACCTTATTACCCCGGTTTTTCTTACTGCCTGCCTGACCCACTCCTGTCACGACGCATTTGTAACCTTCTTTTTGACTCTACCCGTTTCTACAACTTGAAAGAAATAATGATGAGATATTCCCGCCTACTCAGTTCTTCATTTTGTGAACAACTTCAATCTGGGTTACTTTCAGGTCTTCTGCCGTCAACGCTATCTTTCGACAATGATTCTTTTGCTGTTGATGTTCATATTCGCGAAGGTGATAAGCTCATGTTTCATCATGGGACGACTTCATTACTGACAATGAGTTACGATGAATTATCTCATTCAGTCAATTTCTCAGCAGCTTCTGTTTACTCAAAATCGCAAGAGTACCAGAGTTTGATCCGCCACTGGGAAATTGCCGAAATAGAGGAAATTATTCACCTCATTTTGTCGTATCTTAAATCCGCCATTTCTCTTGCCAATGCAGAGGATTATCAAAACAAGAAAGAAGGTTTTTGGCAGAATCGACTAAGCCTCACATTTGGTCAACATTGGCAACCAGGAATGGACTGGCTGATCATTGATCGTGAAGCAGTGATTGGATTTGATGATTCTGAAGAAAAACAATCTCATTTAGAACCAATTCGGCAGAAATACCAAGCGGTGAAAGAGAGGCTTCAACAAAAGGATCCTGCCAAATGGGGACAGCCTAACTCGAAAAGGTTTGGAGATGAATGTGATTTTCTTGCCCTGGGACCAGATGGTGAGCTTTTTTGTATTGAACTGAAACATGGCTCAAACACCAGCGGCATTTATTGGGGTAGCTTACAAGTTGCAGTCTATCGAGATTTATTCACATCAGCTCTCGACTGTATCTCTGGAGGCATCAAAGATCTTGTTCGACAGAAAATAATCGTGGGGTTATTGCCCACAGAAGCTGAGTCTCGCTTGCCCCAGGGAAACTTCAAATCTGTCCATCCCATTCTTGCAATAGCCGCTCCCAATGATCGTTCCTCTTGCTGGGATAATTTGGACGAGGTTATTCGTGAATGTCCAGAATCAAAGTGTTCCATTGTATTGGTTTAGTAATGAAGGATGTGCCAACCCAGTGAGAGAGCGTTTAATCCTACTTTTACGATTCTGTAATGAGTACAATGTCTCATCTGGTATGCTTTGTGTAGCTGAAAAGTTGTGTAACCGAAACGTAGCTTTTATTAAAATGAGTTAATGATGGACTATTTTGAAGATACCATTTCCACGCTACTTGAATTTGATGGGTATTGGGTGCGTCGATCCTTCAAAGTCAATTTAACAAAAGAGGAAAAACGTAATGTCGGCAAGCCCTCAATTCCTCGTCCGGAGATTGACTTGCTTGGGTTGGATTTTTCAAATAATAAAGTTATTGCAGTAGAGGCAAAGTCCTATCTTGATTCAACTGGAGTCAAGCTCACTCATCTTCAAAAAGAATATGAAGTACCAGAGGGGAAGTACAAACTGTTTACCTCGGAAAATTATCGATCAGTGGTATTGCAGAGATTGAAACAAGACCTTGTTGAGATTGGTATGGCGAACTCAAAGACGAAAGTTACTCTTGGGTTTGCAGTCGGAAAGATATACAAAAAGCAAAGCGAGCCAATCCGAAAATTGATGGAGGATAAAGGTTGGCTATTTTGGTCCCCCGAAGATATTAAAGAAAAAATAATTGCAATCGCCGAAAAAGGTTATGAGAATGACCCAATGATAATCACTGCCAAGATTTTATTACGATGATGTGCAAATTGAATATTCCTCAATACCCATGCCCATTCGATTTACTTAACTGCGATAATTTGAATTCCAGATAATCGTTCAGGTCATCAATGAGACGTTGCTCTGGTTTTGAGAACCAATACCGTTGGCGTTGTGTATCCCACTTCTGATTTGCTCAACGACTATTGATTTCAATCAGACGCAGAAGATAGGATGTCAATATTGTCAAGAAGTACATTGTAAAGATCCGGAAGAAGAGCCCGTAGGCTTATGAAAAAATATTTCCAAAAGATTCAGAATCAAATTGACGGCCCGTTCTCGCTGGATGAGTTGCATTACCTTTTCCAGCAGGGGAAGTTACTTCCGGAGCATCAACTTCGTGAAGGAGAAACAGGAAAATGGAAGCCGGTATATTCCTATCCAAGTATTTGCAGTGAGGAACTGAGAATACTAAAAGATCAGGGTACGAGTACGCAGAAACCAATACCTCCGGTTCGTCGTCGCCCTGCTCAGGATAAAAAGTTTTCACAAGAAAGACTTGCGTCATCCTCAAACGCTTCAATGCCTATGGAGGAAAAAACGAGTGCATTACGCAATCGAGAGGCCAAAAAACGAATAGTATTATTAATCTTAATTGTCCTCATTATTATATTATTGTTATTACTCTTTTATCTGTTTTACGCAGCTGGGTCTGGAGCTGGGTCTGGAGCTGGGTCTGGAGCTGGGTCTGGAGCAGGTGAAGGTGAAGGTGAAGGTGAAAGCTCGGACTTACCCAAGAATAAAGATAGTATGACGAAGCCTCAATCCCCTAACCCCGCTGCTTCCTCTAAAACGTCGTCTGGAAATTCAAGAGGAATCAACCCCAATCCTCCTCCTCGTAAAGGCATGACATCGAGAGAAGATCAAAATTCAGAATTTGTAATAGGAACAGCAAGTTTTTTTGGCATACGAGCAGGAGGTTCAACCTTTGTTTATGTTGTAGATTGCTCTACAAGTATGAGTGGAAGCCGTTTTGATACCGCAAAAGAAGAACTAAAGAAATCAATTACTAAGCTTTCAACAAAGCAATCTTTCTATGTCATCTTTTTCTCTGATATGGAATATTCAATGTTCACACCAAGCAAAGTAAAAAGGAAACCACTTTCTGCTACAGATGCAAATGTGGAAAAAGTCTTTGACTGGATCGACAATTTTTCAACGCAGGGAGGAACAAACCCTGAATCTGCAATGTTAAAAGCATTGTCTCTTCGTCCTGATTCGATCTTTATGATGACTGATGGGGGATTTGACGCATCTGTTGCTAAATTAATTAAGGATAAAAATTCAAAAAACATAACCATTCATACAATCGCATTCAAAGGTCGTGAGGGCGAGCCTCTTCTAAAAATAATCGCAGCAGATAATACCGGTAAATACAAATATGTTCCATAAATTCACCATTCTGTTTCTTTCTATAGAAATCAACCAGTCATAATCATATGAAATATCGACGAGGTAGACGAAATACATTTTCTCTTTTTTCCTTTCAGGATATCATCACATCGGTAACTGGAATAATGATTCTCATTACTTTGATGATGGCTGTCGATTTGATTCAAAGGCACGAAAAGTCCCCCAGAGTGCATACGGCTCAACTCTCAGAACGCTTGAAAGATCAACTTGCTCAAACCCTGAATGCAATTAATCAATTAAAAGAGAAAATTGAGTTACAAAATCAAGAGACACTGCCGGATGGATTTCTTGATGAATCAATATTGGAAAATAAACTTAGTGAAATTCAAGATAGTCGAAAAAGAGCAGATAATGATTCAGAAGAAATTATTCAGGTTAAATTAACAACAGATCATGGCTTGGTAGAGCTGAAGAAAAAAGAAGCAGAACAACAACCAGATATGGAAGAATTGGAGAAAGTAAAAAAAGAGGTTGCTCAAAAGACTGGTAAAATCAAGAAATTACAGCAAGGGAAACGCCTTATTTATAATCCAGTGAAAGGAGCAAGCAAAACTCCCTGGCTTGTGGATGTCACTGATTCGACAGTGACAGTTGCCAGATTAGGCGTCGTATCCACACCACAAAACTTTTCGAATTACCTGGACTTTGAACAATGGATTTCACGGCTTTCACCCGCGTCCAATTACTGTATGGTCGTGTTGCGACCTTCCTCAGCGAAATCATATGAAAAGATATTTATCATGCTTGATCGCCAAAATCTTCAGTATGGATACGATGCTATTGGTGACAAAGAAACCGTGATCGATCCTCAAGATGGGGCAGGAATATAATGGCAAGACGAAGATCGACATCTGCTGATGAGAGCAGTTTGGAGTTGTTGCTGGATACAATCTGCAATGCCTTTGGTGGAATCCTTTTTATCTCAATTCTGATCATCGTACTGATTAATATGAGCAGTAGAGAAGTCATTGAAGCTTTACCTGAACAACCAACAACGGTTGAAATGCTTAGGCTAAGGAGTGAATTGGAAGAGGCACATGAGCAACTCAAAACGCTAACAGTGGCAGCTACACAACAGGAAAAGATTTCTTCAAGGTTTTTCAATAAAAATTCTGTCGTACTGGCAGAGAAAATCCGTTATGAAAAAGTTAATCTTTCTCAATCGGTGCAGTCAAATAATCAGAAGATGAGTCAGACGGTCACTACCCAGAAAAATATTAATGAAATCTCTGAAAAGCTAGAAACGTTGAAACATGAATTGATCATTTCTAAAGAAAAACTATCGAACTTAAACATACAACTCAAACAGGAAATTAAGAAGAGGTCACGTAGTTCTAAACTTCCAACCGTGACGATGGAATCTAAAGCACCTGATGCTAGTTATTTCTTACAGCAGGGCACTTTATGTTTTTTGGGTTCACCAAATGAAATAAAAAAGATCTCTGAAGGAAAAACTGTGTTCGTTGTCCCTAATATTTCTGCTGGCTTGAAAATATCGTCTGAGACTCCTGATCTTGATTCAATTGCTGCAAACTTTGATTCAAAAGGAATTCCTAAACGGCATATGATCCGAATTTGGGTATCCCCGGATTCTCATAGCGAATGGAATTCGGTCAGAGAAGCTTTAGTCAAGCGTGGAAATCGATATGAGCTTAGACTCCTCCCCAAGGATGTGCGATTATCTATTGGTCGTTCATCTCAAGGAACCCGGAGTCAGTAAGCGTAAGCAGTATTTAGCCTTCTGGATATGCGACAACATTCAGGCAATTGTTTCTGACTGATATGGCATAATTCGCAATTTATTTACAAGATTGTTTGTGCAGTATTCTGAACAGTCATCCAGAAATTCCTCTTCAGACTTTTTCAAAAATGTTACCAACAGTTGAATTACAAGTGCAGCCACTAATGCTTCAAGTGTTGTTTCAAATGCAGTAGAAAGACCGGCTGTCACATCTTGCAGGGCAGCCTTCACTTTTTCCATATCTTCTGCTGTTTTAAGGACTGCTCCGAAACCTCCAATGGCACCTGAGAGCCCCAAGACTGTTCCTACAAACCCCAAAACTGGAATTGCCCAGACGAAACCTGATAACAAGCTGTAGCTTGTTTCCATCGAAGAAGCATCAGTTTCCGATTGTGAGCGAAGAATGTCATCAACATCTGACACCCGTCCCAAGTTCCTCAAGTTTGAGAGTGCAACTACAATTCGATTGAATAATACAAACTGTTTAGGGTCGTCCACAGTGGAATGAACCAAGGCCATGACTTCATCAACTGAAGTTGACGACAAAACAAAATCAAGATCAGTTGGGATAACAATAAGCTGTAAGCTTTGTTTCTGCAGGCTGAGTTTTTTCCATTTCAAAAATATTATCGCAAGCGACCAGGATGAAAAAAAAACGATAAAATATGGAATTGGGCCTCGCTGAGTAAACATTGTTGGAAACGGTGATTGATGAAATGGAATGAGGGTAGCGTAGAACAATACAGTAAGTAATATACCGATAATAACTGACAGTAAATTATTCACACGTGTGTATCTGCCCCCCCTAAACAACAGACGTTGCTCGATGTCTTGCTGAACCCACGAAATTCTTGTGTTTGACTCTGCCATCTCAAATATTTCTTTTCTATCAAGGTTGTCAATCTAAGCGAGTTTAGCCATCAGCTGGAAGAAGATAATTTCATTTATTATCGATATCAATCACGAGTTAAAGGGTAGCCATTAGCATCTTTCATTTTACCTGTAATGATCATGACTAAATCGATAAGCCCCCAAATACCCAATGCCCCTAATGTAAATAATTTTAGAAAACCCAATCCAATATATCCCAGATAAAAACGATCTACCCCAAAGGATCCCAAAAACAAGGATAACAACAGTGCGGTTGTGAAATTTCTTTTTTTATGATGCCCCTTGCAATTTTGTGCAATTTCGTCGATGTGCTGCCCGACTCCGCATGCTTGGCAGGCCTCTGAACCGGGTTGGATCACTGTTCCACAAGCATCACAATGTTCTGATGCGGTCTCTTCAATATCTTCTGTTTCGCTTCTTTTGGTAGCAAGTTCAGGAACTGTATTTGCTGGTACCCAGCTAGGAAGAATTGGATGCCAGACAGGAGCATCTGCCGGGATTAATTTATTCTTCAATAATGTTTGTAATTCAGTTCGTTTAACTGGGCCAATATCGAGATCCTCATCGCTGTAGTGCCAATTAAATTCATTGTCTTTAATATCACTAGCTACTTTTATTTTGGATGAAGAATGATCGGAAGTTTCAGCTTCTGCTAAAATGGCAACTGTTTCCTTAGGATCAACTTGAGAACGCAGTAGCGATTCCGAGACAGACCGTCGGTTTTCCCGTTTCTGCCTTTCGGGAAATAGTTCGGGATAATCAGATGCGACATACCAGTTCTCGCCGTCAGGAGAGACTTCATGGTGA
>JAJRVU010000532.1 GCA_024277145.1 Planctomycetota bacterium
CTGTTCCGGGCACGAAAAAAGCCCTAACATAATACTATGCAGGGCTTTAAGAGAGTGAGAGCGCAGGGGATCGAACCCTGGACCTACGGATTAAAAGTCCGTTGCTCTACCAGCTGAGCTACGCTCTCAAACGAGATTTGGAGATTAACAAGCTTTGACCTAACTTGCAATCTACACAAGTGATAACTTCGTCCACCGCGACGATTTTCTTGCATTTTTTGATCAAATATTCCGAAATCCAATCCACTTACATATCCAGACTCTTTTCCCGGTTTCTGGTTCATGCCAGCATAGGAAATAATTCTATTCTCCAAGAGACCGAAGAGTATACCGATGTCTATATACCATATTTCCAGTGGAACGGTTGGAAATCGACAACACCCATTGAGCCACCCCAAATGGAACCTCATCGGAAACCCATACTTCCGATTTCAACCCATGTTTAACACCATCCCTATCTTCAATATGCGTTGAATAAACCTTCTGGCACTGATATGCATTTTTACGAACGTTTGCTTTAAGATACTCAGTCCGCCCGGGACGGTAATTCCCTTCCACGGGAAGTCCAAAAACCAACCGGGAAATCAATTTCGCATCCTTCAGGTTTGAACTGACAATAAATTGAGACGGCAAAAGACCAGTCTGGAATTTCTCAACATCAATTTCCATTTTTAATTGATTGGTGACTCGCCCATTCAGTTCCTTTTCAAGATGCACAGCCTGAATAGTTCTGGAATTTTTTTGAATTTTTGGATAAGCAGTCAGTCTTAAAATTTGAAGCCCCTCATCCATTTCACACTCAAATTCGACACGAACAAATTTCTCTTCTTCGCTAACTTCAGGCAAAGATCTGAAAAATGTTGTCATTTCAGGCGAGAGTTCTTTGACCTGATTTTTCGGATTTTTTATCCAACCTTGTGCCTGAAAAGTATCCCACAACCAGGGATGTTGCCAGGGTTGACTCCCCGGCCATGATGCAGAAAAAATGGAGCCCACCAAACAAACGGATGCAAGAAACCTCACCATTTTCTTAGAACTGCAACAATCTAAAACCGGAATCAACGCAAGAATCAGGAAAGGAATCAACCAGAACGACCACCGTAGACCTGAAGAGACTCCACCATAATTATAATTTTGAGTTCGCGTTAAATAGAATCCCAATAAAACCACAGTCAGTACCAATCCTGTGATTTGAAATGGTTTCAGTTTGTTCTCTTTCCCAGTCAAAGCCAGGAACCATCCGGGGACACAGAAAAGAAAAATGGGAGTGAGAGAAAATATTCCATGATGCCCGATGGTGCAATTCATTAAATAAACCAAAGGGGAATCCAGACCCTGATCAATTCCTTTGACCTGCATCCAGTAACTTGGAATTCCATCAACAACATACCGGTATTTCTCGGTTCCGTAATAAGCATAAAAAGGTTTAATGCCTCCGGTGCATAAATAATTCGTATAGAACCACCCTCCCAGCACCAATAAAGCAGCTGGAATAAAAAACAGAACCGTCTTCTGAAAATGCGATCTGCACAAAAAGATAAATATTGCAACAGAAAACAAAGCTGCAGGTAATTCATTGCAACAGGTCCAGGCTGCAGTTATTCCACATAAAATAAATAACAAAGAAGAGTTCTTCTTTTCAATACAAATTTCAAATGCCAGATAAAGAGTCCAGACGACTGAAATCGCAGCAACAGTATGATTATTAAAAGTCAGGGCAAAAGGAGAAAGAAGCGTCCCAAAGCAAACTGTTGACAATAAAAACAGTTTTGTCCAGTTTTTCGTTGCATACCGATTCAGAATTTTCATCCATAAACAGAATGTCATTATTAATGGAATCACATTGACAATTAATAAAATAAGCCGTGTGCAATCTTCTAACTGCCTGGTGAGAGTTAATCCTGTAATATTTTTAACGAGATAGTAAACACCAGCAACGACCGTTGGCAACAAAGGAGGCTTGGAGGAATAATAATGTTCTTCATGCCTGACCTTATCAATCGTGTCCCATCCTCGGTCAGTGGTAATCTCATCAATCTGGTAAGTCCCGCGTTCCACTAACGACCGGACAGTGCACCAACGGGAACGATCATTGGCACTTAGCAACGGTTCAGAAACAGCCAAACGAGCGAGCAATGTTCCTGTGACAATAACCAGAATCAACCATTCCCATTGCAATAAAGAATTGCCTGCTTCAGGGCGATTAAGTGAATAATTTTCTTGCATGTTATTTCTATCTGACAATAATTTCTGACGAAGCAGTTGGTTTTTGCAAATCGACTCACATCCATATTGCGAGAAAATAAAATCTAATATTGTTCAAAGTTTATTATGTAACAATTTCTTTGAGATGAAAATGAAATGGCCCGAGATTTCCCCCGTAATTGCCTGCAGAGATAACTTTCAATCCCTCGACCTGACAAGCAGCCTGCAATCCTGCTTTCATTCCATTTTGAACATCTTTTTCAGAAAACCCATCAATCACTATTTCATAAACCGCCCCGATATTTTCATCAAGGAGGGAATCAGCCATTGCTTTTAATGTTGGGCAATAAGCTTCATTTGTGCTTGCTTTCAGGTTTTTATATTTTGAGCCAACTTTACTGCCACTCCGAACAATCCCCCCCGGAAAAGGAGTAATGATTCCTGGAACAGTATCAATCGCATTGACTGCTGCCTCTGCTGCTTTCAAGGTTGCTTCCTGATTAATTCCACAAAGAATCAAGTTTCCCCCACCAACACCTTTTTGTGTGCCGAATTTTTCTTCACAGAGAAACTCTCCATCCATGACAGGAATCCGCCAAAAACGTTGATCACCTAATTTCTTTGAGGCTTGAAATCCATCACCAAAATACCGAAGTTGACCACCAACATCGATCTGCTTTTCAGTATCCGTTAATCCATTAAAGCAGGCAGTCGTTGGACAAGTCAAAATGCATTGCCCAACTCGATTAACAACTGCTTTCTCAAGACCTTTTGAACCAAATGAAAAAAGAAGGATGCTTACTCCCGGCCGACCATCTGGCGATTCATTCGCTGGAATAACTTTCTCTACCCCTGCTTCGGAATCACATGCAATCACGCTCGTCGCATAACCGGTAATCTGGTTGGCAGCAACCTGAACCCAGTATTCCGAAACAGCTGTAATAATGAGTCGCGTCCCCACCATCGGAAATGCTTCTGCAAAAGTATCCACCACCTCAATTTTCTGATAAGCTATTCTTCCGTCACTGACCAATATTCAATCTCCAACAACACCCTATATAAAGGAATATACTCTCTGTCTATTATTTAAGTTAAACTATAACATGAATAGCAGATTCAACCAAGTTTCAGGACCTGTTCTTATTCAACCAACGGAATGAGGAGGGAGATTTTGATTTCAAATCCCATAAATATACTTGCAAGATGGATTAGCACTTCTCGGCATTTCGTAGCTTTCACAGGGGCAGGAATCAGTACGGAAAGTGGAATCCCTGATTTTCGTTCTCCCGGAGGTGTCTGGTCGCAGAATGAACCTGTGTATTATAACGATTTTCTTCAAAGCCATGATTCCCGCAAAGAATACTGGCGACAGAAATCAATTGCCCATCAGGATTTCACCAATGCAAAACCGAATATCTCTCACGAAATTCTAAGTCTCTGGGAAAAAAGAAATCTTCTTAAAGGATTGATCACCCAGAATATTGATGGTCTTCATCAAGATGCAGGAAGCGAAACGGTTTCTGAAATTCATGGAACGGCTCGGTGGGTCAACTGCCAAAGTTGCAGTTGGAGAGAAAAAGCAGATCTCCATGTTGAGCAATTCGTAGAAACAGGAGAAGTCCCCTCGTGTCCTGAATGTAATGGACTTGTGAAGCACTCGACAATTTCATTCGGACAATCACTTGATCCTGCAGTGATGTCTCAATCGAATGCATGGTCGCAAAAAGCTGATTTGTACCTTGCAATGGGATCATCCCTTGTTGTTCAACCTGCAGCATCGCTTCCTGTGATTGCAAAAGAAAGCGGAAGCAGACTTGTCATTATCAATCGAGATTCCACGCCATTAGATAATCTGGCTGATCTCGTTATTCATGAACCTCTCGGGGAGACTTTAAAGAAAGCCGAAGAAGCAATACTTAATTCAGACAAATTATAGAAAGTGATCCTTCAGACTTTCGCAGCAGCACAGGCAAATTCGCACCGGGTTGTTACTTTTCCTTCGTGCAAAATTTTCGCCTTCAAAAAGAATGCGTTGGAAAGGTGTTCTGTCAATTCAACGATAATTTCCAATGTGTCTCCCGGACCAACCATTTTACGAAACTGAACGTTGTTCAAGCGGGTCGCCACCGGAACGGTTCCTTCTTCGATCTCAGCAATTTTGGAAATGAATACGGCTCCAGCCTGCATAGCCATTTCACATTGAAGAACTCCCGGAAAGACCGGGTGATTCGGGTAATGCCCTTGAAAAACAGGCAAGTCAGGATCAAGATATTTCCGGGCGATAATCTGCTTGTCATTAATTTCAATGACTTCATCAAGCCAGAGAAATGGATCCCGGTGAGGAATGCATTTTTTAATTTCGTCCAGATTCATCACAGGTGAGTTCATTACAGTCAGCTTAATTGATAAAGGGATCTTCAAGAAATACTGTTAATAGCTTCAGGCATTCACGGGAAAGGGAGTCAGATATTTATCAACATCATTAGAAACAATGACACCATAATTGAGTGCTCCCAGCCAGCCTGACATAATAATTCCTACCGAGCCTGCATGAAACAAACCACCAATTTTTTCAGGAAGTTCTTTACTAACTTTCAGCCCTTCAAACTTTGTTCCGAAGGAAGAACCTTTTAAATGTCGGGTGTAATGTTTGAAAGTACAAGGAGTTGAGGCTTCGATATGATCTACTTTTTCACGAATACCGGGAACATATTGTTCCAGACAATCCAGAGTGGTTTCACAGAGATCCTTCTTGGCAGCTTCGTATTCTTCTTCAGAAAGTGAAGCCCAGTCTTCATAATTGGCATTGGTTGAAGAAACGACGACATACCGATCAGAACCGGGACGGGTAGATGGATAATAAAATGAGAATGTTCGACTGCTGACTTTCATGCTTAACATAGCGTCACTGTCAAAACCATTATGTTCTGAATGGAATAACAAATCGCCACAGTAGTCAATTTTCTCGCCCGGTTTTATTCCTATATAAACCTGACAACTGCTGTTATTGAGTCGAATTGCTTTTGTATCTTCAACAAAATCAGCATCAAAATGCTCTTCACCGACAAGATTCAAGATTGTCGATTTGATATTTGAATTGGAAACGATTGTCTTACAGCCGATTCGACGACCATTGACTACAACCCCCGTAACTTTTTTATCGTCAGAGATTTCAATTTTTTCAACCAGGGAACGAATCCGGTAATCAACTCCATTTTTATCCAACTCACCTTTCATCATGGAAATGAGCTTATCTGTCCCGCCCTGAAAAGTATAAACGCCTTTATGCATGAAGTTGGAAAACACAATACCATAAGTAATTGCAGGGTCGTCTAATGTTGAACCATTTGCATAAGTGATTGGCTCCATCAGAAAACGAACGACATCATCACGGCCCGGGAAAAACTTTTCAAAAAGCTCCCTGTTTGTCATTCCCTGATCATCGAAGAAATTCATTTTTCTGGCGGTGGCAAAAAAGTCTTCAATAGTTTTCGGATCAATTTTGAATTTTTCGATCAGGTGATTCGTGAAATCTTCCCTGGTAAAAGTAGTTTTAATGGAAAACTGTGGATTTTCGAATCGAATACCTTTTAACGGAACAATGGAATCTGCAATTTCCTTTGACCAATATTTCCTGCAACTTTTTATCATCCCTACCGGAAAACCATGCAAAGAAATATCAAAGATATGGCCGTTCTTGCGTTTAAACCATGTTGCCAATCCACCCAGTTGATAATGATGTTCGAGCAATAGAACAGAATGTCCTGCCTTGGCAAGTACATTTGCTGATGTCAGACCAGCTAGCCCACTGCCAATGACAATAACATCGTATTCATCTTTTACATCTTTTAGAAAATCTTTAGCCATCGTATTTATTCAAAATTTCACTAAAAAAATAACCACAAAACAGAAAAACAATACCGAACGGGTGATTATACCGTTAAATCATTTCACTTCTTTATAAAAAACGATTGATTCATCAATTTGACTGAAACCAGTTGACTGGAGCAATCCGATGATCGCTTCATCCTTTTCGCTTGCATGAGCTTCCACATGTGTCACAAGTTCTTCCCGCAATTTCTTGCAGACATCCGCAATAAGAAGTTGACCATATCCTTTTCTTCGCTCTGATTCAACGACATCCAGATCAATTAATCCAACGGACCTTTCATGCCATTTATTCAGGTAATAATCCAACCCAGTAGCAGTCACTCCAGCAACAGGTTCACCACCTTCTTTAGGAACAAGTTGAAATCGAACGGAATCAAGTCTTCCCATTCGGGCAAACCACCACCATTTTGCACCATTTGGCTGATGGGTGATCACCACCTTCATTTTTCTTCGAGCCGTAACAAGACGGAAATTAACAGGATCTTTTGTTTCCGTGATATGCCTGTCAAAAATCAAAAAACGCTCTATGCCCTGATATCCTTTTTTTTCAAAGAATGAAATAATATTCGTATCAGAAATATGAAATCCGGAAGGTTCACTTCCACCATAAAGACCAAAATTAAAAGGGGCATCTCTTCCTGGTGGTCCTGCTGTAATTGATCTTGCACCCCACTCAATCAAGTATTTCTCTGCTCGCTTTAATAATTCAGAAGCAATCCTCTGATGATAATACTCAGGCAATACCATTAAAGTACAGATAACCCCTTTAGCACAATCCAGGCAAGTTAAATCATCGGAAGGTCCAAAACCAGCATGAATAAACCCAATAAGTCGATCATCTGCTTCTGCAACAATTAATCCCTTTCGGTCAAAAAAGAGTTGAGAAAAATTTGTCGATTCCATCGCATCGGTTGTAAAACCTTCTGCAGCCCCCCGCCCTAATTGACAGGAATGCCATAGCTTCACCAGCTTGGGTGGATCAGTGTTGGTAAAGGATCGGTACTCAACCAATGGTTTTATCTCAATTTATTAAAGTAGTGCAGAGCACCTGATCTAGTCAATTCAGAATGGGTTCAGACTAAGAAGAACACATATTTCTAGTTGTATGAAAACAGTCAATCATTTTTTTAATTGAACGGCAGAAATCATTCATAAAAACAACAATTAAGAATTCACTAAAATCCTTAATCAAAAACGACTTCAATTATCGACCCACAGCACGATTTGCAGCATCAACGATGGCTTGTGGAGTCAGCCCGTATTTGTCAAGCAATCCCTGCGGGTCTCCACTTTCAGCATATTGGGCACCAACATTGACAAACTCCATTGGTACCGGATGTTCCTGAACAACAACCTGGGAAACGGCTGCTCCTAATCCACCCGCTGCCAAATGTTCCTCAGCAACAACAATTCGACCTGTTTCTTTTGCTGCCTTCACAATTGCATCAACATCAATCGGGGTGACAGTATGCATATCAATCACTCGAGCATTAACGCCAGCATCTTCAAGTAACTTGGCAGCATCCATCGCAATCCCAACCATCAAACCATTTGAAATGATGGTAACATCATTACCAGATTTAATTTCAATCGATTTTCCGATTTCAAAATCACAACCATCAGGATAAATGACCGGAGCATTGGCACGCCCTAATCGAAGATAAGTAGGTCCTTCAACATCCAGCATTGCTTTCGTTGCTTTTTTTGTACTCTCTGCATCACATGGAACAATGACAGCAACACCCGGAAGAGAACAAGCGAGCGCGACATCCTCAATTCCCATTTGAGAAGGACCATCTTCCCCAATGGAAATCCCGGAGTGAGAACCGACAAGCTTCACATTCAAACCCGGAAACGCAACCGACATGCGAATTTGATCAAATGCATTATTCAACAAAAAGCAAGCAAAACTGGAAACGACTGCTATTTTCCCAGTGGAAGCCAATCCACCTGCAACACTGACCATATTACTTTCTGCAATACCAACATTAAATGATCTGTCTGGAAACGCTTTTGCAAAAGGCTCTGTCCGGGTTGAATTACCGACATCACCATCAACTGTCACCACATTCGGATAGTCACTTCCTAAAGATTTAAGGGCTTCTCCAAAAGCATCTCGGGTTGCCTGTCCCATTTCCAATCCACTAATTTTTCCAATTTCCATTTTCTATTCTCTTATTCTTATTTATTTCGTTCTGATAAATTAAATTCTTGATTCACAGGAATGGTCCATTAAGTCAGCAAAGCCAATGCTTTTTCTGCTAACTCTTTTGATAATGGTTTTCCGTGGAAATTCATGTCACCTGCTTCTTCCATGACGGGAAGAATTCCAAAGCCTTTTTGGGTTCTTGAAACAATCAGGGAAGGTTTATCTTTCTGCTGGCTGGCAACTTCCAGAGCTTTCAGAACTTCTTCCATGTTATTTCCATTGATGGTTTGAGTATGCCACCCGAAAGTAGCTACTTTCTCAGCAAAATCCCCATAGTCCAAAACGTCTTTGGTTGCACCGGTCTGTTGGTATCCATTCTGATCAATGATTGCAGTCAGGTTTCCGAGTTTGTATTTATCCGCAGTAGCAAATGCTTCCCAAACCTGTCCTTCACCCATTTCTCCGTCGCCAATCATGACGTAAACCTGGCTGTCGAGAGAATCCATGCGAAGCCCTAATGCCTGCCCAATTCCGAGGGAAAGACCCTGCCCCAGAGAACCAGTTGACGCTTCAATTCCGGGGAGCCTTTTCATGTTAGGATGCCCTTCAAGCGGACTTCCCAGTTTTCTCAAAGTGAGAAGCTCATCGGTTGAAAAATAACCTCGTTCAGCCATCGCAGCATAAAGAACAGGAACTGCATGACCTTTACTCAAAATGAAACGATCACGATCAGCTGCATCCGGGTTTTTCGGATCAAGTCGTAAATGACCTGCAAAATAGAGGGATGTAACCACCTCAACCGCGGAAAGTGAACTGCTTGGGTGTCCACTTCCTGCAGCAGTTGTCATATTAATAATGTGACGGCGAATCACTTTCGCTTTTTCTTTAAGTTCTTCAAGCGATAATTTTATTGCTTCTACGGGCACGTCTGTTTCCTTAAATCTGGTACTGTACTTTGTGAAATTAATGAATTCATACAGTAAATCTAATATTTCAATTACTGTTTATAGGAAAAATGATGGGTTTCCAACATTCAGCGGCAGGTTAGTTTTCAATCTGCACAGCCGTCTAACAGAAGTCTTCCCGACATTTCTGAATACAGACCTAACCATTGATGAACTAATTGTTTAAGTAATTCACATGCATTATTATCTTAAATTGATATGAATTTTGAACTCTTCCGCCAGAAACCAAGCAACATGCTAACGATCTGCACGTACTTCATCAAGAATAGATACCTTTGTACACACTATATAAACAAAGGAATTTAATATTGGTTTGAAAACAGCCAATAAGTCATGAAATAATGAATATTCCTGTATTCTCAAGTAGTTCTTTAAGCTTTGAAGTAATGTATTCCGTTAGAATCTTCACTGCTGGCAAGTCAGGAGAATATTGGCCTGACAAAAATCATTAAGCTCTTTCGTATTATTTGTCTGGTTTTTTACTCAAAGAATGAACTTCAGATTTTTATGAATGCAACTCATTATTCCAAAGAACAATTAATCAGCTATCTGGACGAAGCCCTCCAGAACGATGAAATGGTCCGCATTGAGCAGGATCTTCGCGCTTCGGAATCATTAAGGAACAGGGTTGCAACTCTCATCAGGGAACGAGATCAGGGAGGACATACCGTTGGAGAAATCTGGAGGCGACAAAGGCTCAGTTGCCCATCACGGCAGGAACTGGGAAACTTCCTGTTGGGAACTTTAGTCATCAACGAAACAGAATATATTGATTTTCATATCAGGACCGTTGGCTGTCGTTATTGCCAGGCAAACCTGATGGATTTGGAAACACAACAGTCTAATCCCGAAGAAATCACATCACGCAGAAGAAAATTTTTCCAATCATCTGCAGGATATCTTAAATCTTCAAAATAACAACGACACCTGAGAAATGGTTAACCTTGTTCTGATATTTCCTGTGGATTTTCAAAGAGTAACCATTTCTCTTCTGGAATATTTGAATAAATCTGATCAATCCGGTTTTCTATATCATCATGATCACCATGACTCCTGATCAATATTTTTGCTATCTGCTCAGGATAGACTTTGTACAGTTCCGCATAAATTTCCGGATCAACTTCGCCAATATCCCCTACAAGCGTAAACTGATGCAGTGGAAAATCTGTGATAATTTTATTGATCGCAGTCTTCTTCTCTTGAGGATTTCCTTTTAACTTTTCCCATGACCGTATTTGCTTCCAATGAAACTCACGAAGATGTATAGAATCCATAGGCATTTTATTTTTATTCAACATTTTTAAAAGTGGTAAGAAAAGCTGCCATGGACTTAGAGAGACGTAATGAAAATAGTTGCCTTTATTCCTCAGATTATCGTAAAGATGATCCATACCAGGGATCACTTCATAGGGATTAATCAGAATATTCTTGGCTAGTGACTTTTGTTGAGAAACCTCGGTCATCTTGATCGTATCATCAATATCAGAAATAACGGTCTTCCCTTTTTCGGGAATGACAGTTATGGAAGATTGATAATTAATCGCAGGGTTTTCAGCTAACTTTGCGACAACTTCAACCTTATTCATCACTGAATATTGTTTCAGCTCTTCCTGAATAATGCTTGCTTCAAAATAAAAATGGCCGGTATTCTCAGAAGTCCCTTTGAATTCTCTTCCTGCTACATCAAGTATAACTTCAGCACCTGAAATCGGATCAGCAAAAAAGGGGTTAATTCGTTCCGTAAATGTAGAATTTTCCCAGACATCCTGCGAGAACCCCAAAATTTTCGTTACAATTCTTTTTGCAATATATTTTCGTTTTGAATTATGGCGAACATGGTAACAGCAGCCATGAATTTTAACCCGCCATTCATCAGTAGCTTGATGATAATATGCGTATGTTGGAAAAAGAACTATTCCATCTTCATTCAGCTTCATTTGTTTCTTTTTACTTCTATTTGGTTCATATTCCACAGGTAATGTTACAGGTAATGCTACAGGCAGTTTCACTATTTCGGCTTTAAGTCGAATTGTCTCAATTCATCCAATGTCAAACGAACAGAAGCAATACAATTATAATTCCATGTCGATTTTGATGCAGCACCGAAATAAACAATCACGCGTTTTTTTTCTGGAAGATTTAGCAGGAAGGGAGTGACATGGCCATACTTGTCGATAGATTTTCCTGATTTCGATATTTTCACACCACGATCACGCCAATGAATTCCGTCATTGCCTACAGCAATTCTGGTTCCTGAATGGGATTCATACGCCATATATAATTTACTCCCAAATCGCTTCACATCAATACCACCTGCATTATTTTCAAACACAGGCGTAGGATGTTTTGACCAGACTAAACCATCTTGCGAAGTGGCAAAACCGATACTCCGACGGGAGTTTTTTGATTGAGGCACGTTTTCCGATAGTGCTCCAATTGGCAAATCCTTCCGACCATCATACCACATTTTGAATCCTCCCTCTTCATACAATACTGAGGGTCGCCCGACCAGAAGGGAATCCCATTTGTCGCCCGGAACAACAGCAGGTCCTTTCTTTTCCCATCTAATTCCATTTTTAGAAGTAGCGACATAAATTTTGTCAATAACGCCAACTTCTGCACGAGTGTAATATAGAAAATATATTCCATTCACTTTAACAACAGAGGGATCATTAACGTGATTCGCATTGATATCTTCTATCGCCAACCCTTTACGAACCCATTTTATGCCATCATGAGATTCCGCATAAAGAATTCGGTCATGCCCATCTTTCCCTTGCCCGCCGTACCACATTCGGTAGAGGCCATTTTCATAAAGGACATCGGGAGCATAGATATTTCCCAATCCATGTGGGGCCAATTCTAATTTGCCTTCCCCCTGAAGAAGAACCGTTGGTTTTCTGGAAACAGATAATTCCTCGGATCGTGCATTTAATTGCAAAAGCATCAATAATGATAACGATAAAAAAATGCTGCTTGATAAATTCATAATCTATTCTTTAAACTAAAAATCTAATTTTGTTACGAGACACCATTTCAGTATACAGAACTTTATGAATTATGCATTTTCAAATAAAAAAAGACTCCCGAGAAATGAATCCTCAGAAGTCTTTCATTATAGTCAGATTTTCACACTTTAAACAATTCTTAACAAGAGGTCAGGAACTGGATAATGTGCAATAATCTTACCAATTTCCAGCCTCAGGGCTGTAACCACTACCATCACGTTTAATGTTTGGATATGGCTGAATAATAACAGAGCAATCGCAATCGTCTTGAGCATCTGCGTATCCTGATCCGACTACTGAAGCATGATTTGCTTTTTGCAATCCTTTATACATGAAGGATTGATCAAGAGCACCGATTGCGTTGGAAAGATCGTTCATTTCCTGTGTCACTGATTTAGCAACACCGTGTAGTCCCACGACCATAGCAAGAACTGCAATTGTGAGGACCAATACAAGTTCCGCAGAAATTACGAAACCATTCTGGTCTTCCATTAGTTGGTTGAACGTTGCGACCACCGTTGAATCAATTTGACTCATAGATGTGACCAACATTTCATTGAATGTAGTGATCATTGTTAAAAACTTTCTATTACTATTTATCAAGAAAACGGATGATTCGATAAACGTGATGATGGCCTATCGAACTGAATTAACCAGAAATTCCATACACACTGGCTGAGAGATAGCCTGAAACATCTGGTACATACCTGATGAGATAATGCAGAGGCTGTGCCAACTAGATGATATCCCTCCTGAATTCGAACAATTTACTTCAATATAAGAAACCCCTATCTCTTTAATACAAATAGGGTTACAGTTTAACTACATATTTTTTTCCATGAGAGTATTGAAGGTCACAAATATTCAGTATCACACCAAACTGTAAACATTCCTTAACAATTTGAATTAACAATCTGTTAATTATTGTGTCTAAGCCCATAAAAAAACTCTCTCCTGAATCTAATCAGAAGAGAGTTGGTCTCTAACTATCATATAAAAGGCATATAAAAGGCAAAACAAGGCTTTCCCTGCTATATTTATCCCTTATATTTATTTATGGATGTATTTAGGATCAGGAACGGGTTTCAATTTGGTTTTATCCGTTCCAGATTTTTCTTCTACACAATCCACTTTCTTTCCTTTCCCATCCATGCAATCATCTTTTCCATTACCTGTAGAATTTCCATTTCCAACCGCTTTTCCGTTTCCTGAATCAGGAGCTGGAACGGTATCAATAACAGGAGCAGGAGCAGAAGGTAAAGTAGGACTGTTAGAAATAACACCTGTTTTTTTTGTTGTATTGGAAGAACTGTTCATCCCCTTCAATGAGAGAACGGAAACAACTCCTGTGCTAGATAATGAATAAAGTACACCCACATTCTGGATAACAACACCAGCTTCATTAGTAACTCTTCCGTCAGTTGCGACAAGAACAATTGTTCCATCGACCCTGATATTCAGAATGACTCCAGATGATAAAGTTCGTACAAAAGTTCCATTATTAGCAATTGCGTATCCACCAATGAGTTGATAAGGATTTACAACAACAACAATTGTGTTTCCAGCTGCAAGCATATTTGTTGCATTACCATTAACAATGGTCAGGACAAATACAGAACCATTCTGGGCAATACCATAGGCAGTTCCTGCAAAAGCATTTCCAGAAGCATCAGCAACGGCTCCCGCAGCACTGACACGAACAATAACGCCAGTAGCACTCACATTAATGATTGATCCATCTGCAAGAACAATCACTAATGTACCATCAGCAGCAAAGGTGAATGCACCAGCAATACCACCGCCAGCACCGACTCCAAGAGCACCAGCACCGATTGTCAATGCGCCACCTGCTCCCACTCCAAATGCACCAAACGCATAAGCTCCGCCTGCACCGGCTCTCACTCCAACTCCTGCACCGGCTCCTGCACCGGCTCCTGCTGCAGCTCCGGCAAATGCACCAGAATATGCATAGGATCCTCCGTATGCACTAGTACCTGCGTAACCAGATGCTTCACTGTAAGCACTGGAATTCCCATGAATTGCAGCTTGAGTCTGTGTCACGATAGAGCAATCGCAGAAGTCTGCACCATCTGCAAATCCGCTACCAACAACACCAGCATGACCAGCTTTAGTTAAACCATTGTAGTAATAGCTTTGATCGATTGTGCCAATTGCACTTGAGATATCGTTGAGTTCATTAGTCACTGAAGTCGCTACGCTATTCAGTCCAACGATCATCCCGATACAGCCGATTGTCAGAATTAAAACTAATTCTGCCGAGAGAATAAATCCCCCATCATCTCTCCAGAGAGTTCTTAAAGTGTTCATTTTTTTGCCTTTTTTTAAATTATGAAAAACATTTATTATCAATCAGCCAATTCACTTTGATGAAAAAATAACCAGTGAATAAAAACTGCGTTGACCGGTAAAAAGGCTGCCAGTTTCCTGACAGCCTCAGTTCACCAGCAAATGCTGGTATATTCCGGTGGTCTCTCAGGTCACCGAAAAACTTGGCGTTTTCTCTATCTGTTGTGCATATGACCCTTTAAAAAATGGTCAAATTAAACAGTAATAGAACCAATGAATTCACAGGCACTTCGTCAGCTTGAAAACGGATCATCACTTCCACCACCAAGCCAGCCTGAAACTATTGGCATAACTGCTAAAGCAGGCATAACCCGTTCCATCAGGAGAATCCTCGTAACTCCCACAACCGGTTTTTTCTCATAACATACTATTATCATTGCAGTTACGAATCATTAAATCTCGATGTTTTCCTCGCATCAATTTTCAGGAGATTTGTCTCTGTAAAGATCTATGAACACTTTTGTAAAGCAAACGTTTACATTACGCTTCAACCGATTTGAATTTTCCGATTGATTCCAGATAGGATTGAGTCCCACTGAAGGATCAATCCTGCGTAAATAAACAGATTAAAAAAAGTAATTTAAGATGTGGTATCTATTCATGATTTGGGGATGGCTAGGCTTTATACTCTGGCTGTTTTCCATGGGACCAAATTTCTTCATGCTCGGAAAACGCTCTAAATCAACAGCGATGAAAATTAAAATTAATCCTGATCAGCTTCCAACTCTTTCCGTCATTGTTCCTGCATGTAATGAAGAGAAAAAGATCTCGGAATGCCTGACGTCCCTCGTAAATTCTGATTATCCAAACCTTGAAATCATAACTGTGAATGATCGTTCAACGGATGGAACGGGTGGAGTAATGGATGCACTTTCAGAAAAACACTCTAATTTAAAAGTCATTCATAACAAAGCATTACCCGAAGGCTGGTTGGGAAAAAATCATGCAATGCATCTGGCACAGCAGGAATCAAATAGTGACTATCTCCTGTTCACCGATGGAGACATTATTTTTGAACCGGATGCTATTCGGCTTGCGATGAATTATTCCCTGGATAACAATCTGGACCATCTCTGCCTGCTTCCAGAAATGGTGGCCAAATCTTTTCTGGAAAAAGCCCTGGGGAGTTGTTTTGGTTTTCTTTTTTTCGCAGGAAGTTTCATCTGGTTAATTCCAACCCCTGTTAAATTTGCATACGCAGGAATTGGGGCTTTTAATTTGATAAAAAAAACAACCTATGAAACAATCGGGGGATTCCAGACAATTAAAATGGATGTCCTTGATGATGTCAAAATTGGAAAACTCGTCAAAAGAGAAGGATTCAAACAAGATTTTCTCAACGGGCTGGGAATGATTCGTGTCCGCTGGCAGGAATCAGCCTGGAAAGTAATCACCGGGCTCGAAAAAAATGGTTTCGCTGCTCTGGAATACTCTCTCAATAAATTATTCATGATGACAACTGCATTATTTGCCTTTTTTATCTTTCCCTATCTGGCCGTTTTCATTTTTCACGATGCGCGAGCATACGGATTTTGGGCTATTCTCATTTTTGTTCACTCCGCTTATCTGTTCTATACCGTTATTCTCGGAGTTGATTGGAAAACATTATTTGTTTTTCCTGTAGTACTTCTTCTTATGCTTTTCGCCTTTTGGAGATCCGCAATCATCACTTTGAAAAATGGTGGTATTTCCTGGCGAAATACTTTTTATTCTTTGAAAGAACTCAAAAAGAATGTCTATCGTTAGTATAATGAACACCTTCTTTGAACCGAATGCAATTTCACTTTTTCACTCCCAGTTGGTAACTAAAATGAAACAAAACATATTCCGAATTTTATTAATTATAATCGGCTTGAGCATTGCTACCATGAATATCACAAATGCAAAAGACAAATCTCCTTTAACAGGACCGGAATTCCCTCTCTGGTCAGAAGGAGTTCCGTTTTCAAAAGGAACTGAACCTCACGACATTCCAACATTAACGGTTTATGCGCCCAAGCAGGGGGAAGCCAATGGAGCATCCATTGTTGTTTGTCCGGGGGGAGGATATGGCGGGCATGCATTAGGACATGAAGGCGATGACATCGGCAAATGGCTGAATTCTTTTGGAGTCACCGCTTTTATTCTTCAATATCGATTAGCTCCTCATTACGGGCAGCCTGTTCCTTTGCTTGATGCACAGCGAGCTATCCGAACCGTCCGTTTTCAATCAAAAGAAAGAGGTCTGGATCCAAACCGAATTGGAATCCTCGGCTTCTCTGCAGGAGGACATTTAACATCAACAGCCGGAACAAAATTTGATGCTGGTGATCCAAACGCCAAAGATCCGGTAGGCAGAGTTAGCTGCAAACCTGATTGGCTTGTTCTACTTTATCCAGTCATCACTATGCAAGATGACTACACACACAAAGGTTCGCGAAAGAATTTGTTGGGAAATGCTCCATCCGAATCTCTCATCAAGAAATATTCAAATCACTTACAAGTTACTGAAAAAACACCGCCAACATTTCTTTTCCATACAACGGATGATCAAGCAGTTCCGGTGCAAAACAGCGTTCTGTTCTATCTGGCTTTAACCAAAAACAAAGTCCCAGCAGAACTCCATGTTTATGAACCGGGAAGACACGGAGTTGGACTGGCTAAAGATGACAAACAACTTTCAAGTTGGCCCAAACTTTGTGAAAACTGGATGCGATACCACAATTTCCTGACCCCGAGTAAATAATAAACTTCTTTTGGAAAGCCTCTGTTCATTTTACGGAACCAGATGATATTTCTCTCACGCCGAAGGAGACATCCTGAAAATTGCTCTGCTGGCACAAGTCGTAAACTTCCAACGCAGTTTTCATGGTGACATCAGAACCAATATCCAGAACAACGGGTTTGCCATCTAGCTCTTTCTGGTGCTGATTTAAATATTTCTGGAATGCGTTCCATTTTAAAAACTGATGTTGATCTTCATCACCAATAGAAATTTTGTAGACATCTCCCCTTTGATCGGGGTTCCTGATCACAATTTTTGCAATTTTTTTCTCGTCTATCACAACAGGTAATGAGTTTTTTTCTGTCTCCATTTTTTTTAATGGTGACGAAATAATCGTTTCAGCCACGGGAACTGCAGATGCGCAAACAAAAAAGATCAAAAGCAAAAACACCACATCAATCATGGGTGTCATTGCAGAATCCTGCTGAGAATTCGCACGATCATAACAAGAAGGAATTTTCATATCAGAAAATAAGCTCAATTAGACAAGTGGATTAACGGTATACTCTACTTACGATTTTTTGTAGCGAATTGGATTTCGCTCACATCCTGAGATTGGCAAAACCGAATAAATGGTTCAACAACGCGGTATTTCACTTCTTCATCACACCTTAATTTAATCACCAGATCAGGAGTCGCTTTTAGTTCTTTTAATATTTTATTTTTGATTTCATCCATCTGGTATTCCGATTTATTAATATACCACTTCACATTTTTTGTAATCGTAATCACCAAATGATTCGGCAAAGGAGAATCGGCTTCCGATAATCCCATTGATGGAAGATTCACTTCAACGCCTGCTTCAGTACGAACAAAATGACTCGACACCAGAAAAAATATGATCAATAAAAATACAACATCAATGAGGGGTGTCAAATTAAAATGAATACCTTGTCTTTTTCTGGTCGAAGGAACTTTCATTCATTGGCTCCTTTCTCCCTGACAATCGGCGGAATCCTGTGATGTTCCTGTTCCCTTTGGATTTTTTCTTTAACCATTTCCCCAGACGATTGACCTCCTCTTTTCCCGTGCAATTCATCCTGCTTTAAAGAAGTAAAAAGATGCTCTGAAGTTAATGCAGACTCTGCAATCAGTTCATCAATCCAGTTTTGAAAGATTGCGAATGATGCCAATGCAGGAACAGCCACCGAAAGCCCCATAAGTGTTGTCACCAATGCCTTATAAATTCCCGGAGCCAATTCCGAAACCTGGGGATTTGCTTTATTCGTGAATTCCAGAAACGCAAGCATCAATCCCCAGACAGTTCCCAGCAATCCAATCATGGGGGCGATGGTTCCAATGACGTTCAGATATTGTAATTTTCGCAACATTTTGGAAGAGATTTGAGAACAGGAATCTTCCATCGCTTTAATCACTGAAGAATAGCCCGCGTTGATTTCAAGTAATCCTGCATGAAGAACTTCCCCCAAAAGTGAATGGGACTCCTTGCATAATTGATCAGCTTCTCGATATTTTCGTTTTTTAATCAGCGTCCCCGCTGTTTCCACCAAATCAGACGGAATTAAAACTTTTCGACGCAAAGTAAGCAGATGTTCCATGATCAGGGAAATCATTGTCAAACTGAGAATGAGTAGTATTAATCCAAAAAAACCAGCTGATCGAAGCAAATCGCGAACATTAATCTCAGGAGTTGTTGACTCTACATTTGAATTGTTCGCGACGTTGACCTCTTGTTCTGAAACTTGATCTGCAGAAAGCTCGTTTCCCACACCCAGGCAGAATACCGCCATCAAAATAATGACGATCCCCAAGAAGAGCCGTTCATTATGATTATTTGATATTTGTAATTTCCGCAAGTGACTAATTCCTGACATGATAATACCGGTACTGCCCATTGTTCTGTGTTGAAAGCCGACGTAAGAAGTTATTTGCTTTTTTGATTTCAGGATCTTTTCCGAATTCAACTGTATGTATTCGAGACGCTCCACGGTTCAATTCTTTAAGGGCATTCAAATCACCTGCACTTAAACCGGGAAGACCTGCATCTGACAATAAATAAATGACATCCGGGTTTAATCCAATTGCTTTATGGATCGCAGAATAATATTGAGTTCCCCCGTCAGTCTGAATTTTCTTGATGATTGTTTCTGCAGCCTTCTGATTCATTTTACTTGCACGAAACATTCCATTTATTTGTTTCCTGCGTATTTTGACAGAATAAGTTTTACGATTAAAAAACAATATCTGGAAAAACTGATCTGCTTTAAGATGTTTCAGGCTGGCAACCATTTCTTTTTTAACGCGTTCAATGGCTATGCCTTCCATGCTGGCAGAGACATCAATCAAGTAGACAAACCTGATACCTTTATCCTTCAAGCCAAAGAAGATCGTCTCATTTTTTTGAAGGGCTCCAGTATCAGATTCCGAATGCCCCTCTTCGCTTGCACTCAATTCATTACTATCAATCTCTTGACCGGGATTCTTTTCCCCTGTCTCAGCGACATTATTCACGACATTGGATTTTGGAACTGATTTCTCAGTTGGGATTTCTTTAACCGGTTGAATCTGTTTTTCTTTTGAATTTTCCTGAAGAGATTCAGGCTTGTTTTCTTCTTTTTTTTGTACTTCTGTTAATGAACTCTCGGCAGGGATGATTTCATTTTGATCAGAATCATTTTTTTGATCAGTTTTTTTTTCCTGAGATTTATTATTCGTTCCATCTTTTTGCACAGGTTTTTCAGCAGGCAAAAGCATTATCCCCACTTGCCTGAATTGGGAATTTTCACCCACTGACAATAAGCCAACCTGACCTGTCATATTGAATAAAAGTACAAACAGGATGCCAGCATGAAGCAATGCTGATAGAAACCAACTGGAAAAAACGTACTTGCGAACGGAAAACAGCCGATCCTCGTTAATTTGAATTCCGCTACTCACGATATCTTCCATGAATCACTTCCGTGAATTAACTGCTTATTTTTTCGGTTTCTTAGATGATTTCAGTTTGCTTAAGTAGGATGAGGTAATATCCACCGGACTCTCATTATCCGCAGGAATAAAGTTGAACTGGCTATCATCAACCGGTGAATTCAAAACCACTTCCACAAAATCCAGCATGACCATAGGGAGGAATGTCTCTTTTTTGTAGTTCTTCTTCAGGTAAAGAATTCTTCTGGGAAATAATGTTTTTTGATCAAAATAGATCCTGATTTTATCGGGAACATGCGTAGGCAATTTGACCACAGGTATTCCATCCGGATGAAATTTCTTACGGAATTCTTCTGTCCATTCTCCTTCAATGACATGATACTCCCGGTTTTCAATTGTTTGCATCCCTGATTTCTTGAAGGCGACATTTTTTTCAATCGCTGCAAGCAATGTAGGAATTCCCCCAAGCCCTAATTCAGCAACTAATATATTCTGAGGAATTGCATCAGACTCTTCAACTGCTTTTAAAATCTGCCCTACATCACGACGGGTCAGCCTTATTTTACCACTCACGTTATATCGTGACCACAAAATCTGTCCGTCGCAAACCTGAAGCAATGATCCCTTTAAAGGATCTTCAGTGTCCCCCAATTTCACTTCCAGATTAAGTTTCAGTTTTCGTTCTGATCCTTGAAGGTATTCCCCGGAAGCGCGGAATCGTCGATTTCCAACAACAATTGTCTCTTTAATTTTTGCTTTTAAAGATCGCAGTTCCAGAAGCATGTTTTTTGATTTGAGCAGGATTGCTTTTGCTTCTGCAGCCTGTTTGAGGTCTGCCTCTTTTTTTGCTTTTTCTGTCGGGACAGGCTTCTCAGTCTTATTCGTCTTTGGCGGTTCTGCATGCAAGCCACATGTCAAAATAGTCAACATAAGAAGTATAGACAAGGCCCCGTAAGGCAAGTGCGATTTTGTAAAGATATTCTGATTAGACATTTTATTCCGAAAATAGGGATTTTACCAAAGAATCCGGTCCGAGAATTCCGATTAAGAACCTCATACGGCGAATTCTTACATTTTGACGATTTGAAATCAAAGTGCTCAAAATCAAAGTATTAGCCAGTTCTCACCTGAAAAAAGGGGTGAAAACAAGCGGGAATCTATTCGGAAATTCGTTCTGGCACAGATATCAGGAGATTGTCCTTGAAAATTTCAGGGGAAATCAATCAACCGATTATGAGCCACAGGCTGTATTTTGACAAAAAGAGTCATTCGGGTCGAGCGTAATTCTGAGAAATCAGACTATCAAACAAATTATAGGGAAAAACAAAAGCTGACATCTTTCAATTGTGTCATTGAAAGTCTGGCAGCGTGGTTTCCAGAATTAACGGAATACCTAAAAGGGGACGTGATGAAATTCTACTTTCTAGCACTTAGCACTTTACTGATTATCTGTGTGGGTTGCGCACTAGATAGCCCTGATATCACAAAGTCAAATTTTGCCAGTGATATCGTGAATCATGGAGTATTTGATAAAGGTGAGTTCCATGCTCCACCTGCTGCCATGATGAGAAGACCGGGACCGATGGTGGATGGACCCGGGCCAGGAGTTATGAATGTTGTGGCCAGCCGCACCATTCCAAGTTTTTCTGCCAAAACTTCTCAGGTTCGATTTCTCGGACCTGCAGGAATGTCAATCGGATGGATGATTGATACAGGCTATGCTGAAAATCAATTAGTCGCACCGGGACGCTATAACTTCAATCAAGGTGCAACGTACCGATTGAAATTAGCAAATATTCCTGGAGAAGGTCGTGAAGGAGTTAATCTCTATCCAACCTTGCAGGTTTATCCTACACACCCTCGAACCGATGCTTATCTTTCACACAATTCCATTCCGGTGGAGTTGACTCATGAAGATCTGGATCAGGTGGAAAACAGTAACTTTGTCACCAAAGTAATTTACCTTCCCGATGCAAAACATCAGGAACTTGCTATTGCAGATGTCGAAACACTTGTTTCAACAAGACTTGATCCCGGCGTGGATGCAGTTGCTGAAGCAGATCGACGCGGAACCATCATGTGTGTTCTTCGAATTGGAAACATGGATTTGGAAATGCCAGGTGCTCCGGGTAATCTTCAGGCAGGCAATGGTAGCGGAAACATCCAGACCGTCTCTTACGATGGAGATCAGGGGCAGTATGCTCCACCAAAACCGATTTCCAGAATTGCAAGCGGACCATCAGGTGTTCCATTTCCTACGATTGTCGGAAATGGTGGAATTCCCGGACAACCTGCATACAATCCAATTTCAGGAGTCAATATGCAATCATGGGGAATGCCCACAACTGGAACACCCATCGGGTTACCGGGACCTCCACACCTTCCGTTGGGCGGACCTGCAGGCTTGAAATCTCACACAATCAGAAATCAAACCCGAGTTGATATTGGAAAGCCAGTGGATCACTTCCTTCTGGATGTGAAACATGAACCGGGCTACCGATTACCTCATCCCGTGAAACATATGGAATACAAGGAATCACATCCTGTCCATTCTCCGGGTGAAGTTTCTCAACCTGCCTGGAACCTTCCATAAAGTTCACAGGAAACCGTTTTCTCTAACGGGGTATCGATGATATTCTTCACTCGACATCCCGTTTTTTTGTTTCATCAATATTCTAACGGTCTTCTTCAGTCATAAATACAAGAAGATTTAAACGCGTCCTCCGCGGCCACAAGAAAGCGTAATACGCTTTAGGATCAGAATTAATGAAAGCAATCCAGACGAACCTGTCAGGAAGCATCATCATTGGGATGATATTACTTTCCAACCTGAACAATACATTTGCACAAAACCATGTAGGCACTGATCGGTCGTACCACCTTCTCAACCAGAACACTCCTCCGGGCGTGGCATCTATCTGGGCAGGAGGAACAGGTAAAACGATTCCCGGTCATTTCCAACAGGTAAAATTCATTCTTCCGTCTGATGGCTCGGTCAGCCTGTTCCATAACAATGGTGCATCCACACAATCTCACCCTGCTCCGTTTCAAGTAGGAATTGCTGTGGGGTATGTCTACCGTTTTCGCATTGGCCAAATGAAAGAATATCCCAATGTCGAACTCTATCCTACAGTGGAATTCATTGACCATACCCATCCACCTCAAGGTGAAGAAGGAAAATTTCCTGTTCCTGTAGAAATTACGAAAAAGGAAATCGAGCTCGCATTAAAAGGAAGCATGGTCACCAAAATTGTGTATCTGGAAGAACCGCGTACTGCAAATGTTTTTCCCGTACTTGATGGAGGTCGACGAGACATTAAAACGATCCCCATGCACAAAAATTTAATGAGAGAAGCAGACAAACTTGGAAGACCGATGGCTATCATTCGAATTGGGGGAAGACAGCCAGACAAATTTTCCAATGACATCGCATTTTTTGCAGGCAACGGACCGATCCGTTTACCAAACAGAAAAATTGATTAGAGCAGTTTTCTCAGAAATCAGCCCCTTAATATTTCGGTTTTAAAAGCATGAACATGAAAAAACAAATTCGAACAATCTTCACAGGTTTTCTTTCAATGTCCGTCATCGGATTATGCTCCTGTGCATCCGGACCAAAATCCGTTTCACTGGAATCCTCTTATACTGATAATGCCGTTAATAATTACTATGGGTTGACTGAAAACAAATCGGCAGAAAATGAAACAACAAATAACAAACACAACGAAGGAGTCATTTGTGGTGGTTCTCTTCGAACAGAAAATATTATTTCCGGGGGCGATTCCCAACTTTCTGTAATTAATTTCACTCAACCTGAAGATTCTTCCAATCAGGAAATACCAGCTACAAATAATGAGGAACCATTTGAAATCCCTTTGCCAATTCTACCTGATGAAGTAATTAAAACCACGGTAACTGAGTCAAACATGACTCATACCGAAATCACAAAAACTGCAAATAATGAATCTTTGCTGATCATTCCTTCTGAAGAAGAAAATAGACCTGAAGAAGTAAAGAATGAAATCAAACAAACCTCATCAACAGACCAACTTGTTTTAAAAACAGACCCTCAAACTGTTCAGAATATTCCTACACATCAAGTTAAACCAATTTTCAAAACAATCACTAATTCTGCAGAACCACGCAAACCATTACAGAATGTTTCCTCTTCTCACACACCGGAAGAAGCCATTGCAAACAGAGCCAATTGGGAAGACTTTCGGGATGAACATTTACTTGATGGAGGTGATCGAAAATTTCCGATCCACTTCGACAAATATGGTTATGGCGGGCTAGAGACGGAAGATACATTTGCTGAATACACAGACCACACCGGAAAAACAATTGTAAAACCAACCAATGAAGTGATGATTTATTCTCCTCGATTCGGGGCAGTACGAACAATCCACAAACCTCTTGCTGGCGTAGAGATTGCCAAAGTCGCAGGAAGTCATCGTACAGAACGAACCGGAGGCATGAAAAAACGAATTGCAACATCACATCATGGTCAGCGTGTCGGAACGGATCGTATTCGGGTTCGTTCTCGTTTAAGTGGATTGGATTACGATTCTGTCCTCTCAGGCTTATCTGAAAGAACTGTTGTGAGTGAAAACTCCAGAGTAAACAACACCTATGTTGATCTGGTAACAACATACTTCGGAGGATTTAACCAGGAAGATAAAGCAGTCCTTGCATCAGGCATGCAGGCAGCAATTACCTGGACACGCGATGACAATCCAATCATCAGCGCAAGCACTTCAGCCGGAATGAATATTGAATCTGTCTTTATCCTGTCTGAACTCGTTGGAGAAGAAGACCAAAAGACAAAAGGACGACTTAAAATCATTAAAATGGCAGACAAAAAATCTGCTGAACGAGGAGAAATCGTCAAATTCACAATTCACTTCACTAATTTAGGTGACCGTGAATTAAAAAATATCCGAGTTATTGATAACCTGACACCAAGACTGGAATACATCTCAGAAAGTGCAAGCTCAGAACTCGAAGGTCGACTGGATGTTTATGATAACGGGGAAGGCTCTCTCATCCTGACGTTTGAAATTTCAGAAGAACTGAAAGGGCATCAGTCAGCAAAAGTCACATTTGATTGCAGAGTGAAATAATAACAGGGTAAAATAATACCTGCATAGGGTTCAGTTACTCGATTAAAAATCCGATACTCTCTTTACATCATCTAAGAAAAAACAACTATGGATTCCCGCGAATCCCGAAAGCCTGTCAAAATTTGACAGGTTTTTTTTATTTATAACCGCAAAAAGAAAACGTTGAAACGGGATTATAGTTTTTTCACCTCATCTTACGTTGAATTTCCATTGCCAGTATGTTCTTTGCTGAATCTTTTCGGAAGCATCACTGCTTTATGGGAACTGATCACAATCCCAAGGATTAATGCCCCAACACTCCAGACAAATGCAGAAACCGAAGTCTTCCCATAATTTTCTGATGCGCAACAATGATACAGCGACTTTATCGGGCAAAATCAAATTCTGAGACGAGTTCGACAAACCGACTTATTCAGACATGTTCAAGTTGAATATCTGCTAATTACGCCACACTCATTCTCAATGTTGGAAAAATTATAAATAATTTTGAAATCTGGTCATTTTTGATCTGCAACTGTTCTCGACCATTGAATTTACGTTATAATTAGCTTGAAGCCTTTCGGACTTATCAGGCTCTGAACATCTCTCAAACTACAATTTAATAGCAACAGGAGCGGTTTGTGTACGCAAATCTGATTGAGCATCTTTCGAAGATATCCACCTTTGTCATTCTGGTCGCGTGCCTGATTCATCTGATTCTATTCACGATCCTTTATTTCTGGTCGCGTCGTGATCTGAAACAGATGACATCATCACTTGATCAATTCACCCGAAATCTGAAACACCGATCCGTCCTTGATTCCACAACCCATCTTTCCGATCAGGTTGACGCCTTCCTGGCTGATGTGAACGATGTTCTTGAAGAGACAGACCGCGTTCAGGACAAGGCCCTGCTAAAAGATCGTGTCAGCATTCTGGATGAACGACGCAATTATTTTCATTCGATGGGATTTGAAACAACCTACACCATTGCACGAACCATGATTGAGGCTTATCCATTGGCGGGAGTTCTCGGAACGATTCTTGCCATCGGTGCAGCTTTACAGGGAAGCGGAACCGCAGGAGCAACCGTGGGCGTGAATGTGATCGTCAGTCGATTTGGCGATGCCATCTGGTCCACATTTGCAGGACTCATTGCTGCCATTATTCTGATGTTTGTCAACAGTATGGTGGAAACCACTTTCACTCGGTTAAGCGAAAACCGACTCCACATGCGAGACACAGTCGCCAAAGTCAAACGAGAACTCTCCTTTCATGCTGGAGAGAAAAAATGATTAAAAAATCTCGGAAGCTGACATTCCAGCTGACCCCTTTACTTGATCTTTTCCTGATTGTGATCTTTGCACAATATCTTGAAATGCAGGAAACATCAGCTAAAGCAGAAGCAAATATTCTTGCAAGCGCACTTGCAGTTCGTGAAGAGCGCGTGCGTGAATTAGTTGATGAGAAGTTAGAGGCTGTTGAGCGAGTCTTGCAACGGCAATCAGACAAAGATCTTTTTCCTATTATGGGTTATAGTTATTATGAGTATGCGAACCGTCTTAAGGAAGATCAACCCTACAGCGCACTC
>JAJRVU010000533.1 GCA_024277145.1 Planctomycetota bacterium
AAAAGCTTACGGAGCAACTTCTGTTTTGCTGGTTCCGGGTGTAGTGAATAAAGATATTTCCTATGGCAAAGCTTATACGCGAACACAGGAAGGAATTCGAAAACTGCTTCCATTGGCTAAAGAACTTGGAATTCAGATTCTTCTGGAAAACGTCTGGAATAATTTCCTTCTCAGCCCCGTTGAGATGGCAAGGTTCATTGATGAACTGGAATCTGATATGGTAGGTAGCTATTTTGATGTCGGAAATGTTGTTCGATTTGGCTGGCCGGAACATTGGATACTTGCACTCGGCCATCGGATTAAAAAACTGGACATCAAAGAATACAGTCGAAAATTGCAGAATACCAAAGGCCCTGGCGCAGGTTTTCAATCCAAACTGGGCGAAGGCGATTGTGACTGGCCAACGGTTGTTAAAGCATTAAAAGAAATTGGCTACTCAGGCTGGGCGACTGCAGAGGTTTCAGGTGGGGGTAAAGAACGCCTGAAAGATATTGCTGATCGAATGGATAAAATCCTCGAACGGAAATAATTTTATCATTTCATTAAATATCAAACTCAATCGCGAATATATTCTCGCCGGAGATTAAACAACTATGAAGCAACAATCCGATCCAAGAACAAAAACACCTCGGCGAACGTTTTTAAAAGTGACAGGAATTACAGCAACCGGTGCTGCATTGGTCGGGCAATCTCTAATTCAAAACCAACTTCTCTCTGCTGAGGATGAAAAACCGTCTCAACCTGGAAAGAAGCGGTTTAAAAAAGCAGTTAAACTCTCAATGGTGAGAGGAGACATGACCGTTACCGAAAAATTCCAGCTTGTTAAATCACTCGGGTTTGATGGAATTGAAGTCAAAACTTCAAAAAAACTGCTGGTTGATGAAGTGATTGAAGCGAAAGAGAATACCGGGCTTCCCATACATGGCATTCTCAATTCAGAACACTGGAAAATGCCGATTTCTCATGCTGATAATAAAATATTCTCCTACATCATTCATTCACTGGAATCATCATTGAGAGATGCCAAAGCGTGTGGAGCGACTTCCGTACTTCTTGTTCCGGGTATTGTGAATAAAAACACTTCTTATGGAAAAGCATACCATCGTGTTCAGGAAGGAATCCGAAAACTGCTTCCGTTGGCTAAAGAACTTGGCATTCAAATCCTTCTGGAAAACGTCTGGAATAATTTCCTTCTCAGTCCCGTTGAATTAGCTAGATTCATTGACGAACTGGAATCTGACTTGGTAGGCAGCTACTTCGATATCGGAAATGTTGTTCGATTCAGTTGGCCGGAACTTGAGAAGCAATATCCCCCGGCTGGATGAATAAGGCAATCATCACAGGAATTTTCTTATTATGAATTAAATTGTCCATCACAATGCAGGCACTTCCTTCACCGTGGCAGTATGCACTTCCATCATTAAAAACAACCAGCTTTGCAGGGGTTCCTTTTTTGTATTGCGCGGGAACATAAACCCACCAGTCGCGTGCAGAACCGGGATAAACTATTTTGCTGGTATGCTTTTGCATTTGAATCAATTTTCCAACAGGAACGCCTTCCTGTTTTTTGCTGTCAGCTAACCATTCATAAGATTCAAACCCAAAACGATTGTTTCCCCCCACAGGAGATCGCTTGCCATTGATTTCATAGCGCCAATGAACCGATGAAAAACTGGGAAATTTTACAACCCACGTAAAATAGCCGGTATCACCGAGTTGACGCATTTTCCAATGACGCTGTTTTTCTGCGTAGATGGAAGGATGACTCTCAGCGGATGCTTTCAAAAACCAGCCCGCATATCCACCACCATCATTAGTTTTCTGGATAACGCAACGGTGCATCCCTTTTGATAAATCAACGTTTTGCTTTTTATAATGGTTCAAAAAGAATGTACTGATTTGTTGATTCTGTTCTGCACTTAAAATCCGTTTGCTTAATAAAAGAGCTCGAATTTCCTGTAGCGTTTTAATTTTTTGTTCACCAGCATTTGCAATCGGATGACAAACAGAAGCCAGTAAAATCAGGAGCAGGAATATTTTAGTAAGGTGTTTCACAGGTTGTACCTCATAGTTTTTTAATCAATATTTTCTAAGGCCAAATTTCTAAGCACACAGAAACAAGTTTATTATGTTTATAAGATTGAACCACAGATAAACACAGATTGACGCAGATATTATAATTATAATAAATATATTTTTATGCAAAGATCACGGAGAGATTATAAAAAATAAATATTTTCGACAAAGTCAGAAAGACACAAAGAAAAATATAATTGCCAAAAGTGTTATTTTAAAATCTTCATGCCTTCGGGTCTTAGTGGTAATAATTCT
Source organism: Planctomycetota bacterium (assembly GCA_024277145.1). Taxonomy (GTDB): domain Bacteria; phylum Planctomycetota; class Planctomycetia; order Planctomycetales; family Planctomycetaceae; genus JAJRVU01. The sequence goes on from JAJRVU010000533.1 coordinate 2,332, forward strand.
TTTTCTTTTAAAATGAATTCATGTTCATTTGAGTCCATCTGCGATTCCTGGCTTAATGAACAATAAGTAAATTCTCTTCTGAAAGTCTATAAGGGTTCATAATTAAAAAAACACAAACTTTTTACTTAGGTAGTTTGGAAAGGGATGCGTTCGAGCCAACAAGAACCAGAATATCATTTTCCTGAATCAATTCCGTTGCCATCGGGAAGACCCCTTCAATTTCCGGTTCGACAGTAGTCTCCGTGCTCGTTTCTTCATCGGTTTCTTCTATTGGTACCGGGCGTTTGATAAAAATTAAATTCACCCCAAATTCTTTCCGTAATTTCAAACCTAAAAGTGATTTCCCGATAAACGCATCCGGAGCAGATAGTTCCACCAGCGAAAACCCTTCTGCTAAAGTTATGAAATCTTTCAAGTGAGGGTTTGCCAATTGCTTGGCGAGATGGGTTCCTGATTCGATTTCCGGCTGGATGACTCTTGTTGCACCAATTTGCATAAATATTTCTGCATGATATTTTGATTGCGCCCTGCAGATAATATTCGGAATATTGAGTTTTTTGACAATCACGGTTGTCAGCAAAGCTGCTTCAAAGTTTTCACCGATCGCCACAACACAAACATCAACCTTGTCAATCCCCTGGCTTAACAATGCATCCTGATCTGTACAATCAAGCTTAACAGCCAAGTCAACATGTTCCTTGATTTCATTAATTAAATGTGTTGACCGATCAATGGCAATCACCTGCGTGGAACTAGATCCTAATTCTTTTGCAAGTGATATTCCAAAACGTCCCAAGCCTATAATTGCCACGCTTTGCACGTGAATCTCCTTCTGATAATTCAACCCAAATAAAGGTCATGTCCGAAAAACATTACCCTAATGTCACCCGTTCAACCGGGTACTCATAACGAGCATCTTTCATTCTTCCCGCTAATGCAACTAATAACGTCAGCGGTCCGATTCTTCCCAGAAACATGGTCACAATAACAACATATTTTGAAGGAAGTGAGAGGTCTGCAGTAATTCCAGTCGAAACGCCAACGGTGGCGAAAGCACTTGTTGCTTCAAAAAGATGATCCAGAAAACGGGCTTCATTCTGTTCAAAGAATACAAGTAAAAAAGTCGTCGACATTACAACAACGATTCCAAGAACCATGATGGTAAACGCCCGTTTGACAAGAACATTCGAAATTGTTCGTCCCCATATTTCAACCCGCTGCCTACCTCGAAGAATGGAAATCAACGAAAGAACTGTTAAAGCAAAACAGACAGTTTTCACTCCACCCCCTGTTGATCCGGGAGAGGCACCGATAAACATTAAACCAATGGCAAACAGTTTGGTTGCTGGCTGCATAGATCCATGATCTGTTGTATTAAACCCTGCAGTCCTGAATGTGACAGATTGAAACCAGGAATCTGCCAATCTTTGTGTCAGCGGTAAATTATTAATTTCACCTGATGTTGATTCCAAGAGAAAGTAAACCATAAATCCAGTAAGCAGAAGTACTGCAGAGGTAATCAGGACAATCCGTGACGTAATGGAAAGCCTGACCCGATCACGTCTTAAATTGAATAAAGGCTTCCATTCAATTGTTCCGATTCTTGAACGAAAAAACAAAGCCAAATTATACAGTACAGCAAAGCCGAGGCTTCCAATGACGATCAAACTGGTAATGACAAGCCAAACTTGCCAACGGGTCGACATTCCGACAAAACTGTTTTCCGTCAGGGAAAATCCTGCATTGCAAAATGCGCTGACTGCATGAAAAACGGTATAGAAAATCTGATCACTCAGAGGCAAATCAGACCACAAACCTGAAATAAAAACGGCTCCGGCGAATTCACAAAGGAAGGTCATAGTGATAATTGCCAATAATATCTGCCGGAGGTTTCCGAGTTGATCAGATTCCAGAACTTCGTTTAATGTGGCAGATTCCTTGATCGGAATATTTCTCCCAGCCAGCACTGCAAAGAATGCTCCGCAGGTCATAATTCCCAACCCGCCCACCTGGAACAGAAACAGGATAATAACCTGACCGGTCCTGCTCCAATATGTCCCGGTTGGTTCAACAACTAAACCAGTCACACAACTTGCACTGGTCGCCGTGAATAACGCAACTTCAAAAGGGGCTCTTAATTCTGATCCATCCGGGCTATTTTGCATTCGTGCTTTGGGAAGCATTAATAATAATGTTCCAATGGTAATTAAAAACAAAAATGTGGTCACCAGAATAATGGCGGGGTTAATATTTTTGGCAGTAGCTGTTCGCGTCAAAAGTAATAGAACAAGAACTCCACGTAAGACCAAAACAATTTCAGAAATCAGCAGGATATCATTAAATCGGGAAGATCGCACCATATGTAAGATCGGACCATTGACGAGAATCACCAGCACTAAGAACAACCAGATAATATTTAAAACGATCGGGGAACGTTGATCGGAGAGAAATGATTGTTTGTCATTGACCCAGAAAAACCGTAGAGCCATTCCAACAGTTGAAACCAGAAGAGCTGCGATAACAATGATTCCCAACTCAATATTCTGAACCCGGGTTACGTTCAGAAGCCCTTCATGCATGACAGAAGCACTAACGCCAGCTACCCCCAACCCAATTTCAGCCCAACGAACCCTCTGCGTTGCCTTGAAGTGCGTTGATGATTCAGCTTGTAAACTCGTTATGGGAGATTCTGACATGCCTATATGATATCGTTAATACTGTAAAAAGGACTCGTTAGAAAAAAATGCTGAGGCTTTATTTCAAAATCCGATTATTAAACTAATTTGTCTTCTCAATAAATAATCTGATCAGATTGCGCGATATTACTGCCTCAACAATAGTGAATCAGAATTGAATTAGATATTATATCTGTTGCAGGAACAAGTCCAGTCGCAGATCAAAGCAATATTGTTAAACTTAACTAGCAATTGGCTGATTATCTTCGGACTACATTTCAAACCACACGTTACTTCAAACTACACGATGTGGTCATTATAATAAAAAGACAAGAGAAAATTAATCCCAATGGTACGCGATTACACCTCAGAAAGTTTATCACACGACCCCATCCACGGTTACATCCCGTTTATATCAACATCGGGACTTCCTGAAGGAGAAGTTGCGGAACAGGAAATCATTGACCACCCCTGGGTTCAAAGATTAAGACACATTCACCAATTGCAAACAGCCTGGTGGGTTTTCCCTTCTGCAGAACACATGCGGTTTCAACATGTGATGGGAGCCATGCATCTTGCATCAAAAGCAATTGATCAATGGTACGACTCACTCCGAGATTCCTGCCCGAATGTTCCATCAAAAGCATGTGTTGAATCCATTGTCAGGATGGCTGCCCTTCTCCATGATGTCGGACATGGTCCATTCGGACATTTTTTTGACGACCAATTTCTTGCCCAGTACAACATCACACATGAAGATATCGGTGCACATGTCATCGAAAATATACTCGGCGATTTGCTCCGAAAAATCCGTAGAAATCCCAACGGAAAACTGCAACCGCTTGAAGAACTCGAACCGCGCCAGATTGCATGGCTAATTTGCAGACCATCAAGCAATTCCAAAGATGAAGACGGGCAACCAGACTGGCTTCGAAAACTTCGATCCCTTTTCAGCGGAATTTACACTGTTGATAATATGGATTTTGTTTTGCGAGATGCCTATATGTCGGGTTACAGCCTGAAAGCTTTTGACCTTTCCCGACTGCTTCATTACAGTTTCTTCACCCCTGCAGGACTCACCATTCATCAACGGGGACTGCCGACGCTGATTAATTTTATTGAAATGCGAGCAAACTTGTTTCGTACGATTTATTTCCATCGAACGGTTCGCGCAATTGATCTCGCTTTGGAAGAGCTGTTCAGTCAAACCATGTCACACCTGTTTCAGGGAAACCCGCTTGAAAATATTGATGAATACCGTAGGCTGACAGAATCATCTTTCCTTGTCGATGTGCAGAGATTTCCATACAGCGATCAACCAGAAACCCGAAAACTGGGTGAAGCCTGGGGAAAAATCATCTCCCGGAAGATCACATGGAAACTAAGTTGTGAAAAAAGCATTAACTTTCATTCAGGTAATGCAGAAAGAACTTCCATTTTTTCTGAACCCGAACTCATTGAAAAGCGTGTCCGGGAAAAACTTCCATTGGAATTACGAGAGATTCCATTAGGGTTTGATGTCGCCCGTCATTATCACAGACCAAGTGGACGAATTCCGACCACCGGCCAGAATTTCATGCTTGACCCCGCAAATGGAACGCCGCAGGAATTGAATGATGACGAACTATTCCGGTCGCTTCCGGTCTGTTTTTCACTCTTCCGAATCTATGCCAAAACGCACGAGCACGATCAAAAACTGAACCTTGCACTCAATTCTGTTTTAGGCGATTCAGGTGATACCAAAACGAACATGTAACCTTCCCTGTTGGCTTAAATAATCGATACCCGACTAAATAATTTTGCGTAAAACGTGAACACCCCCTGAAACAATTCAAAATGAACAGCTCAACAGCAAACAACATTACGCCTGCCCTAGCTGCAACCAGGCGAATCCATTCTATTGACCAGTTCCGTGGATACACAATTTTAGGAATGTTTGTTGTCAATTATCTGGGGCATTACCCGTGTCATTACAATTATCATCACAACGATTTTTTTCTCAGCTATGCAGACACCATCATGCCAGCATTCATGTTTGCGGTCGGAATTTCATTTCGATTTACCATATTGAAGAGATTGGCCAGCGGCAATTATTTAAAAACCTACTGGAGTTATTTCAAACGAAGTATCTCTCTCTGTTTAATATCGATTGTCATGTATGGAATCGGCCAGGACTTTGACAATTATCAGGAATTCTTCACGGACCCCACTTCAAAAGAAGTCGCGCAAGCAGAATGGGGAGAGTTTCAAGCAGGGAATTCAGAAACATTAATTCCGCCACACTTTGTAAGCCAGTGGAGCCATCTGGGTAAATTGATTGCAAAATCCTACCTGTGGGAAACGTTGGCAATGATCGGCATTACCCAACTATTCATATTACCATTTGCAAACTTGAGATTTTCATTTCGGCTTATCGCATTAATTGTCCTTGGTTTGGGGCATGTTGCCTTAAGTGAATGGTTTAACTGGCAGTTCTTTTTTGGATACACAATTGACAAAAGTTATATTGATTTGTCTTCTGGCTTGAATAACTGGATGGGCGAGATTTGGGGAACAGGTTCCAACCGAAGTTGGGATGGAGGACTGTTCGGCATCATTACCTGGGGAGTTGCCATGCTTGCGGGAACGCTCTGCTACGACTTGATGGCCGGAAATACTCCCCGAAAAACAATTAATAATTTATTACGATGGGGGGCAATGTTCATGATTGTCGGTTATGGAATGTCCTGCATTTCCTGTCTGTATGATCTTCCGGAAAACCCAAAAACAGAAACAAGCTCTATTCCTGAAGTAGCGGACAGTCGAATCACCAACACACATGGAAAAGACAAAGGAGGATTTCCATACAAAATTGCAGCTTCACCGGTGATTCCTGATTGGGAAGCTCTGAAAGGTCGATCAATCACTTCTTTATTTGCAGAGCCACCGTTTGTAGCCCGACCTGCAAACAGATTGGTCAATTACTGGATGATGCAAAAACGGTTTGCTTCGTTACCTTACGTTGTTTTTGTCTCGGGATTATCTTTTGCATTATTGGCGGTATTTGTTTTGATGACAGACATCGGTGGAATACAATTCAGCCTGTTTCGAACTTTTGGAATGAATCCTCTTGCTGCCTACGTGCTTCATAAACTTGTACTGATGAACCTGATGTTTCACATCATTCCCGGTAACTCCGCTGCCTGGCTTTATTGGACTGGTTTGGCTGTCTATTTAATGATTGTTTATGTTCTGGTGCGGGGACTGGAAAAACAAGGGATCTATATTCGTCTCTGAGCAGCGTTTGCTTTTCACTTTGAAGTGCCATTGAATGGCTTAACCGATATTGAGCATATTTATCCAATATCCCCTATTAAACCGAATAAACTGGTAAGTTTTAACGGTCATATCACACGGCCGGAAGATTCTGATATCACAAGTCAACCGGGTCGATACACCCTATATGCTAGATTTCGAATTGAACCACCTCAATGAATCTCCCGAGTGGAGACTGATTTTAGAGGAATACCAACGTAGAAAAGCCCAGTTGAAAACCTCTGATCCTGAATCAGAGGGGTGGGTTCCGAGAATATCATCCTTGAATGAGGTTAAAGACGAAGAGCTTCCCAAAATTCATGGAAAGCTCATCGCTGTTGGTTATTTGAAATTTCAGCTTTCAGGTCGAAACACTGGCGTTAAATACCAGATCAGCCCTGCAGGGAAACTTGCTTTAAAAAACAAAGCTATCGTTGTTGAAAATCAAGTGGATGATCAATCAGCAAAGAAGTCTGCCTGAATTCATCATAATCGGTATATTATCTCTATTTTTATATCGGGCTTTACACTGGAATTGAGAGCAGTTCCATACACTGTCTAGTTCATGCTGGTTTCCGTGTCCGGGTCCCATTCTGCAATCACTGCATCAGGTGCCAGAACATAAATCTCAACACGCCTGTTTAACTGGCGAGATTCTTTACCGGTGTTTTCAACAACAGGCTTGTATTTACTGTATCCGGAAATCCCCATTCGGTTTTCTGAGATTCCTGATTTTTTAAGCATGTCGACGACTGAAATTGCACGATGAGCAGACAGGTACCAGTTATTTTGATGCTTCCTTGCAGTGTTCCGTTTGACAATTCTTTTATCATCCGTGTGGCCTGCAACCAGAATGTTTAAAGTCCTTGCATCTTCATCGTTAAGAATTTCAGCAAATTCTTTCAACAATGGGGAAGCTTTCGGGTTGATAACATCACTACCAGAACTGAATAGAATATCTGAATGGAATTTGCTTACACCTGTATGGGGATCAAATTCAAAATCAGGATATTTTTTCTGTAGTTCTTCCAGTCGACGAGTTGCTCTTTCTGATAATGGGTTACTGATTTTCCCTTTATCAAGCAAGCTGACGTAACGATCCTGTAATTTGGACCGTTCAGAATTTAAATTGGCTAACCGCTGGTTTGCAGTCTGAAGACTACTCTCCATTTGCGCAAGTTGTTGTGTCATTCCCTGGGCCATTTGAGAAAATTGATCTCTTTCAGCCATGACGGATTGATTTTGTTGATAAAGTTGCACTGATCGCAACTGGCTTTGACGGAGTGCCTGTCTGGGGACCATGTTACATGCAGTTTGCCCGCATAAAACCAGACCGATCACACACGAATAGATTGCACGTGCCGGAATTGGCATAATTATATCTCCCTTGCATATCATTGAGATATCACTGAATCAGCCTGTTTGATTTGACATAAAATCAAAGCCTGTGAATCAGCTAAACATCACAAATTATGCGTTTTTGATTGGAGGTTATGAATGAAATTCAAAGGATAGGAAAGTTTGGAAGGATCAATCAAATTTCTTTGCAGAACGCGAAGGGAATTTCAATTGATTTTTGGATAGAGGGAGTTTATAGCTGTTTTCTTTTTTTCTGCCTAGATGAACCTGAATAAAAATTGTTTTTTTTTACAGATCAATCCTAAGTCATACTCTAAACATCATTTGCAATCTTTATAGACATTGAAAACAGGTGCTCTTTTGAAATTTTTATAATGAATTCACCCTTTATTGAGTCCGTTAATTCATTCCATACCCATTCTTGTTTTAAATAGTCTCCCTGATGATGACAGAATCATTAAATAAGGAACCACAGAGGGACTCCAATAAATACAAATTACACATAAAAAAATCCCACTCCTTTTAAAAAAGAAGCGGGAACAGTTTATTCGATTTGTCTATTATTTATTAAGCTTAGAAGACATCTTTTAATGAATTAATGATCATCCCGGAAAGAGAAATCGGTTCATCCCAGGCCCACATGGTTCGCACCAGGTCAAACATGACCATTGCACAGACCGTCAATGTTGCTGTTGAGAAAAGCAGCCCGACAAAAACACCTGTTCCCCAGTCTGCTTCAACAGGAGCAGCAATTCTTCCACCTGCTCCACTTAATGATACATCCAGATTTGATTCCTGACCTTCAACGGATTCAAACCCGTAATCTTCAAGCTCATCATCATCAAGATCAAAAACATCCATCGACTCTAAAGAGCCACCAGAAACAATTTCTTCACTACTACCTTCATCAAAACCATCGAATCCATCTTCATCAAAGGTATCTGAACCATCGAAGATTTCGTCTTCATCATCACCCAGTTCAAAGACTTCAGATTCATCGTCCATATCAAAGAGTTCAGATTGTCCCGAGTCCATATCGAATGCACCAGAACCGGATTCATCTTCATCAAATACAATGACGTTTGTGGATCCATCACCAACTTCGATATCATCTCCATCCATGTCAAACGAGGGAACATCCATTTCGGTGTCATCAGCATCAATTTCAATTTCGTCTGCAATATCCATCATAGGCATGGTTTGATCATGCTCATCATCAACCATACTTTCAGATGTCAGGGCAATTCCACTGTCATCAGAGATAACAATGCTGTCATTACTGAGAGAAATTCCACTATCAACCAAGCCTTCCAAAGCAAGTCCGCTATCGACTTCATCACCTAGACCGATACCACTGTCATCAATGTCGCCTAAAGCAATCCCGCTATCAACACTTTCCAATGCAAGCCCGCTATCACCCATATCGAGTGCAAGCCCACTATCATCGCTGTCAGCATTTAAAGCCAGACCACTGTCATCTGTAAAATCGAGTGCAATGCCACTGTCATCTGCAAAATCCAATGTCAGACCACTATCATCTTCCAGGGTGATTCCACTGTCATCTTTTTCTTCCGGGGTATCTTTTCCTGCAGAGGCAGAGGATTTATTATCGGATGAAAGAAGGGCGACATCACTATCACTATCATCATCGGGTGCAATCAGGGAAACGTCACTTGCAGAAGAAAGATTTCCGCTTCCACCATCAGGAACCAGACGGACATCACTGTCACTCCCCAGCTTGAGACCACTTTCTTCAGAGATGAGTCGGACATCACTATCGCTTCCGAGTTTCAATCCGCTCTCGCCGGAAACCACACTGACATCACTATCACTTGCCTTTTCCTCATCAGCAAGAAGATTCATATCCTGTTCAGTTTCTTCTCCTGAACCTGCAGAACTTTTTTCTGCCCCTGAAAGTTTGACATCACTGTCAGAATCATCTTGAATTCCAGAACCGGAAAAGAGTTTGACGTCACTATCTGATTGCTGCACGACAGAATCCGATTCCAAACGAATATCACTCTCCGATGTACCACCACCAACCAGTTTGACATCACTATCGGTTGTTTTATTAATTTCTGATTTGGAATCAAGTCGTACATCACTATCGGAAGCTTGCCCAACCAGCTGAACATCACTGTCGCTTGCTTCTTCTTTGTCATCTGAAGGAGTCACGTTACTATCGGAGCCAGCCCCAACTATTTTCACGTCACTGTCAGAACCGGAATCAACGATCGGTTTATTATCATCCATCAGTCGGACATCACTGTCACTATCTCCTAAAGAAGAGATATCAACTTCAGGATCACTTTTCATGTCCCCGGAAATCAGGCTGTCATCAAGAATAAGACGGACATCACTGTCAGAAGCAGCCCCTAAAATGGGAGATTCTTTTCGAATTTCCGTCGGTTGCTCAGCAATCACATCGTCTGTAAATACGGAAGAAGAGCTTGCATCAGGATCTTCAAAAATGGGAACTTCCGGATCTGAGTCGATCTTACGAGTACGGTTAAATTCATCAACATCTTCTGCTTTGAATTTCCATGTACCACGATCTGCAAATCCACGAATTTCACCTTTTTCGCGAAGTTTTACTAATTCTTCTGCCGTTAGACCAAGCTTGTCAGCGGCTTCTTCAAGAGCCAGATACTTTTTTGCCATCTTAAGGGAAGCTCCGAGTGATTTGTTTTAAAATAGACTGTTACCGTCTGACGTTAATATTCAAAATCAGGATGTGAGTACAATCAGATAATTTCTGCAGGTAACATTTTGAGATTCATTCAATCCATTTCATTCCAGGCGCAATCCTTCGTTACATTTATTCTATACGTCAACTGGGGTAATGCAAGTAGTTTACACCAATACAACGGACTGTAACGGTTCTTATTTGATAAGAAAAAGGATTAGGAACGGAAGTTGCCATTTATCAACTAAAATGACACGATCAAAACAGTCTCAACCCGCAGTCAGACTTATCAAAAATATCGGACTTTAAAGGGTTTAACCTGTAATCGTTCAGCCGACACTCACCCAGAGTCAGACTCTTAAACTGTTCCATTCGATACAATCGGAAATGGCTGACTAAAAAGTGTCATTATGTACACCTTCTCAATAGTTCTGAAGTCTATCGCTATAGATTTTTCCCACCCAGATAACGGAGCCTGTTTTCAATGGCTTTGAAATATTCAGCAGCTTGGAATTACTTCCAGGCAAGCTTAATTTTCTTCGGATTCGGGCTCTTCTTCAAGAATTAATTCCCCAACCGGGCTGTCATCCATATCTGGTTGCGAAGTTCTATCATCCATATCTGGTTGGGAAGTTCCCTTTAAACGGACTCTTGCAAAGCCGGAGATTCCCACAATGATTGCAGCTAATGTAATTGCAACCGCAATCCATTTTTTGGAATTCTGACGCATCAATTCAAATTTGGCAGATTTTCCAACAAGTGCTGAAATAATGAAGAACACGATCATTGCGAGAATAATTTTAGTACCTATGAGGGGATGATATAGTTTGTCCCCTTTGTGAAAAGGCATCGCTTTATAATAATTGTAAGCCCCACTTAACATAAACAACATAATGCCTGTGTGAACAAAACGCTTCCAGCGTCCCATGATCCTTCCCTTGAGTGCAAGGTGCTGATCGTCAGGCAAATCCTTCGCTGCTGGCATTAAAATAAAACGCATAAAGACGGAACCGCCAACGAGCACAATTGCAGTTCCAACATGAATCCAACGGGAAACAACTTCAAGATATTCCATTTAAACTATTCCAAAATCTAAAGCGTATTACGCTTTTCTGTGGCCGTGAAAGGCACGTTTAATCTATAAAAACGATTTCATTTTTTGATGCAGTATATTCTTGTCGCAGTCCGAATCAAGAGTCGGTCCCCCGCAATTGCAGGAGTTGCCATACTCATATCGTCTTCTGCAAGTTTATTCGTATGGAGAATTTTGAATTCATCACCCGATTCCAGAACAAAAGTGACACCATCTTCGTTCAGGCAGAATATTTTCCCATCATACGCCCAAGGTGAAGAAGTAAAAGCCCGCCCTTTAGGAAGTCGATGTTTTTTATAAATTGGCTTCCCCGTTTTTGCATCAAAACAAGCTGCAAGCCCTCGATCGAGTAATACAAAAAGACGATCTTCATAAATTAATGTTGTCGGATTATAAGGACCCGCCTTTTTCTGACTCCAAACAATAAACTCATTACTGGTCTGTTTCTTTGATAATGAAATATCGCCTTTTGCACCTGGTTTTATTACAAAAATGGGTTTTTTATTATCCAGAACATAACCAGAACTGACGTAAAGCAAACCATCATGGGAAAAAGGTGTTCCAATCACAATGCTGGACATCCCTGATAATTCCCAAAGAAGATTTCCATCCAAGTCATAAGAACGAACTCTTTTTGTACCTGGTGTAATGATTTCAGTTCTTAATTCATTCTTCCAAATGTACGGAGTTGCCCAGTTGCTTCTTTCATCCCGTTCAATTTTCCAGATTTCCTCTCCCGTTTTTTTATTCAAAGCAAGAAGCCAGGACTGATCTTCATTATCATTCACAATGTAAATTCGATCCTGATGCAATACAGGAGAGGCAGCAGAACCCCAGTCAAAACGGTATTTCACCGGGTCAAATTTTTTGGACCAGATCATTTTGCCTTCAAGGTCAAAGCAGAAAACCCCTATGTTTCCAAAATAGGCGTAAAGATATTTCCCATCTGTTACAGGCGTTTCAGAAGCGTAACTGTTTTTGAGATGCATCGGCGTTTGTGGAGGACCTTTGTGGACCGTTTTCTTCCAGAGCTTCTTCCCGGTTTTCAAATCGAGGCA
>JAJRVU010000534.1 GCA_024277145.1 Planctomycetota bacterium
AATTGATTGGTATGAAAAAGACGTGGTTCACCTTCTCTAAGACCAGCTTCATGAGTTTCTTCCCGCTGATCACTGTATCTGCGTAACTGTTTCACAGCTTCATACATCGGGTTAGCGGTAAACTGGTTAGCGTCTTTGCATTCGACCACAACTAGAGGTAACCCGTTCACAAATAACACAATGTCAGGACGGATATGGTTCTTCACCCGACTTGGTGTATTAATTCGGAACTGATTAATCGCAATAAAATGATTTCTTTCGGGATGTTCAAAATCAATGAGATGGACATCAGGATTCTGTTCCCCTGTAGTTGTGTTTTCATCAACAGTTGGTTTCCATTCTCCATCTCTTAAAAGAAAGTGGAGCAGGTTTTGATTGATTTCAATCAGGCTGTTTCCTGCTGGGTTTAATATTTCCTCATGCAGGTCTTCGAGTTGTTCATCGGTCAGCCATTCCTGATTATCATTTGTTCTATTAATTGCACGAACAGATTGTTTAAAGATTTCTTTTAAAGTCACTTCTCGAAAATTGGAACGATGACTTATTGCAGGGTCCGTGGGAACACCGTCACCCTGATCTATAATCTGCCATCCTAAAGCAGCTAGTTGATCCAAAAACGGTTTCTCGACGTAGGTGTATTCAGACATGGGCTGTCTCTCATAATCAGTCTATTTGAACGGAATCCGTTATACTTTCGTCTATATTATAAATATAATTAAAAGATACGTAACTTTTTAGACGAGACGTAAAATCAATATGTCACTAATGTTATGGATATCACCTATCCATATCTCGTCTAAAACTGGTCTAAATGTTTCTTTTTCCATCTGGTTTAGACGACTTCCATTTTCGCCCTTCACCTATGTAAATTAGTCCATCTTTTCTCATTTATTGAAGAAGGTTCTTTATCCTGCTCCGTTTCTGTTCTTGGTCTAAAGCATCAGGGATTTTGTCGATAAGAAGTTCATCTAACTCCGCCCGACTAGCTTCATAAAATTTTTCAAGATAAGAAAGTATCATTGTTTTATAATGATCAGCATCAAAACCACGTTGTTTGATGTAGTCAGCTTTACTACCAGTTATTGCAGCAATATCAGCAGAGATAATCAGGTTAGGTCGTCGTCCTTCAACCAGTTTTTTAGACCTAAGACTTTTGTGTTCATCTTCGTTAAGACTTTTTCCCTTTTGCACTTTATCAAGAGCAATTACATCCATTAAATCTAAATCAGTACTTTCCATCAGGAGACGTGTGTAGTTTTCATCAAGCACTTTACCAGTCAAGCGAACCTGAACCCGTTCAGGATCACTTAAATCGTAATCTGGCATTGGGAAATAACGCTCTCTTTGCAACCTAAACATTCGCTTGATTCCACTTCCGATGGTATCAATCATATTAAGGTTCACCATTGCATTGGCGAGAAATGGATTTCGATATTGATCAGGGGGAGCATCCCGAAGAATGACCTCTTCGACAGACCCAGGGATAAAGTGACCAACATTTGTAAATAATATTGATTCTGGTTTTTCAACCACATTTATTTTTGCAGATTTGGTCCAATCTTGATGAGCTATGCAATTATGGAGAGTTTCTCGAAAGACCCAATTATCATACTGAGTAATTTCGGTTGGGAATAAACTTTGGTTTGGAAGATAACGATAGGTGAGATTACGAACTTTATCATAAACATGACCTACCGCTAAAATTAAAGGGGGGTGGAAATGAGAATAATCGATGTCAATGTTCTGTTCATCTCGAAGTACCCAGGTAATCTGTGCGATAGATGGCAACAACAGATGTTCTGATTCTTCTTTACCGAGAAGTAAAAGTGTTGTATTGGTAATTTCTCCATTAATACAAATCTTTGCTTTGTTCAAAAACGTAATATCATCCCACTCATCACATTCTTCTGCTTTTTTAGGATGCTTCGATTTATACTGATCTCTGGCAAAAAGAATGGCATCAGAATCAAGATGTTCTAATTTAGCCTCTTTGCATATTTTTGCAGACCAATCTTCCTGATTAGTTTGCAAACGAAACTGCTCAGATTCAGCAGGATTTAATGCAACAAGAGATTCGCCATCTCTTCCGTAGAAGTGTCCTTTCCATGATGTTGGCATACCTTTTAATGCAGGGGGGATTTGAAACATGATAATTCTATGCCCCTGTATTGTAATTTCATGAATTTCAACAAATGTGAGTCCATTGGATGTATTTTTAGCAATTTCATGCTTCAAACTATCAAGACTTGCACGATCTGGTCGAAAATTAGTCCCTTTGATATCACGAGGATTATCTTTTACTCCAAAAACAAGCCATCCATGCTCTTTGTTTTTGAGATTTGCTTCGTTACTTAATGCAGAGAAATACTTTGCTATTTTATCGAAATGATAACCATCCTTAGCCTCCTTGAACTCTAACCATTCAGTTTCAGCAGGAAGAGCATAGAAATCGTTAAAGATTCTTTCTAAATCTGATTGCTCCATCAATTATCACCCTCCACACCGCTACCCGCAGAAGCGATTTGCAGTTCCTTCAAAGTAACTCCCTCTTTTGTTTTCCAGAGTGATCTACCTATACCTTGTGTTCCTAGTAAGACACTAACAGCCAAAGAAGGTGAGTTAAAGACACGATCCTGGGTAAAGAGATAGAAATCTCCACCATCTTCAACCACGCCCTTTTCCCGTAAATCTTTTCGTAACGTGGATACTCTTTGCAGTATGGAATTTGTTCCTTCCTTCACCATCTGGGAACCTTTAAGTACGACAAACCCTTTTGCGTCTTCATAACCAGTTGCAGTAATCCCTTTTGAATTAATAAAAAGCTGGCTCTCTTTAGGAGCTTTGGTTTCTATTGTTTCAAAAATATTCAAACTCAATAATGGAAAGATGCTTAACATATCAAGCAGAAAACTTTCGACATCCGCTGTTTCCGATTCCGACAACGTAGGTGGTAAAGAACCAGTCCCATTACTTAGGTTGCATTGTTTCGCTGCTTTTGCCAATCCCAATAAGCGGGATTCCAGATGTTTCACATGGGCTTTATTCAGGCTTTCATCTTTCGTGACAAAAAAGATTACCCAGTCCCAGAAATCTTTATTTTTCTGATGACTTTCCAAACGGTTCTTAACAGGATCGCCTTCGCCAATATAAACCGTTGGCAGGCTACTTTCATCCGAACTTCCCACAAGAATATAAACGCCCGTTTTCAGACATTCTGGGCGTTGGATCGCTTGATTAAAGTTGGTTCGGTTGAAAACAACGCCTACGCCAGTCCAGTTCGATCTTTCCACAATCCGCAACCCATCAGGGTCGCCATTCGGGACAAAGATTTTAATGGAGAAAGGTCTCTGGTTCGTTTCAGACATTGGCTGTCACCTCTTCTACTTCATCTACTTTGACTCTTACTTTGCCTGTTAAAAGGTCTTGCATGAGACCTTGTTTTATTGAGGCTAATACTTCAAGTTGATTTTCTTCAGACAGAATACGATTTTGCACTGATAGCAATCGCCAAACAATCGCTTGCTGTTCATTAAGCTTTGGTTTACAAATATTTGTAGTTTTCAAAATACCATGATTGATATTTACCTGTGCATCAGCAAGTCCTATTTTTCGACCAAACCAATCTGTTTGAACGACATCAGAGCCTAATGCAAACGGTACAAATGCAGGGATCAGGTCGCTTTCTTTTTTTATTCTTACACGAAACACCGTATCAGGAAACATTAATTTCGGACGTGTCTCAGGAACGTGAATAACTACACCAACACGTTCAACTGGTCCTTTACGAGTGATAAGAATATCATCCTTTTGCACTTCAATTGCTGGATTTGGTAAAAGTTCTGAAGGTAACCGTTTATTCTTACCTTCATCATATCCCTTCCATACTACTGCGGTAGTTTTTAGAATAGCCCATTGATCTTTTGTTGCTGATACCGCATCGCATAATGGACTCCAACCGCTTGATATTGGCTCAATCTCATCACCAAACGCAGCTACTTCCCATTCTTTCGGTATCCAACCCAGTTCGGATTCTTTATAGAGATGGGGGGCTTCTTCATAAGGAGGGCGGAGCTTGCCGTTAGAGTCCACGCCTCTTGTGAACAGATCGTGCATCATCCCCTGTTTGATCGCCTTGTATTTTTCGATCAACGCTTCCGTCTTTTCAATCAGGTTGTCTACCGTTGTTAGGATGCATGCAATTTTTCGTTGTTCTGGGAGAGGGGGGAGGTCTAGCTCTAATTTTCTAAATAAAATTGTTTTAGGTAAATTGTATCGGGTCGATCCTCGACCTGTTATCGAAATTAATTTCCTACACTTCTGGCTTCGTAATAAATATGCTGCAAACTCTGGAAGTAACTGATCAAAGTTACGTAGACGAAATCCGAAACAAAAGCTGTTAAGATATGTTTTGTCTAATTCGTCCAATAAAACTGAAGTCATCCCTACTTCTTCCACAGTTTCTGAAGAAGTAGTAAAAAATATGTCTCCATATTTTACTTTATTTTGATTCTCTCCTAATTCAATTCTTACATGTTCAAGAAAATTTGGATCAATTCGAGCCGACGAAAATATATTCATATAGGGAATATACTTTTCACCTTTACCAAAGTCTTCTCCTGATTTCCCTGATAACCCACTGAAAGTTTTACCCAGGCTACCTAAAAGGCACTTCTTCCATTCACTCATAGCCCAACTCCACCAGGAACTTATTCAACTGTTCGGCTTCTTTATCTCGTTGAGCCAGAATCTCTTTAGCAGTGACAGCGTACTTGTTATGCAGATTCTCGACCGCTGCTATTAATGTCCGCTGGTACTGTCGTAAATAGCCATCAAATTGGGTATGCAATAATTCATCAAACCGTTCCAGAATTAAAGTACGGGCTTCATCAGAGGTGATCTTTTCCCTTGCAGCCTCCACCAGGTCATCCTTCTTCTTTTCCGTTTGGCGAATATTCGCTTTTAGTTCTTTTAATTCCTTGTCGAATTCATTATGTTTTTCCAGTTTCTGGTCGATCTCTTCGGTCTGTTTGGTGACTTCCTTGACCTGTTTTTCATTCTGACCTATTTCGGACTGTTTCTGTTTGATCTCCGAAGAAGAAACATCGCTGTTTTCCATTCGTTTAATGTCTGCTTTCGCAGCCTTGATATTTTTTTTCAGTTCCCGTAAATCACCACCCAAAGTTTTCTTCTGGTCTTTCAACTGCTTGACCACTGTTTTAGGAAGAATACCATTTTTAGAATCATCCGATTCATCACTTTCGTTCTCTTCTTCATCCACTTCATTAGCAGCAGCGAACAATCCTTCCAGTTCTGTAATACGAGCCTGGTCGTCTTCAATCTGTTTTAGCACTTCGGGGAATTGGGATTGCAGGATATCTTCTTCAGGAATGAGTTCTGGACCCCAACCACTGGCAGCGACCGATTTATAATCGGCATCCAATGTGTTCATATAATCTGCAAAAGCTCCCCGTACTTTGTGATGGTCGAGAATTCCCTGGGGCGTTAAAGCCTTACTGATGGTTTTCAGAAATTCTCGTCTTAATTCAAAGACATTTCCTGTTTTGGGAAGGTCTTCGATTTGATCAAGATGTTTTTTCCACCATCTGCTGATCGCCTTATGGAATTTGTCATGTTTGTCAGTCGTGCAAGGGGCTTCTTCGATGATCTTCTTGATGGAGTCTTTGGATTCGACTTGATCCGTGAAGTTGTAATAAACTTCATCACGATCACAGAAGAGAAGTTCTTTCAGTCCTTCATAATTCTTAAAGTAATCATCAAGAAGAGTCACTTCTGTTTTCGGAATTCCTCCATTTAAATGAGCACGAACATCATGAGGTTCAGGGGGTGGGCTGTTATCGACGTATCGCCGAATATTGAGGTTATAGTCTTCTGTTTCCAATTCTTCGACAGGAACATTTTTAGAATACTTTTCAACATCCAGCTTGTTTCGATAAACATGGGTGATTTTTTCAATGTCTTCAGGACGAATGGAGTTCTGATTTTTCCCTTCTTTGTATTCTCTATCTGCATTGATAAAGAGAACAGACTTCCGTTTAGCAGCCTCATTTTTATTAATGACCAAAAGGCATGCAGGAATTCCAGTTCCATAAAACAACCCTGCTGGCAAGCCTATGACCGCTTCCAACACACCATCCGTGATAAATCGCTTTCGACATATTTTCTCTTCACCCCCACGAAACAGGACACCATGGGGCATGACAACCGCCATCCTTCCATTGGATTTGATGCTGGAGACCATATGCTGGACAAACATGAGGTCTGCTTTTTTGCCACTTTCAGGCATAAAGGTATGAAAGCGTTCTTTAAACTTCAGGTCGGTCAGGGAATAGTTCTGTGAGAAAGGAGGATTAGCAATAACACGATCAAACCGTTTGAGTTCACCCCCTTTATCAATGTGTTGGGGGTCCATAATGGTATCCCCTTGTTTGATATCAGCAGCATTGATTCCATGCAGGATCATATTCATCTTGCAGATAGACCATGTCCCGCCGTTGTCTTCTTGTCCATAAAGAGCAAGGTCACGAGAATCACCACCTGTTTCCTGAACGTATTGATGGGATTGGATGAGCATACCACCAGAGCCCACTGTGGGGTCATAGATTTCCATCCCTTCTTCAGGCTCGATAATTTGAACCATCAAGCGAACGACTTCAGCAGGGGTGTAAAATTCGCCCCCTTTTTTTCCAGCGGAATCAGCAAAATATTTGATAAGGTATTCATAAGCTGCGCCCATGAGGTCGGGGAACTCAAAATCATCATTGGAGAGGGGGAGTTGTTCAAAATGCTGAATGAATAAAACCAAGGTACGGTCAGCCATTGTCTTCTGACCAATTTTCCGATTGAAGTTGATTCCTTTAAGAACGTCTTGCAAAGTATTCGGGTTAGCATCTTCAATAGCAGAGAGAGCTTTATTTAGACCTGACCCAACCGATGTTTTCAAATGTTGAAGTTTGTCCCATCGCGCTTCTTCAGGAACATAAAAAGAATACTTGGTGGAATTATCAAGCTGCTGCTTGATAAGGGCAGGTTTCATCCCTTTCGATTGATATTCCGCTTCCATCGCTGCACGGTCATGACTGAACTGATCAGACAATCTTTTCAGGAAGAGCATACCAAAGATGAATTCCTTGTATTCGGAAGCATCCATCTTGCCACGAAGAATATCACACGCTGTGAACAGGAGATGTTCCAGGCGTGCAAGTGTCAGTTTTTGTTTTACCATCGTGGTTTAGTCTTTTGAATGTTAATCAGGGATTAGAAATGGCTGTACTTATCCCACTTCTTGTGGAATCTTAAGCACCACAAGTGTACAATAATTCAACTGTCTAATCAATCACCAACAGTCTTTAGAACAATTCTCCTATGAGGGAAACACCTGATGCATGGCAAGTCTGATAACACATATTTGAAATCATCTTTTTATGAACAGATGGTGGAATATCGTTTTCTTTCTGAATTGCTTCAGGAAGTCTGGTTTCGATTTGGAAAGGTGGTTGAAGTCCTGCATTCAAAAGTCGATGCATCAGGATATGATGTCGTTCTGGAATGTAATGGCTATATTCGCCATGTGCAGTTGAAAACATCCAAAATTGATGGCAAGACTGCCAAACAAAATGTGAATATTGCGTTAGGAAGTAAACCAAGTGGATGTGTCATCTGGATACAAAGAGAAGATGATCTTGAAACGTGCCGAATAAAAATGTCCTATCGTTATTTTGGTGATAAAGCTGGAAAACCGCTTCCATCACTGGAAGATTTTTCTAACGCCAAACATGCCAAACCCGATATGAAAGGTAAGAAGAAAGAAAAGCCTTCCATCAAAAAATCCCCAAGGGACAATTCCCTAAACTTGATTCGATTACCGAACTTGTGAAGATACTGTTTGGGTTGGATGAACTGAAGTAGTTTAAAAGGATAATCAACATGCTTACAGGTCAAGAACCTTTTCTACACAACGGAGAAACCCTGCCACTTAATGTTCTCTCCTTTTGGAAGTGGT
>JAJRVU010000535.1 GCA_024277145.1 Planctomycetota bacterium
GAATTGCAGTTGAGTTGATAGCCAGGAATGAGTAGAGCTGGGCTTGCGTTGAATTCTATTAAGCATGAAATTCAAGATAAAACGAACATAATTAATAACGAGAAGGAACTCGTGTGAATGGATACGAAGAACAACTGGAGCAGTTACTCCCCTACTCTTTAAAGGGTCGAGTTACTAAGGTTGTTGGTCTGACTGTAGCTGTCGGTGGGTTCCCTGCTCCTTTGGGGGCTATTTGCAGGATTGATCTTGGCCAAGGGCATTCAGTTGATGCAGCAGTGATTGGTTTTCAGGGAGATGAAACATTAATTCTTTCTTATGGAAATCTTGATGGAGTCAGGCGAGGAAATTATGTTGATTTGATTCAGTCTGTTCCGGGTGTTCGTGTTGGAAATCTTCTCCTGGGTCGAGTTCTGAATGGGCGAGGACAATTTATTGATAATGGACAAAATGTTTCGCTTGCTCATCGGGTTCCCCTTCATGGTCAACCTGTTCCCCCCTTAAGCCGACCACGGATTGATGAACCTTTGGGGACGGGTGTTCGTGTTATTGATGGATTTTTAAGTTGTGGTAAAGGTCAACGTCTTGGAATATTTTCCGGGAGTGGAGTTGGCAAAAGTACATTGCTTGGCCAGATGGCGAAAACCAGTTCTGCAGATGTCAACGTTGTCATTCTTGTCGGAGAACGTGGACGGGAAGTTAAAGAGTTCCTCGAACGTGATCTTGGACCGGAAGGGCTTAAGCGAAGTGTTGTTATTGTTGCAACAAGCGATGAACCTGCACTTAACCGAATTCATGCAGCCTACCTGGGAACATCAATTGCAGAATTCTTTCGTGATTCCGGGAAAGATGTTTTGTTAATGGTAGATAGCGTGACACGTTTTGCACTTGCTCAAAGAGAGATTGGTTTAGCAGCAGGTGAACCCCCTGCTACTCGTGGATATCCTCCGAGTGTTTTTGCCTTACTTCCCAGGCTTCTTGAACGAAGTGGTCGAAATCATCTTGGTAGTATCACCGGGTTTTATACCGTGTTAGTGGAATCTGATGACGCAAACGAGCCTGTCTCCGATGCAGTCCGTGGAATTCTTGATGGTCATGTCATGCTGTCAAGAAAACTGGCTCACCAGTCTCATTGGCCTGCAATTGATGTGTTATCCAGTATTAGTCGATCTATGAATGATGTCATTCCAGAAGAGCATCAGGTGGCTGCTAATGCGATAAGAAGGTTGATGGCAGCATACGATCAAGCGGAAGATTTAATTACTATTGGCGCTTATGAAAATGGTTCCAATCCTGATGTTGATCTTGCAATTCAACATCGTGAATTGATTCTCGATTACCTCAGGCAGTCTTCTAATGAAGACGTAACCTTTGATGAATCGGTCAAGTTGTTACTCGGTATCCACAATTTGATATTCGGCAATGTGATGAATGAACCTGCAGAAACAGTTGAAGGAACGATCGAAAAATCGGCAACTGAAACTCCAGCAGCATAAAAAATTATTAAACAGGCATTCCGTTGAAAAAATTTCATTTTAATTTAGAAGCACTTCTGAGTCTCAGGCAAAGTCGACGAGATTCCTGTCGACAGTTACTGGCGCAATTATTGAACGATGAAAAAATTATACTTGAAGACAAGGCAGAGGTACTCCGGAAAAAAGATGCAAGTCTTCAAGCTATTAAAGATCTAAGTTCTACAGGTGTGGTTGATCTGAATAAAATATCGACCAATCGCTATTATATTAATCAGCTTGTCAATGAATCTTCTCTGTTTGATCAGAAAATTGAAAACTTGAACAGTCAAATATCTTTGTGCCGAAAAGCATTAGTCAAAGCAGATCAGGAAGTTAAAGTGCTGGATAAGTTAAAAGAAAAACAACGTGTTCTGTTTTTAGAAGTGGAAGAAAAAACAGAAGCACGTGAACTGGAAGAGACCTGGCTTGCCACGCATCTTTCAGGAGGGAATAAATAATGAAAACTTTGTTAGTTCTTTTGGGGGTAGCTTGTACTGCAACCGTGATTACAGAATCAATTGTTGCGGGTTTGCTATGGCATCGTGGTGCGTTATCTGCAGAAACAGTCCATGAAATTCAAGATATCCTGACAGGTGTAAACAATGATATTTTTGATGTAGAAAACGATGATGATAAAAAACCGGAGGATGAACACACCATCGATCTCGTTTTGGAAAAGCGAGTTATGAAAATCCTGAAAATGGAACAGCGAATGGATGAGATGGCAACAATAAAAGAACTCCTTGAACTATCCCGAGATGAAATATTAAGCGATAAGAAAAAATTATTAGCGGATATAGAAAAATTCAAAAAAGAGAAAGAGGAAGCAAGGCTTCAGGATGCTTCCGAAGCTACAAAAAAAGCGAGGACCATTATTGCAAAATTTTCACCTGCAGAATCTGTCGATTATTTAATGAAATTATCAACGGAAGAAAATATTACTATCTTAAAAGGGATGCAGGATAAAGTGATCGTTGCGATTTTGAGCCAGTTTTTGCGGGGACGAGGCAAAGATGCAATCGCTAATACTACCCGGGGGCATGAAATCTTCAAAGCTTTGAGTGTCGTCAGGAAGATAAAAAGTTTGTCACCCGAAAATGCCAAGGCTAAAGATGAAGCTAGAAGTTTACAATAGGCAGTTTGTGTAACTTGTACCTATCTTAAGCTTGCATTTCAATTTATACGACTTGGGTGATTTTAAAATACGCCTGAACTTATTGTACAGAGCCGATAAGTATCCCAGAGGCAGAATTCAATCTATTTTTCTGCCTGTAACTTAAACTGATTCTGGAACACACAATTATATTGGCAGTGCGATAAACTGTTGGAGCTAGTTGGTTTCGTTTCAGGGTCAAAGAAAAATCATTTCTTATTGTTTGATTTATGGTGAATGAGCCTGGGGGGGCGATCATGAGCGTGACGGATCAATTTGCGCAAATCGATATTTCCAGAGGGTTAAAAAACTCAGCTTCCAAACTGGAATTATTTCCTTTGCAGACACCTAAGGCAGATCAATTGCCTTCGAAGTACCGCAAAAAATTCCAGGATAGCTTGCGGAGAAAACGTCTTGATCAGTCGGACAATTCACGACGGGATCAAAAACTGGAAAGTCGGGTACGAGAAGAAGTTTCACTTGATCGAAGCTCAGTGTCCCGGAACAATGAACTTCGCGACAGCAGTAGAAGCGATGTTTCTGTTGACAGGACCAAAAATTCAACGAAACCGGCTCCTGTACAGAGTAGTCGGGAAATAAAGCCTGAAAGCCGTGTTGGAGAAAATGATTCACAAAACGCTGTTAATAATCAGGCGAGTGACGCTACCGCTGTTGCATCTCAGGATGACATTCAATTAATTGAAGATTCTCAGGCATCGGAAGAACAAGATGTCTTAAGTGATCTCAATCAGGCTTTTTCTGATCTTGAAATACCGGAAGCACCTGCTGGGCTAAAAAACATTTTGAATATCGCAAACGAATTCTCTGATGATGCGAATTTAAATAAGCCTGAGACAACATTAAATGAGCAGGGAATAAAACCTCCTATTTCTCTGTTTAAAGCGGTTGATACTGTTTCTGGGCAGGATGAAGTTGTTCCTTCCGGGGGCGATTCATAAGAATTAAAGGTTCAGGATTTACAGCTGTTGAGCCTGCAAAACGCTTTGCAAACGAATTCCACTGAAGAAAATCACGCAGAGAATTCTGAAGAGGATGGTATTTCCGAATCACAAGTGTTACTTAATTCGCAACAAAACTTATCTGCTTCATCTGTTGATCGTTCAGAGCAGAAAACAGATAAAACTGCCAATGAAGTACAAACTGAGGAAGTGATTCAGGGTTCTCTTCAGGTTGGAATTGCATCAGTATCTGATCAAAAAGAAGTATCTGATCAAAAAGAAGAATCTGTAAAGAGTACGGAAGTGGTGGCTGATACAGATGGTTCGGATCAGTTGCAAATTCGTAAAGATAATAAAACAGAAAAAACAGGTCTGTCAGCAAAAATTTCAAATCAGGAGAACCTGAATGAATCACTTGATAAGGATGCTTCCGTCAACAGCGAAACATCTGCA
The DNA here is from genome assembly GCA_024277145.1 of Planctomycetota bacterium. GTDB lineage: Bacteria > Planctomycetota > Planctomycetia > Planctomycetales > Planctomycetaceae > JAJRVU01. Next base: position 4,077 of record JAJRVU010000535.1, read on the forward strand.
GGTACGGAAAGCAAATCTGATAAAACCGGATTAGAAAATGCATTGGGTGCAGTGGCTTCAAAAATAGAGGTTTCTTCTGAAAAGAGTGGGACAGGTCAAAATCGTGCCATCGATGCTATTACTTCGGTGAGTGGAAACAAAGTGAGTGCTGAGAAGAGTATCTCTGCTTCCAAAGTATCCAATGGACCAAAAATCGAGAATTCTGAATTTCTGGATCGGGTTTCTTCTGCAGTTCAAAGGGCACACACTTCAGGAAAACAAATGAAGGTGAGACTGAATCCTCCAGAGTTAGGGTCATTATTAGTGGAAGTTTCCACAAAAGATGGTGTCTTAACCGCTCGGATGGAAGTTCAGACAAAAAGTGCTCAACAGGCAATTATGGAGAATTTATCGCAACTGAAAGAAGCATTAGTGCAGTCTGGAAATCAGATTGAAACGATTGAAGTACATATCATTGAGACTTCAACAGAAGAAAATAGAGAAAATCAGGAATCGGATCAGCAGGATGATTCTCGTGAAAACTTGAATGAAAATCATGAGGATCAGCAAAATGATGAGGATTCAGAAACACCTCCAGATGATCAATCTGGGCAAGAATTGCAACTTGATGAATTGGATATTCAGATTTAACCGGAATTATGCCGAAACATCCTAAAGAGATAATATCTATCTAATTCTGCACAGGAACAAGGAGGTTCTCATGTCAGCCATAACAAGTGCTTCAAATGTCAGTGGTTCTGATTTTGTATCAGGAGACAAAATTGGTTTTTCTGGTCTGACGGCCGATGACTTCATGAAAATGCTCATTGCTCAATTGAAGAATCAAGATCCTTCGGAACCTGTTACCAACGCTGATTTGATGAATCAATTGTCCATGATGCGTAACTTGACTGCTAGTGATGAGTTAAGTACGACTTTGAAAACGTTGTCCAGCAATCAAGTGCTTGCTGATGCCTCATCATTCATTGGTAAAGAGATTGTCGGAAGGACTCCAGGAGGTACAAGTGTTGAAGGGCTTGTTACAAAAGCTTTCACCGAAAGTGGAGAGACTTTCCTTCAGGTGGGTGCGCAGTCATTGAAGTTTGCTGACGTTCAGAGCGTTAATAGTGCTTAACAGGTTAGATTGCTAAAAAGATAAAGATAAATTTGCAGCTTCATCCGATTGGGGATGACTTTTGCGATAATAAATAAAATAAATTAACTATATTATTGGGGGCAATAATGGGTTTGATATCGGCTTTAAATACATCGTTAAATGGTTTGGTTTTAAATGAAACCATGATTAATGTTCTTGGTAATAATATTGCCAATGCTGGGACAAATGGTTTCAAATCCTCTTCTGCACAGTTCACTACGCAGTTATCAAGAACGTTAAGTGTAGGTTCTCGACCAACCGGAACAAATGGTGGTACCAATCCTCGTCAGATTGGTCTTGGTGCAACAACTGCTGCCATCGTCAGGGATTTCTCTCAGGGAAGTATTACGAATAGTTCCAGTCCTTCTGATTTGGCAATTGAAGGGGATGGTTTTTTTGTGATGCAAGGATCCGATGGGGTCTCTTATACCAGAAATGGGAGTTTTACTCGAAACAGTAACAGTGTTTTGGTTAATGCGGGAGGCTTGACTGTTCAAGGGTATGGAGTTGACGGTGACTTCAACTTGATTACCACTCAGTTGAGTGAATTGTCAATTCCCTTAGGCGACTTGAATGTTGCACAACAGACGGGAAATGTAGTCATGAATGGTGCTCTGCTTCCAACAGGTGTCGTTGGAAGTTTAGGTTCTGTGCTTAATAGCATTCCCATGTATTCCGATGGTGTCGGTACGCCTGCAGCAGGTGGAACGTTGTTGACTGCTCTTTCCTCAAGTTCTACATCTGTTGTTCCTTTGTTTACTGCCGGTGAGACATTGACATTTGCTGCCCGTAAAGGGGGAGTGGAAACTTCTGGGTTGAATCTTGATGTGACCGGAGCAACTGTTGCTGATCTAATGGCATTGATCGATAATAGTATTGGGATTGATAGTGCATCTACACCTCCTGGAAGTGGTCAGACACCAGGAGTGGCTATTGATGGGGCTGGTCAAATTATTGTTCAAGGAAATGCCGGAACGGTTAATAATCTGGAAATTAGTATTGGTGACCTAACAAGTAATGGAGCTTCTGTTCCCCTTGTGTTTGCAAGTACACAGACAGCCATTGGTGAAAGTACCGTGACTGACTTTGCAGTGTTTGATTCACTCGGCCAAGAAGTAAAAGTTCGGATGAGTGCTGTTCTAGAAAGTAAAACTCCTTCAACAACGACATTCCGATATTTTCTGGAAAGTGAAGACGACAGTGATGCAGATGCTTTTGTTGATACGGGCACAGTTACCTTCGACAGTGAAGGTAACGTCATTGCAGGAGGACTCAAAACATTCGCGATTGATCGTAATGATTCTGCTGCAGTCAGCCCGATGCAAGTGACAATGGATTTGACCCAGATATCAGGTATTTCTTCTGCAACAGCAGGAAGTACTTTGTCAATTCAATCGCAGGATGGATCAAGCCCAGGGACATTAACCAGTTTTGTGATTGATGATGCTGGAATTATTAACGGTGTTTTCAACAATGGAGAAATTCGAACCTTAGGTCAAATTCCCCTTGCCCGTTTTGCTAATACCCAGGGGTTGGTCGAAAACGGTAATGGTACCTTTGTAGAAGGTGTCTCGTCAGGTTCGCCATTTGTGACAACGGCTGGTAATTTTGGTGCAGATGCGTTAAGGGCGGGTGCCATTGAATTATCAAACACCGATATCGGTAAAAATCTTGTTGACCTGGTTGTTGCGTCGACAAATTATCGAGGGAATGCCCGAGTGATCAGTTCTGTTCAGCAACTTATTGATGAACTGTTGATTTTGGGACGATAACAGGAAATTTAAAAACTGAATTACCATAAACGTTCAGCTTGAATGGGGGCTCTTAAACAGATTCTCATCCAGGCTGATCGCATTGACGCGATAAGCAATTCGATTCAGAAGACAACAGTATTAAAATTGTTTTGCTGTAAGAAAAATAATCATGATTAAATTGACAAAATTTAATGGAGAAGAATTTATCGTGAATTCTGATTTGATTCTTTATGTGGAATCAAGACCAGATACGTATATCACAATGACAACAAGTGATCGGATTCTTGTTAAGGAATCAAGTGAAGAAGTTGTCAGGCGCAGGCTGGCATTCATGAATTTAACAAAAATGGGTTTTGATGCTGCCTGATTGTGGTTAGAACGGCAGATCCTGCTGTTCTAAAATTGTGCTAATTAATTATGATGATTGACTGGTGAATAAAAAATGGATAATGCAACAATTGGTGGATTGGGAATGGGGATTGGGCTGTTATTGCTTGCGATCGCAATTGCGCCTGGTTCTTCATTTGCAGCTTTTATTGATTACCCTTCCGCTGCTGTGGTTATCGGGGGATCAATTGCAGCGAGTGCGATCGCATTCCCAATAAAATCAATTTTTCTTATTCCTAAGGTTGTTAAAAAAGTATTTTTTCCAAATCCACCTCAGATTCAGCCTGTTATCAAACAGTTGGTTGAGTTTGCAGAAATTGCCCGCCGAGATGGCATTCTTGCATTAGAAAAAAAGACTGAAGAAATTGAATACCCTTTCATTTTATTGGGGATTCAGATGGCTGTGGATGGGACTGATTCAGAATTAATGGAAAATATTCTTCGTTCTGAAATGGGTGCAGTCGTTGGCCGTCATAAAACCGGCAAGCTGCTTATGGATACTCTTGGACGATACGCCCCTGCTTTTGGTATGATTGGGACATTGATGGGATTGATTATCATGTTGGGGAACATGGATGATCCTGAAGCAATTGGTCCCGGTATGGCGGTTGCTTTGATCACTACGTTGTATGGTGCCATGTTTTCGAACCTTTTCTGTCTTCCGTTTGCAGATAAACTTGCTTTTTATTCCAAACAGGAATATGAAGTTCGCGAAGTGATTGTCCGTGGAATCCTTTCCATTCAGGAAGGGGATAATCCGCGAGTCTTAGAACAAAAGCTTTCGACAATGTTACCACCTGATCAACGAACCGATCTCGATGCTGAAGCCGCTGCATAATTTTAGTTATTAGAATTATTTGCATCTTCTTTATTAATTAGGCGAGCAGAATATCATGGAAGAAGAAGAAGCTCCTGGTGTCCCGGAATGGGTAGTGACCTATGGGGATATGATGTCTCTCCTGCTTACCTTTTTTATCATGCTTGTTTCCATGAGCGAGCTAAAAGGTGATGGTTCTATCCGCGCCATGTTGGATGCAATTAATGAAGCATTTGGCCCGACGATGGGCAGTTACGGTGCTCCTGGTGATTCCATGCAAAAGACAAGTGCATATCCCAAACCGAATTCCGGTGGGAGTGGAATGAAGGGCGGGAAGAAAAAAGCCAATCTGGAGGATGCAAAAGGTCGCGGTGGGCCTAATTCCAGTGCAAACAGAATTAACCATGGAAGAAAAGTGACTTTAGGTGGTCCTGCGGCATTTGGTGATAATGGCTGGGAATTGAGTGAAACATTAAAAAAAGACTTGGATCAATTGATTGAAATTTTAAAACCAAAAAAAAAGAAGATTATGGTCCGAGGCCATTCTTCTTCTCGCCCTTATCCAGCGGGTCTTAAACTTAACTATCCCTATTTTCCTATAAAAAACCGGTGGGATCTATCTTTTGCTCGTGCTCTGGAAGTGAGTGACTATCTGGTTGAAACAGGTGGAATAGCTAAAGAGAGAGTGGTTGTATCCGCTGTTGGTGATACTGAACCACATACAATATATCGAGATCCCGAGTCTGGTGAAAATAACCTGAAAGGAATCAATCGTCGGGTTGACGTATTTCTCATAGATTCCTATATAAAGGTCAAAGAATCAGAGGAATGATATTCGCTTGTCTCCTGGCATGAAGACAGGGAGTGAATGTTCACTATTCCCTCTGTTTTGCAATAGGGAGGTGGAGCTTTGGCAGAAGAAATTCCCAAAGAAGTCGAAGAAGCTCTTTCAGAAGAATCTGATGAGAGCGGTGGTAAATCGAAAAAAACACTTTTCATTATAATCGGCGCAGTCGTTTTTCTTTCAGGTGGATTGCTCTTTGCAGCAATGTCTTTTTTCAGTTCTCCGGAACCTGAAGATGCTGAAGCAGGTTTAGTCGTTGAAGAGGCGGTTGAAGAAGAGCCTGAAGTCGAAGTGAAAATTGATTCTTTCAATTGTACAAATCGCTCAGCAGACCCTGGTTCTGACATTCACGTGATTTTCGAACTATGGGCACTCGTTAATCGCAAGCTCGCGTTAGATTTTAAGGCAGATCTTAAAGATATTCATAAGAATCGTGTCAAGCAATCGGTTGAAGAAATAATACGTGGAGCACAGCTGCATGAACTTGACCAAGATGACAAAAAAGATCTGAAGCGTAAAATGAAGGACCATATTAATAAAGTAATGGGTCGAAGTTATGTTGCTGAAATTTTGATTGTTGAATATCGTACTATGTAATGCTACTTTAATGGCAATGCCGCTTTTGATAAAATATATTATTGATGATATGAAAATCAAGGAAGTATAATCATGTCAGACGAAGATGATCTTCTGGATCCTAATGAAATTGAAGCTCTTCTTTCAGGTACTGGTGGTCCTGCTCCTCCAACAGGTGGGGGGAGCACGCCGGAAAAAGAAGAACCTTCTTCCACTTCGGGAGAAGGCTCTGATACATTAAGCGCTAACGAACTTGAATCATTAATGTCAGGCGGAGGTGGTGGATCCCCTTCACCCCAGCCAGACGCATTGCTAGATCAAGCTCAAGCTGGTTTAAGTGCTGCTATTGCTCCTGAGGTGGGTGGAATTGGCTCTATTCCTGGTGAACTTGGGTCGCCAAC
>JAJRVU010000536.1 GCA_024277145.1 Planctomycetota bacterium
AAGATCAGCCAGAGTTCCCTGCTGATTTCCCATGCATGCAATATAGGAAAGGATTTCCATGAGTGCAATTGGACTGATCCCCGCAAGATTACAATCAACCCGTTTACCAAGAAAACTCCTTCTGGACCAAACTGGCAAAACAATGCTTCAACATACATGGGAAGCTGCCTGCCAATCTGAATCTCTTTCCGAAGTGATTGTTGCAACTGACAGTGAAGAGATTGCAGAGACCGTTCGCCAATTCGGAGGACGCTACGAAATGACAGAAGAGCACCCAAGCGGCACGGACCGTATTGCGGAAATCGTCCGAAAACTATCACTTGATGCGGAAATTATTGTGAATATTCAGGGAGACGAACCAGAAATTGACCCTGCTTTTCTGGATCAACTGGTTGAAATTCTGAAAAATCATCCCAACGCCCAGATGTCAACTTTGGGGACTCCCATTACAAAAGCTGAGGAACGGGACGATCCATCCTGCACAAAAGTTGTCTGTGCTAAAGATGGTCGAGCTCTTTATTTTAGTCGCGCTACCATTCCATTCTGCCGAGATGCGGACCTTGATGAACTTCTCAAAGAGGATTCTCCCTGGAAATTACATCTCGGGTTATATGGTTACCGTCGTGATTTTCTTCTGGAACTGAGCACGCTTCCTCCTTCTCCGCTGGAAAATCTGGAAAAACTGGAACAATTAAGGGTTCTGGAAGCAGGGGCAACTATTCAGGTTGGAATTGTCAATCACCGATCTGTTGGAATTGATACGGAAGAAGATTATGCCCAGTTTGTAACCCGATTTAATAACCGGACAGCATGATTCCCGAGGTTTCAAGGCCGAATAGAGTCAGCTTTAACCTGAATCATTTCAACCATTTAGATTGATTGAACAGGTTTTGAAGTAATAGATTTCAATTCGATTGCTGCTGAGTCTGGAAAGTTCCGTGATTCCCTGTAAACTCTTGTATTGTGAGTTCTTCAATTTTCGGTTGGAGGATTTCATCAAGACATAAGCATGAAGCTTTTTCTCAAAATACAGGATAACGAATCAGGCACATGACAAAACATATATTCGTAACCGGTGGCGTGGTCAGTTCCTTAGGAAAAGGATTAACCTCTGCAGCCATAGGCATGTTACTCGAACGACGCGGCTTGAGTGTCCGCATGCAAAAGCTGGACCCCTACCTGAATGTCGACCCCGGAACCATGAGCCCCTACCAACATGGTGAAGTTTATGTTCTGGATGATGGTTCAGAAACCGATCTCGATTTAGGGCATTATGAACGATTCACAAACAGCCCTCTTTCCCGGGAATCCAATTACACAACAGGCCAGATCTACAAAAAAGTCATTGAGAAAGAGAGACGCGGGGAATATCTCGGAAGAACAGTCCAGGTGATTCCTCATGTCACGAATGAAATCAAAGCTGCAGTTTTGAATCTTGCCAGCAGTGATGTCGATGTTGTCATTACAGAACTGGGGGGAACCGTTGGTGATATCGAGGGGCTTCCTTTTCTTGAAGCGATCCGACAAATTCCGCTTGATATTGGAAAAGAAAACTGCCTATTCATTCACCTGACTTTGGTTCCCTACCTGAAAGCAGCAAAAGAAGCAAAAACAAAACCGACACAGCATAGCGTTGGTCAGCTAAGGCAAATTGGTATCCAGCCTGATATCCTGGTTGTCCGAACAGAACGCGCGATGGGACGTGATAACGCAGAAAAAATTGCTTTGTTCTGTAATGTCGAAAAAGAGGCGGTCATTGAAGAAATTGACATGGAATTTTCAATCTATGAAGTTCCTCTCGGCTTGGCTGAAGACAAGATGGATGAACTTATCATCAAAAAACTGGGCATTAATGCTGGTCCTTTAAAAATTGATGACTGGCAACAGTTGATGGCTAATGTTCGTAAACCAGAGCATGAAGTAACAATTGCAGTCGTCGGAAAATACATTGAGCACCGCGATGCTTACAAATCAATTTATGAATCTCTTGACCATGCAGGGTTTAATAATTCCGCAAGAATTCTATTTCGACTAGTGGAAGCAGAAGATATTGAACAGCAGGATCCTGAAGTTTTACTTGGTGGAGTTGATGGTATTCTCGTTCCCGGCGGGTTTGGAATGAGAGGAATCGAAGGAAAGATTGAAGCCATCCGTTATGCACGTGAATGCAAAATTCCTTACTTTGGAGTCTGCCTGGGGATGCAATGTGCAGTGATTGAATTTGCTCGTAATGTTCTCGATTTAAAAAATTCAAACAGTACAGAATTTGATTCCCATTCTGATCACCCGGTTATCTGCATGCTGGAAGAGCAGAAAAAAATTACACATAAAGGGGGCACCATGAGATTGGGAGCCCAGCCTTGTCATCTTAAAAAAGATTCGAATGCAATTCACGCTTATGGTGAAGAAGAGATTTCAGAGAGACATCGCCATCGTTATGAATTCAATCCTGAATATCGCCATGAATTTGAACAGAATGGCATGATTGCAACAGGTACAGGACCAAATAATACTTTGGTCGAAATTGTCGAAATACCAGATCATCCATGGTTTGTCGCTGTCCAGTTTCATCCTGAATTCAAATCCAAACCATCAAAACCTCACCCTCTGTTTAATGGGTTTGTAGAAGCTGCTATCGAGAAGCATCAAGAACGTAGCCCGGTGACAATTTAACTTTCGATCTGGTTAACTGATTTCATGTCTGCAAAGAATTATTTTGGGATTTTGAATCTTAACAAGCCGAAGGGAATGACTTCCAGACAGGCTGTCAGCAAAATTCACCAAATTACCAAGCCATCCAAAGCAGGGCATGCGGGGACTTTGGACCCGCTGGCAACGGGAGTTCTCGTTGTCTGTCTGGGGCAGGCTACCCGTTTAATTGATCACATTCAACATTCTCAAAAAACGTACCGGGGGAAATTCATCCTCGGCAAAAGAAGTGACACCGACGACATCACTGGAAACGTTGAAGAAGTAACTTCTTCGATTTCCTGTTCACAAAATGATGTTGAAACAATTCTCAAGCAGTTTGAAGGAGAGATCGAACAGGTCCCTCCGCGATTTTCTGCGGTTCATATTGATGGAAAACGTGCCTACAAATTAGCTCGGCAAAACAAGCAGTTTGAAATCAAGCCTAAAAAAGTCCGTATCGATTCAATCGAAATTACGAATTTCTCACTACCTGAATTTGAACTGGAAATTCAATGTGGATCCGGAACCTATATTCGTTCGATTGGTCGTGATCTCGGAAACGAATTGGGTTGCGGTGCAGTCATGACGGAACTTGTAAGAACCCGGATTGGTCCGTTTCAATTATCGGATGCAATTGATCCGAATTCCGTGACGGAAAATAATATTGATTCCTGTCTTCAACCTGCAGCCCTTGCGGTAGATCACTTTCGAGAATATTTATGTCATTCAATGGACATGAAACTATTGAAAAATGGCTGCACTGTTCCTTGTGAGAATGAACCCCAATACCAGGATGGAGAAACGATCCGCCTGATGAAAAGTGAAATTGATCTGATTGCACTTGCAAGATATTCAGAAGAAGAAAACCGGTTCCAGCCTTATCAGGTTTTTACATCCCAGCTTGATATCGACGGTTAATATGAACACTAATTTGGAATAGTAGGTCAGTGCTGTGCCTGACGAATGTAAGAAGGAACCACAGATTCACACAGGTTATTTTAAAAAGGAAAGGGCTCACGCAGAGTTCGCTGGGACGCGGAGATTGTGAGAAATAATTGCCACCGTTTAAAAAATTGAAATAAATCTTATTAACACAAAGACAGAAAGACACGAAGAAAAACAAAAGGGTGGCCCGACCAACTTGTTTGGTTGGGTGCCGAAGGCATAAGAAGTCTCATCTTCACCGTTCAATTGTTCTCAAACAGTAAATCCAGCATTATCTTCTTTTGGTTTTTCATTTTTCAATTGAAGGACATATAGTAAAATGATTGCGAATGGAGAATCTTCTTGTCGCTATCGCGACCCAGCCATCAAAGATTGGCTGGGCCACCCCTTGTTTTTTAGTGATACTTACGATTTACATGGGAAACATTGGTCCGTTTATCGTCATTCCACGTTCTTAATCTAATAAGATACATCATGAAGACATTCAGTGGAGAGATCATCATTTCTGAGGTCAACAAATGAACCCGAATCATTTTAATAAACTGGCTGGGAAATACGAAAAGCAATCTTATTTTTTGCTGATTGTTTCCACTGCGTTGATTCTTCTTCCTGTCATGGTTTTTGTAGCCACCGATCAAGACAAATTTATTCACCGGATGACTCAAGCCATTCTGGAAAAAGGGGTGGTTCTTGGAATAATATCTTTACTCCCTTTTCTAATTCCAGGAGTTATTCTTTTTTTGATTGGCCAGATAGTGCTGAGAAGAATCTGGCGAAAGAACCCGGATACCATTTGCAAGCACTGCAAGACATTTCTTTTGAACCGTCATTTCTGGATCAGAGAAACAGGTCGTTGTTTTCATTGTGGAAAGAAGCTCTTTCCTGTTACGGATAAAGAGAATAAAGAAACAGAAACTGATTTAGTTATCCTTGAGGAAAACCAAAAACTGGAGATCTCTGATCTACGAATAATCAATTCTAAGTATGTCCGAATACTTCTTATCTCATTGGGTATGGGAACTCTTCTCTGTTTTCTCTGGTTGTCTTTCATTCTTAATATTGCTCCATCTAAGGATGATATATTTACCTCGTTTTTACTCCTTTTATCAATTGGATTCTTTTTAGGCTCTCTTGGTTTAGCAGATTTATATATTCGGAAAAAACTCTCTTTTAAATGCCCAAATTGCAATTATAACCTTTATGAAAAAATCAATCAATTATTTCAATTTCGTCGGTGCCCATCGTGTCATGTTGAAGTTATTAAAAACCCGATTGGTAAGGAAACCAATAAAGAACCTGATAAAAATTCAGAAACCCGTTTAATCAAAGCGAGTGATTACATTCGGCTTGGAAATCTTCATGATAAAAAGGTCTCACTTATTTGTCTTATTCCACTTGGAATGAGTGGCTGTTATTTTTCTTCTCTTGCTTTTTGGAAAACTGAGCCAAAGGATGTTACAAGTTATAATATTGTTTTTGCAATGGTGTTATTTTCCTGCTTTGCATTCTTCTACTGGTTAAACAGCTATTCATTCAAGAAGAAATATAATATTGTTTGCCCTCATTGTTCCAAAAACCTGATATCGGCAATGACGATTGATACGGTCAAAAGCGGGAATTGCTACCACTGCGGACGACATGTGATTGAAGATGATTAAGTGGAAAGTTCTCTTAAAAGATATCATGGCTCGATTTTATTGTATCCTCGTTATTAAATTTAACAAAAAAAAGCTTCCACCCAGCGGACTGAATGGAAGCTTGAATTTTAGAGTCAAATAAGAAAATCAGATTTTATTTGGAACTGACTTCTTTAGCAGTAACAGGTTTGGCAACTTTGATTAATTCATCTTTGTTGCTTTGCGTCTGGTTGTCAGTAGCTTGTTTATCAGTAACCTGTTTGTCTTCAACCTGTTCTTTTGAAGCCTGTTCTTTCACCGCATTACTATTTGGTTCCGATTTTTCGACCACTTTCTTTTCAGCGTTGATGGTTTTGATGATCGGCTTAGCAACGGAGACCTGAATTTTTTTCGGTTCGTTTTCAGGAGCCTTTTCAACAACCTGAGCAGGAACTCTTGGAGTCATCCGGTCTTTATAAATGACTAATGCATCCATTGCGTGGTACATGATGCCTACATCAAGGGGATTATTCTTATACTGGATAAAATCAGTTGCAATCCGGTCAACGGCCATCCGAACCCATCGTTCTTTTAGCTGCTTTTGTTGTAGTGCAATCATCAGGAATTCAAGAATATGGCCGGTGGTTCCTACTTTTCGTTTCAGTGTTTCCGGGTACTTTCGACCTTTGAAATAAGAAGCAGAAAAAGAACCATCACGATTCTGTGTTGAGCGGGCAATTGCAATGTACCGTTTGATTTTCTGATCCGCTTCCATCCAGACTCCCCGGAGTGGTTGCCCGGTGACAAGGTAACTGTTGCGAGCATAAGTCAATGCAAACATACCATGGGTTCCGCCACAGGGTGCCTTGATGACATTGGCTTTGGTCTGAATCCGGACAAGCCTTTCGATGCTCCAGTTTTCCCCTTTGTTGTTTTCCCATTCTGCATCGGGTGTCAGGTAATGAGCAAGTGCCCAGAGTGTCCAAGTGATTTCTTCTTTTTTATTGACAGTTGCTTTTGCATTATCAATCAGGTTCTGGATTGTGACATAGCCGTGATCTGCTTTGAATTTGTAATCCGTAGGCAGGTCGGCCATCGTCATAATTGCAAAGCTTTGATTTGCATGTCCTTCAAAATGATATGGCTTGTTAAAAGGATGTGCTCGTCCACCAGTCGCTGTTTTTTGAAACCAGTGCTCACCTCTATATTTTTGCCCTTGTGCAATCCACTCCAAAGCATTGACTTTTTTTCCATTCCTTTTCAACTGGTAATCATTTCGAAGCGCAAGCACTCCGTGCAAAATTTGCCAGGGGGAATGGATCTCGGTGGAAAGAAATCTTCTTTCAGTCACCTGGATCGCTTTGTTGACTTTGATCAGAAGAGGATCTTGAATTGACGGAACGGGTGCAAGCCGATTCTTTTTCTGGTTGTCAGTAACAGAGTTTTCTTGAGCCGGTGATAAGGTTGTCCCTATCAACAGGAAAGCAAAAGAAATTGCAACACTCCTTGCAGCATCTCTGGATATCATGGTTGAGTTATACTCCTCACAGATGGTTTTCAGACTCTAAGCGCTTAATCAAGTCAGATAAGATATTTCCATTATCAATTATTTTCAGAGCAGTTATTGGCCCTGATTCAACTACATCACTCTCAAATAAAATAACCGATCTATTCTCACTTATCTACCTATCTTAAAACAAAAGGCATCCTTGTAACAAAACTTGAAGATTCAGACTTCAAGTATTCCATCCGTGAGAAGACTTTCACAATTCCAGAAACATTCGTTGTTTCCTGTAAAGCTTTTTAGAAAGTCTTCAACTGCAAGTGATTCATTCACTTAAATCATTATGAGCCACTACATATATGTGTGGATCGGTTATGGAATAACAGAGTCTTGAAGCTATCTAACCATCTTCATTAATGATTCTGAATTCAGAAATTATGTGCTACCTATCTCATATATTAGTAAAGACTTATATCATTATCGACAAAACAATCTTATTTAAAAAGATTGACTAAACTTTTGCTGTCTGAACCAGATCGCACTGTGTACTGGAAATATGCCATGTTACTGCTATCAAACAGGCATTAATAAAAGAGGGGGGGACCTAAATTGGATGATGCATTCATTCGTTAATGAAGATTGAGGGTTATCCCGCACAGAGGAAGCTCAACTGAAATCATTGATTGAGAAAGGAATCAATGTATCGCTTAGAGAACGAATTCCTGTGAGTCAGGCTGCCTTCTGGTTCTCAGTTGTGAGATCATCAGAAGCATCTTCAATATTTTTGGGTGGGGAGAAGTAGGATTTGACTTTTCCGCGTGAAAATTGCTGGAAGAAATCAATCAAGCCGGGGGAAAACCGCTTTACATAATAAAGAAAATAAGCCATTGGCGTAACAAGAACCATACGCTTGTTTTTACGAATCCCTTTGATTGCTTTTTTCGCGACGAGTTCCTCGGAACAACACAAAATGGAAGGGGGTTCTGGTACCGACTTTCGCGACTTACCACAAACTGCTTTTCGATAAAGCTTGGTTTTTACAGGTCCGGGACAAAGTGCAGTAACCCCGATCCCTCTTCTTCCATATTCCGCACGAAGAGCTTCGCTAAAACCGACCAGGCCAAATTTACTGACATGGTAGGCTGTACTTCGCCCACCGGTGACCAGTCCTGCAATGCTGCAGACATTCATGATGTGTGCTTCAGGTTTTCCATCAGCAGGGGGAGTAATTCATGGGTAAAATGAATAGGAGCTCGCAGGTTAATATCCATTAACCAGTCCCACTGATCTGCAGTCATATTATGAGTTGAACCGTAGTAGGCAACTCCTGCGTTATTAATCAGGATGTCAAGTTCACCCCATATTTCTCGGAGTGTATTGCAAGTTTTGAGGATTTCAGTTTGATCACTTACGTCACATACCATCGTTAGAACAGTGATATTGAACTCGGAAAGCTCATTTTTCACATTGGCCAGGCCGGAAGCATCGACATCAATCAAAGCCAAATTAACGCCAGCACCTGCAAGTTCTCGCGCAAGCGCTCTTCCAATGCCAGAGGCGGCTCCCGTTAATAATGCTTTTTTCCCCTGTAGTTTTTTCATTTTGATGGTATTAATTGATGTGCAATTGTGATTTCCAAGTGGTAAGAATTCATCTTCACTCCACTTAGTTATCGGGCGAATTAAAAACTAAATATGATTGAAATTTGTTTTCTGTCGAGAAAAATGAACTTTCTCAACGAAAACA
>JAJRVU010000537.1 GCA_024277145.1 Planctomycetota bacterium
CAGTTAAAGACAATAATGAGCACATTGGACGAATGCGAAGCAATCAAACCAGTTTTGACGACTTCCCGAATTGAGCATTCAAAAACGAACGAGCGTCTGGTATTGGCTGGAATTTTAACGATCGTCTCAGCCATCAGCTACACCCTGTCCAATCTTGGATTGAGAGAAGTTTCCAAACCCGGAAACTATGACTGGGCCCTCTGGGTAACCTGCCTGAAAGCGATGCCTGTTTCGGTTTTTGCCTGGGGGATTGTATTCTGGCGAAAATCCCAAAATCTTCCTGCCTTCCCTCCTGCAAAGTTTGTATTGCCATTGATATTTACTGGTCTGTTCATGCAAATCGGCGGGAATTTCATGTTCCAATGGTCTCTCGGATTAGGTGGACTTGCACTGACCGTTCCGCTGACTTTCTCAACCATCATTATTACAGGGGCAGTATTGGGACGATTTTTTCTGAACGAACGAATTACGTCCCAAGTTTTAATCGCCATCACATGTTTGATCATTGCCATTTTCTGCTTAAGTGGTGGTGCAGGAGATGCAACTGCAGCGATCCAGAAAGAGTCTTCATCAGGAACAATTCTTCTTGCAATTTTTGCTGCCACCGTTGCTGGAGTGGGGTATGGAACCTGTGGCGTGGTCATTCGAAAAATGGTTAAAGGGTCAATGTCAGTTTCTGCAACCATTGTGCTCATCAGTTCTACAGGAGTCGTCAGCCTCGGATTGATCAGTCTTTACCGATTAGGATGGAATGAAATGATGGCAACAACAACTCATGAAATAAAATATATCATCCTGGCAGGATTGACCAACGCAATTGCCTTTTTCTCCGTCAGCAGTGCATTAAAACATGCCCCTGTTACTTTTGTTAATATATGCAATGCTTCACAGGCAGCAATGGCGGCTGTTCTAGGAGTCCTCTGGTTTAATGAACCTTTCACTTACTGGCTTGGTATCGGGACTGTTTTAACAATTCTTGGTATTGTCATGATGAAGAAAAAATAAGTCCGTTATCGTACCGTAATAATGCGAAGGAAGAATACAAAATGATGTCCGATTTGCCGCAGAATCCGAGCTTTCAGTTTGATCTGGCAAAAATTCATTCTTCACCACTCTTGAATTGTGTCGATTTCAATTCTGAACTCGATTCTACAAATAACCGCGCATTGGAACTTTCAAAAGACTCTTCAATAAAAACTCCCTGCCTGGTACTCACACCAAAACAGAATGCAGGCCGGGGAAGAGGAGTGAATCAATGGTGGTCGAGCGAAGGATCTCTGACATTTTCATTGATTATTAATCCTCGTGACCTTAACCTTTCTGTTGAAACCTGGCCTAAAATTTCACTGACTGCTGGTCTGGCCGTTTGCGAAACTGTTCGTGCGCTGAATCACGATCTTTCACTCGGTTTGAAATGGCCTAACGATGTTTTCCTGAATGGAAAAAAACTGAGTGGCTTATTAATTGAGACAGCACAAAATCAGCCAGAACGCCTGGTAATTGGTATCGGAATCAACATCAATAATTCATTGAAAAATGCCCCTGAAGAAATTCGTGCCATTGCTACATCGCTCACGGATGAAATTAACCAGAACCTTGATATGACAGATTTTCTTCTTAACCTGATTCATCAATTATTAGAAGCCTGGAAATCCCTGACAATTGCAGAATCCATGGTGATTGAATCCTGGCGAAGGTATTGTATTTTAACGGATCGAAAAATTACGGTGACCACAGGCACGGAACAGCTTTCGGGTGACTGTCTTGGAATTGCTGATGATGGGGCACTTCTGATCAAATCAGAAGCTGGTACCCAGTCCATCTACAGTGGTGTGATTGATCAATTTATCTGAAAACTTTCAGGAGAACTTAACATGTCCGACTCTGAAAAAAGTCCCCATTCGCCTGACTTGAATTGGCCTAACATGATCGATCCACTTCCACCTCACCCGGAAGTTCCTCATCCTCATGAAACCAGTCATTGGGAATGGGTTAATTCTTTTCCAGTGATCGATCCGACCGTCTGGGTAGCACCGGGAGCCCTTGTGAATGGACGGGTTGAGCTTAAGAAAAACAGTTCTATCTGGTATGGCTGCATTCTCCGCGGTGATGGAGAATACATCGAAGTGGGGGAAGATACGAACGTGCAGGATTCGTCCATTCTTCATGTCGATCCCGGTTATCCTTGCATTTTAGGAGATCGTGTTACGCTTGGGCACCGTGCGCTGGTTCATGCATCTGTTGTAAAAGATGATGCCATGATTGCAATTGGCGCAACAATTTTGAGCCGCTGCGTGATTGGCGAAGGTGCCATCGTAGGAGCAGGAGCCTTGGTTCTGGAAGGTACAGAAATTCCACCACGAACATTATGGGCGGGTTGTCCTGCAAGACAAATCAAAGAACTCAGTGAAGAACATCTCAAAAGAATGACCCACACCTGGCAGCATTATGTGAATAAGGGAATGGTTTATCTCAAACGCTATGGCAGGGAGCACATCGACCAGTTACTCAAACCGTGATATCGAAATGAAAACAGTTTCTGAGTTTCTTCAGTTTCTAAGTCTCTTCAGGTTTTTCTTTTGTTTCCTCTGTTGATTCAGGAACCAGCACCTGAATTTTTTTGTCGATAACGCGGACTGGATAGCAATCGATTTTGAATTTGGAACTGGGATTATCAAGCCAGGTTCCATCCTTGATACAGAATCTCCATGCATGCCACGGACAGATCACTTGTCCCTCTTCAACATGCCCCCCTGCAAGTGAAATGCCCATGTGGGGACAGGAATCACTGATGGCAGAGTAACCTTCGGCGGTTTTAAAAATCGCCACCATTTTTCCATTCACCAGATAGCTTCGGCCTTCAGAATCTGGAATGTCGCCTATCTTTGCAACGGTTTTGAAGCCAGCCATTCTGAATGGAAACTTTCTCTGTTTTTTCAGGCACATATTAAGAAACTCAAAGCCTGTTGATAAGCGTGTGCAAAATGTATTTTGAAAACAAGTGCGATGCACCAATGTGCTATTAAAAGAAAATGGGGCTGACAGGAATCGAACCTGCACTCCCGAAGGAACAAGATCCTAAATCTTGCGCGTCTGCCAATTTCGCCACAGCCCCAACTGTGAGCCTGAAGGATTAATGAATCTCAGGAAACTTGTCAATAAAGCAATTGCAAGTTTTCAGGCGGGAGTCATTGTAGCGGTTAGTGACACTTCTTCAAGTGGCTCGGTTCATATGAAACGAGAGTTTTCCAATTCATCAAAACGTAGAGCTTCACACTTGTAGTATTACATGGAATCCTTTTTCTTCTTTCATTGTGCACTCGTTTTCTTGATTACGAATAAGCTTTCATCTGGTCGAAATTTCGACATTCCAACAAAGAAATTCACTGAAAAACAATTTGTTCAGGATGTGTTCACATTCCATTCCGACAAATCGTAAATGAGTTGTAAACTTTTACTATATTTATAGTTACGAGTTTTATTGACATTTTTAATCTGCCTTATTTTTCGCCATTCCATACGACCACCCCCCTAAATTAATATTTCTTACCTATCTTAAACATCAACAAGTACAAGGTTGACAAAAATCGTTAGTTTGATTGTAATGATACTTACGTTTTTCGGTTGATTGAAGGGTTTTTAATTCTCTGATCAACACATGAATTGCTGAATGGGTCTGGCTAATTCATGTTGACCGAATTTTGATGGGTCTATTTCAGAATTCGAAGTTTAGAAAACTAGTTTAAGGGACTTTTCGGAACGGGTAGTTTGTAAATATTACAGAGTGGGTCTGTGATATCGCCTGAGCTAATCAAATTCCTGCTAACCTTAGTTTTCGCCATGACTTCTGAAATTCATTCTATCTGGATTTTCGGGACAGGAGGACCGATTTTTCTTAAAGTTTTGAGGAAAGTTGAACTCGCTTCGATTTAGAAGCCTGAACTATCCGATAAATGATTAAGGAAACTTCCTGTCTTCGCCGGGTAAAGAACTTAAGAAATGAATGTTCTTTTGCTAATGAGGTCATGGAATCGAAAAGGAAATCTAATCTCGAATCAGTTTTTTAATTGCTGACACACGAGGTTGAGATTTGAAACTGAAATAGTTGGGATCAATACTGGGGTCAGCTCATGATGGGTGGATACCACAAAAAACGTACTGTTATTACAGGCATAGGTGTCGTCACACCTATCGGAGTTGGAAAAAATGCATTCTGGAAGAACCTTTCTTCCGGTGTCAGTGGTATTGGTTTCCTCAAAGCATTTCCGTGTGAACACCTCCCGTTCAAACTAGCTGCTGAGGTGTCTGACTTTGATCCAACCGAACTTCTTAATGAAAAAAAAATCCTGAAGGTGATGTCTCGCGATATCCAGCTGGGTGTTACTTCTGCATCACTTTCCATGAAAGATTCAGGCATTCTTTCCGGGATGATTCCCGAAGACCGTCTTGGCGTTGTGTTTGGTACCGGTCGAATTTCAAGCGCTCCACAGGATGTTAGCAAAGCTGTTGAAGAATGTGCTGATTCAGAAAATGACTTTCAATACACCCGCTGGGGTGAAGACAGCATGGGGAAAATCACCCCGTTGTGGATGCTTCGCAGAATGCCAAATATGCCTGCTGCCCATATTTCCATCGAACACAATGCAAGAGGCCCCAACAACACGATTACAAGTCGAGATTCCTCCGCCCTACTGGCTTTATCTGAAGCCATTAACGTGATTGAACGTGGATCAGCTGATTGCATGATCGTCGGAGCCTGCAGTTCTAATATTCATCCAATGGATATCGCCCGGTTAAGCCTTTCAAAAGGTTTGACAAAGCGAGAGGATGATCCAACCCGTGCTTGTAGACCTTTCGATATTGAAAGAGATGGAACAATCGTAGGCGAAGGAGCAGCAACGTTCATCGTAGAAGAATATGAACATGCGGTTCGAAGAGGCGCAGACATTTACTGTGAAATTCTTGGAGTCGGTTCCGGTTGTGACGGAGACATTTATTCAGAAGAGAGCAAACAGGGAACAGGACTCGTTCGTGCAATGGAAGCAGCGATCCGAAAATCGCATATCCGACCTGATGAACTTGGTCATATCAATGCCCATGGTAAGAGCACCCAGAAAGATGACCTGATTGAAGCACAAGCTTACGAACGGGCATTCGGAGATGTTGCACATAAAATTCCACTCACCGCTCTAAAGTCTTACTTTGGACATTTCGATGCAGGCTCAGGAGCAGTCGAACTCGCTGGCAGTATCCTTGCTCTGCGAAATTCTGAAATTCCTCGAACCCTGAACTACGAAAATCCTGACCCAAAATGCAGGTTGAACGTTGTTCACGAACAATCCAAACAGCTTTCGAATTCCCTTGCAATGAGTGTCAGTAGAACAAGCATGGGTCAAAGTGCGGCTGTTGTCATTCGAGCCATCTAGTACAGGTTGCACTTAACTGTAGCATCGCTGTATAGCATGGAAACTTTATTTCTTTCACAGCTCAGCAAGCTGATAGCGTTACCCATAAAGCCGGGCGAGTTCCCGAATTTCATCAAGTGCTTCTTCAACCTCAGGAACATCAACCCCTTCTTCTCTTCCGCCACTGTCGCATTCCTGCAGAAGCATGAGGTCTTCAAAATACTCAGATTGAGATAACCGCCTTCGTGCACGAGCCCCGATGGAACCATCCCGAACCAGATGGGCATCCATATGGTGTTGAATCAACCAGAAAGTTCTTTCTGAAATAAATCCTTCCAGCGCACTTAATCCTGCTTCCACATGATTTCCCGAATCAATTCCTTTTCCAATATCATGTAATAATGCAGCGAGTTGAAAATCCTCATCATACGGAAGTTCATCTACCGCCAAAA
>JAJRVU010000538.1 GCA_024277145.1 Planctomycetota bacterium
AAGATTAGCAAGTGGTAGTAAATTCTGGGGAATTCCGAATCCAATTCCGATCAGCCAGGTTCAATATTTTACCATCTCTGAATAATGACTATTTCAGGGACGACTATTTAGATGCCTACCAATATGTCGAAACATTTAATATTCGTGAATGTGTTCATTTTGCTTTTGGGGTATTTAAGTCCTGCTCATTTTGAACAGTCCGCATAACCTTAACTTACTGTCCACTTTTTATGGGGAACTCCAAATCAGTCTTGCTCAAAACGAACAGACTGCCTATAATCTGGTTCCCATGTTGGCAATTTTCATTATTTAAACAATGATATGAAATAAATTGGACTAATTTGTGATGATAGTGTAAAAAACTCTACTCAGGTCATATGGATCCTTCCGATAATATTGTCAGAACATTTTTTTATTTTTTTGAGCAATAAGATGAAATCAAACCCTGTTAGTAAACAAATCACTGGCTTGTTGCTAATCGCTGCATTGTTATCCAATACAGCTTTTGCTAGCGGTTTCTCATCATGTCACTGTTCAATATCAGAGAACGCTTGCTGTTGCAAAACACCTGCAAAAGCAAATGGAAGTTGTTGCCAGAAATCCCGAAAAGTGAAAAGCTGTCAAAGTAGCCAATCTTCCTGTAAAGGAAGTAGCTGCCAATGTGGATGCCAGAACCGTTCACCGGTTCCAGTTGCTCCAACGGAAACTTCCCAGAGTCGTGTCCAATTGGAATTCTCTTATGTGTCATCTTTTTTGACAACATTGGTTTATAACACATCAGGCAACGATGGCAAGAACCTCGTTGCTTCTTCAGACAGTGGTTCTTCAATACCACCTTCTGTGCAAGTACTCTGCTGTATTTGGCTTACCTAAGCACATTTCCTCGCTGAAGATATGCGCTGCTCCTGCTATTTCTGCAGACTCTTCTAATCCTAACTATTGTAGTCTTTAACAAGAATACATCTCGTTATTTCCTGCAATAAATTGTTGGTGATCTGAAGCAAGAAACAGCTCGGGAAACCTCTGCGAAAATTGATACCCCCTTTTGATTTGCGGGCTTATCATAAAGCAGTCATGCGCATCCCTCTTCGCATCTTCCAGAATTGAATTTGCAGAACAACTTCCTGCGCTAATGTGCGCAACCTTTATTTAAAAGACTCATTGGAGTATCTGATGGCAGAGACATCTGAAAATAACCAACTTCCAAAAGAAGAAGCTGACTCAGCAATAGAGCAAACGCCACAATCTGTGATTGCTGAAAATTCAAAGTCAAAGAAAGAAACCGAAATGCGATTAGAAAATGACGAGCCGGGCATATGGTTTATTAAAAGCATTTTTAAAGCTGGTATCTTTGTGGGAAGTGGCGTTTTGCTGATATTTTTAGTTGGGTTTGCACAGAGAATGCATTGGATTACCGCTGGTGGTGGTGGCGGTGACGGACATCAGGCACAACAAGCCGATGCCAAAAGTGATGAAGTTTATGTCTGCCCGATGATGTGCACGCCTCTTCGTTCGCCTGTTCCTTCTAACTGTCCCGTTTGTGGAATGGAATTGAAACAACCTAAGAAAAAGAGTGCAAATGAAGATGAACTTTCCGTCGAATTCACTCCTTCTGCAAGACGTGTGGCTAATATCCAAACAGCTCCTGTGGAATTGACAACAATTGAAAGGTCAATTCGAACAATCGGGAAAATCAGTTTTGATGAAAGCAGGAAAGCAACGATATCCGCTTATGTTGATGGACGAATTGAAAAGTTATTTGCAGATTATACCGGAGTTGAAGTTTCCTCTGGTGACCATATGGCCTTTTTGTACAGCCCGGATTTATACGCTGCACAAGTTGAATATCTTCTTAGCTTGAATTCTGACATCGACTACGGAACAAGTTTGTCAACCAAAAAGTTTGGAATCAATTTATTAGAGGGATCAAGGGAAAAGTTGATCGAACTGGGAATGACAGATGAGCAAATTGTCCAGCTAAAGAAGAGCAAGGAAGCGGAAAAACGATTGCAAGTATGTGCTCCTATTGGTGGGACTGTGATTGAAAAATTAAAAGACGAAGGTGATTATGTCAAAGAAGGAGAGCCAATTTATCGGATTGCTGATCTCTCCGTCGTTTGGTTGATGTTGGAACTGTTTCCTTCTGATGCTGCACAAATTTATTACGGTCAGAAAGTAGAAACTGTTGTTCAATCTCTACCTTCTCAAGTCTTTACCGGACGAATTGCGTTTATTGATCCCGTAGTCAACGAAACGACAAGAACTGTCAATGTTCGTGTTGAAATGCTTAATTCTGATCGCAGTCTTCGACCAGGTGACTATGCAACTGCAAAAATCAGAATCCCTATCACTTCAAAAGGAGGGGTTTACGATGCGGATCTGGCTGGCAAATGGATCAGCCCAAGGCATCCACAAATTATCCGTGATGAACCGGGTCATTGCCCTTTGAGTGATATCGAATTAATTCCCACAAGTGATTTAGGATATGCAAATGTTCCCTTAAAAGACCGAACCGCTCTGGTTGTACCGCGAGAAGCCGTTTTGATGGCAGGTGACCATAGTGTTATCTATGTTGAAACAAAGCCAGGTCATTTCGAAATCAGACCAGTTACATTAGGTCCTCTGACAGAAAAAACAGTCGTTATTCTTGGTGGGGTGAAAAAAGGAGAACTAGTTGCCATTGCAGGAAACTTCCTGATTGATTCACAAATGCAGTTGGCAGGAAACCCTTCTTTAATTGATCCAACTCGTGCTATCGAAAAAATCAAGGAGTTGAACAAGCCTAAACCGTCAGGACCACTTCAATTTAAAAAATATTCCATAGCAAAAGTTAATGGGAACAACGGGAAGTCGTTGGATCAACTTTATACAGCTTATCTCAACATTCAAAAAGATCTTGCAGCTGATAAAGTACCCGGAAAAACTCACTTGGAATCACTGAATAAAGTATCGAAACAGTTATTAAATACAAAAGGGCTCCCTGCCGAAACAAAATCTCATTTAGAAGCCATCGTAAAAAATTCAGAAGGACTGGACAAACTTGACCTCGAAGAGGAACGCATTCGCTTCAAGCCAATAAGCCATGCCGTCATTCATCTGGCGGTACAAATTCGGGGACCAAAATCATCAGCTTCATTAACACATTTTTATTGTCCCATGGTGAAGGACGGTGGAGGAGACTGGTTACAAGCCAATGGAAAATTGGTTAATCCCTATTTCGGTAGCAAAATGCTTCGCTGTGGAAAAAAAGTTCATGAGTTTACTTTAAGTAACAAAAAGAGCAGTTCCAGGAATGGCAAGTCTTCTCGGAAAAAACAAATTAAGAAAGCATCCTTAGCAAGTCCCGGGAAAAAGAGAAGTTAAAAAGAAGCCCTTGTTTTTCATCTACTTGTTTTCTCATCATTTTATTTAATCATGGATATTTAAAACCATGCTACGATCCATAATCAATTTTTGTATTCGCGAACGAATGCTGGTCTTTTTAATGACTATTGTTGTCATTGTGTTCGGAATTTACTCCTACGATCAGGTTCCGATTGATGCAATTCCTGACGTAGGTGAAAATCAGGTGATCGTCTTCACGGCATGGCCTGGTCGATCTCCCAAAGATGTACAAGATCAGGTGACCTATCCATTGTCGGTTGCTTTATCAGCCGTTCCGGGTGCGGAAAGCGTCCGTGGGAAAAGTATGTTTGGCTACAGCTTTGTCCAGGTGACCTTTAAAGAAAATGTGGAATTTTACTGGGCACGATCACGAGTCTCAGAACAACTAGGGACAGCTGCGTCACAATTGCCTAGTGGAGTGGTTCCAACATTGGGACCCGATGCAACCGGTTTAGGGCAGATTTTTTATTACACTTTGGATGCCCCTCCGGGAATGACTTTAGGAGACTTGCGTTCTCTCCAGGATTTCGTAATCAAATATGAACTCCAAGCAGTCGATGGTGTTAGTGAAGTTGCCAGTGTTGGAGGGTATATCAAGCAATATCAAATCGAGATTGATCCTGATAAATTGAGATTCCAGAACATTCCTTTAGATAAAGTCATTGCTGCAATTAAGGCTTCCAATACTGAAGTGGGGGCAAAAACCGTTGAATCAAGTGGAATGGAATTCATTATCCGTGGTAAAGGATTTTTAGGATCAGACCAGGACCACCGAGCAACGATTTCCGATATTGAAGAAACTGTCGTTCTTTCCCGCAATGGTATTCCCATTCGGATTCGTGATCTTGGACAGGTACAACTTGGACCAGACTTCAGGCGTGGTGCTATCGACCTGAACGGTGCTGAAGCCGTTGGTGGGGTTGTTGTGATGCGGTATGGTGAGAATCCTCGTAAAGTGATCGAACGGGTCAAGGAGAAAATTCAGGCGATCGAATCCAGTTTAAATGGAGTGAAAATCAATGGGATTTATGATCGGACCGGTTTGATTAATGAAACGGTTTCCACTTTAAGTACAGCTCTTACGGAAGAAGTTCTCATTACGATGGTTGTCATTGTAATATTTCTTTTACATTTGCGTGCAAGTATCATTGTTGCAGTCACATTGCCTATCGCTGTCATGATGGCTTTTATAGCAATGTACCTCTTTAAAGTTGATGTGAATTTAATGTCACTGGCTGGTATTGCCATTGCCATTGGTACCATGGTTGATATGGGGATCATTGTTTCAGAAAACATCTATCAACATTTGGCAGAATGGGAGGAAAGTGGAAGGCCGGGAGGAGATAAGCAAAGGATCAAAGTGATTCAGGAAGCCACCTATGAAGTAGCCCCTGCAGTCATGACTGCAGTTAGCACAACAGTCATCAGTTTTCTACCTGTCTTTTTTCTTACCGGAAGAGATTATAAGCTCTTCTCACCATTGGCCTGGACAAAATCGTTCTCTCTTGTAGCCAGCTTGATTGTTGCGATTCTTCTTGTGCCACTATTGAGTCGGGTATTGCTCAAAGAATCTCGCATGTCCAAAACACTAAGCCTGATCGCAGGTTTGTCTCTGGGACTATTTTCAGGAGTAACATGCTACCTATTCTGGGGAAGTCGACTGAGTAGTATGTGGAATATCAATCTTCTGTTGCTCTCCGGAATTACTGTTCTGTTAGGCTCAGGAGTTGGAATCATGTTAAACCGGGAGAAACTACGTCCCATCGAAGCCAACCCTGTCAGTCGATTAATTAATTGTGTTTATGAACCTTTGCTGAGGTTATTCCTGCGTTTCAAGTTGGCTTTCCTCATGCTGCCATCACTTATTGTTCTTTTAGGAATGGGAGCCTGGCTCGGTTTGCCTACCGTTTTAAAACCTTTTGAAAAAGTCGCTAATTCCCTGGATGCAGATTTGAATAAACTCCCCGGTTATGTGGATTTCAAACATTCTTTTACCGGCCTTAAAAGTGATGACTGGATTGCGTTGGATGAAGGAAGTTGGTTCTACATGCCTACGTTGTATCCAGCTGCCAGTTTTTCTCAGGCGATGGAAATATTGCAAGCACAGGATGTTCTTATTAAGCAAATTCCTGAAGTTGAAAATGTATTAGGTAAAATTGGCCGGGTGGAATCTGCTCTGGATCCTGCACCAGCAGCGATGGTGGAAACATACGTCATGCTGAAACCTGAAGATCAATGGCGAGAGGGAGTGACTGCAAAGGACATATGGGATGAAATCAATCAAGCGGGAATGTTGCCGGGAGTAACACCTGCATCAGAACTACAACCGATTGAAGGGCGCGTTGTCATGCTTCAAAGCGGTATCAAAGCTTCCATGGCCATTCGTATTTATGGTAAAGATCTTAAAGGGCTCTCAAAAGCAGCTAAGTCAGTTGCAGTATTTTTAAAAGACTCACCTTACCTTATTCCTGCAACGGTCAATCCAGATATTGTCTTGGGAAAACCTTATGTCGAATTTGAAGTCGACCGTGAAGCTGCTGCCCGATTTGGTATGACCACAAAAATGGTCAATCAGATTATTGAAACAGCTTTGGGCGGTATGAATCTGACCCAAACAGTTGAGGGAATAGAACGATACCCGGTCCGAATTCGTTATCAACGGAATCTTCGCGAACGAATTGATGAATTGAAACGGTTACCTGTTGTAACCCATGTAGGGGATGTCGTTCCATTGGAAGTTCTTGCAAAAATGACGACAACCTGGGGACCGGGAGCAATCAACAGTGAAAACGCCCGCTTGGTCGCTCATGTCTCATTCTCAGCATCTGGTGTTTCCGGAGATCTTGAAACAGTCGCTGCAATTGAAAAATCACTTCATGAAGCTCAACAGAAAAAACCGGGTGAAGAAGGGTACCTTGATTTACCTGAAGGATATGTATTGGAAGCAGTTGGTTCATTCCAGAATCAAATTGAAGCCAATAACAGGCTGATGTGGTTAGTCCCTTTGGTCATCTTTATCAATGGTTTTATCATCTATTTACAGTTCAGAAACCTGACCATGACGTTGTCCGTCTTTGCAGGAATTCCTGTAACTTTTGGTGGTGGAATGATTCTTTTGGGATATCTTGACATTGAAATGAATACCGCGATCTGGATTGGTTTCATCGCCTTGTTTGGTATTGCGGTTGATGACGGGGTCATTATGGCGACTTACCTCAATCAATTATTTGAAAAGAGAAAGCCCAAAACAA
>JAJRVU010000539.1 GCA_024277145.1 Planctomycetota bacterium
AACCTCTTCTTTAGTTCGCCATTTCTGGGAAGTCATATCGAGAACATAGGTTGTCATTCCTTCTTTTTTTTCCGAACTGATAACTTTCCATGTAAATGCCCCATCATCTTTCTGAACATAATCATCCAGTTCAGTTCGTTCAGGCAATTTTTCCCTGGCTATAACATCCTGCCCGGTACTAATTAATAATGTCAGAATAAAAAGACATGGATAGAATATCTTACGTTTCATTTTAATTTGAGCTCCAATTTTTATAAATTTTTCGATGGGGGAAGGTCATGTATGGATTAAATCTGTTGTGCCTTCCAGAGATCTAAATGTATACCTGATCAATTTGAGTCTGGTTTCATATAAGTTCTAAATGAAACATTAATAATATGATGCCAATTCAAGAGGGTTTCACTCTATGCATAGGCACAAAAAGCTCAATGTCGATCAAAACAACGGAATAGGCCTGTTTTAATTACTAAGTCACTTTTCAACTTTGTGGCTGAGAATGGCTGATTCTTCGAACGAAGCGATATTAATCTGTTTTCTTATTTTCGATGTGTAAACGATATGAATTCTACCATCTTTCGTCTGGATCGCTGTCGGGTACGCTGCAGTGTCCCAGTTGATATTAAACAGGTCTCTTTTATAAGGGTACGTTTTGTCATTATCTGTGGAAATGGCGACGGTTAGGGGCATTCTCTCCCCTTCGTTGTTGTCATTAAAAACTATCAAAAGATGGCCATTTTTCAATTTAATAAAATCGAGTCCTTAATTCGGATTTTTAAAATTTGATTCTATTCCTTTGCTCCAGGTTTTTCCGCCATCACGTGATTCAGATCGGTAGGCGACACCATCTTTCATAATTCCATAACCACCTCCTCTTCGCATGTAAGCGACGAGATAATTGTCATCAATCTGAACAGGGGCACCTTGAAGGTTCCCGAGCTTAGAATAAATTCGATTTGTTGGAGTCCAGGTTTTTTTCTTGAGATTATACCTGAGAAAGTAACTGCAAGTGTCATTTCCTACAATTTCACGGTCTCCACCTGTTTCATGATAAACAGGAAGAAGATAGTCTCCATCATTCAAAACAATCGGAGCAGATCGAATCATTGTTCCCTGATCAAATACAAGCATGTACGAATCAGACCAGGTTTTGGCACCATCTTCAGAATATTTGTATTTGATTCTGGATGTTGACCAGGTTGGTCCGTAATTTGTAATATAAAATAACCAAACCTTACCATCAGGTGCCTGCCAAATGGCTCCGTTACCTTCAGATCGATTCGGGGTGTCAGCAATTTTCACCGGATCAGTCCATTTTGATGAACCCTTTGGAAGCCTTAACCCAAAAACCGCGGTATCTCCCTGATACTCCCCTTCTCCACCGTAGTAGGCAATGTATAAATCTCCATTGTCCAATTCTGTAATGGTTGCAGGATGTTTATAAGCCCCGGAAAATTCCGTTCCAATGACTTTCGTGATTTGAATTTCTTCAGCAGAACTGACTAACGGAATCAACGTAAAAAGAGTTAAGACAACAAGCAATTTTTTCATTTTTATAAACCTGACAATATTTTTAATTTGAGAAATCAAATAATACATTCACGATTGAATCATTATGCAGATACGAATCCCCCATTATATCGGGAACGGAAATGGAAAAGCCAACCTGAATTGAATTTACCTTGTAATTTTTATTGTTAATTAGATTGAGTTTCGTATACGTCTAGCAGGTTAAAGCCTTGAAATAAAGTCTGCATGCTATCAAGTGACTCTACAGTTAATTGCAACATGCACTAGCGATTTCCCATAAATGATATAGAAGTTTCAAGTATGATCCCGACTATATATACAGTGCACCACTTTCAACATCAATTCCAGGCTTTGTCTAGTCCTGTGCTTCGGGCCAGGTTTTCATTTCTTCAAGATGAAACATGGAAAATGATGTCTGGAGGGGATAATTACAAATACACCCTGAAGAAAAACAAGGCATTGTCAATAGCCCATTCGCTGCAACGAAACTGTTACTGCAACCTGTTCTTAGATTTTTTATATTTTGTTCTTTGCCTGTTTTTGGATCGACAAACGAAGCACAATAATTTCTCAGGAACAGAAGGTGTTTTCCGCCGACTGCATAGTTGCAACCTCCTCTTTTGAAAAACTGCTTCCCCGATATTTTCTTTCCGGTGAGAATTTCAAATTGTTGCCCGCCTTGATTAAAGAAAGTCTCTTCCTGGAGGATCAATGGCTGCAGACCTAACTGATGGTTTTTCCAGATTTCTTCCCCTGAATCCCCATTAAATGCAGTGACCTCGTTTCCTCTTCCAGCAATGAGTAATTTTTTTTCTTTACTATAGACCAACCAATCGTCCTTATTTCTTAATCCTAGAAAATGAAGGCTATTTATTTTTGCAGGCGGGTTGGGTAACTTTTTATGCCAAATCACTTCACCCGTGTGGGCATCAAGCGTGTAGAGCGTTGCTTTAAATTTATTGGCAGGCTGACCACGTCTTTTAAGTTTATCAAGTAGCATATAAGAAGGAGAATCGATACAAAAAACCATATCATCGGACATCGCCAAGGCAGCGGTATTGAATCGATATTTTGCTTCACGTTTCCAAATTTGTTTTCCTGTTGTCTGGTCAATTGCAATAAGGATATGGTTGTTCCATCGTCCTTTGCTGATCGCGTTTTCATTATTTTTTCGTAAGCCGACTAAAACAATATTTTTGTCAACTCGAATGTCTGTTGCACTGGTGGTTAATTGATCTAAATTTGGAATTTTATAATGGTAAGTTTTTGAGATATTCCCGGTGCTTGTATTGATAACTTCACACTTTTTTCCACTGGCTAAAAATATCTTATCCGGAAAGGATGCATAGCGAGATGAAGGAGAAACTTTTCTGGACCAAACCTGCCAGCCTGTGTAAACATCAACCGCGAAAAGCGTGTTTGAAAAGCCTTGTAAAGCAAATAGTTTTCCACCTGCAACCTGCGGCTTGACTCCATGTGCATAATCTTTTTTCTTGTAGAAACCATATCCGGGTGCATCACCATACCAGAGAATTCCCAAAGGAGATTTCACCAATTCATCACTGGAATAATAGTTTCGAGAAGCATTTCCTGTTTCATGTGTCCAGTCTGCTGATCCTTCCAGAGAGCCTGATCGATGCAGGGTTATCCAACCGTCAGAAATATTCAATTTCGCTTTAGGAAGCGATAAGGATTGTAGTTGTTTTGTTAAAGAGATTCCTTCTTTTGAACCGGGTAATAGAAAACAAATTGCTCCTCCGTAAGGACGAAGAGCCTGAAACTGTTTTTTAATGAATTCGGCTGTGATATTCTTATTAGATTCAACTTCAGATGTAATCAGATTTGCAATAAATGGAGGAAACTCAATTCCAGACGGTTCTTGAACAAATCCCTGAAAACGAGAGTTTAATGAATCATTAAATCGATATTTTTTCCTAAGAGAATTAATGATAGATTCATCAGCATCAACTGCAATTACTCTCATTTTTGTGTTCTTGAGAAAATCATCAACAAGGCTTCCATTTTTCAAGCCAAGGACCAGAGCATATCCGTCTGAAATATTTGCTCTTTTTAGCAGATCTCCTGCAGGGGAATTATTGAGTAGTGCTGTTTCAGTTTTTTTAGACAGTCCCGGCTTTGAATAGACCAATAGTGATCGACTTGGTTCTTTTGCACTCAAAACAAGAAGTTTGTTATTCAAAGTTGTCACGAAAAGTTTTTGATCAGCTACGACCAGGCTTTTAACGGAACTTTCAAGAGTTTTGTGCCAAAGTAATTTGGGTAATTCATTTTCATTTTCAGTTTCAGGAATCTGGATTGCAAACAGCTCTGATCCTGAATGGCTGATAATCTGGTTTCCAGCTTTAACTGTAGTGTTGTTTTTTTGTTTGGAAAGATTGGATTTATTTTTTAATTTGATTTCATATTTCCATTTGATTGGAATTTTCCATTGGGATGTTTTCAGTTTTCGCTTATTGAATTCTGTCTCCTTCAAACTGACTTCATGTTTTTTTAAATCATAAGCATATAGAATTCCCTGATCAAATCCGTACGCGATTCCCTGATCAACTGCAGATTGAAACGAGCATCCGGGAACAGAATGATAAGGAAATAATGGTCCTTCAAATAATTCGACTTTGGAATAGACCGGTCCATCTGGTGCATTCTTCCCTGCAGAGATCCACCTGCTTCCTATTTCCCGTCCATCTTTTACGGAAATCACTCCTGTTTCCCCTACGAGTGCAAGATTTCCAGTCGTGATGACTCGGCTATCTCCGTTGCGATAACCTTGAACATAATAAAGAAATGAACCATCTTTTTTGTTAAGTCCTGCAGGCATGGATCGCCCATTGGGAATAAGTAAAGTGTCACCCGAAATTAATAAGTACCCTTGAGGTGAAAGGCCAACATCCCTTTTGACATTATGGTCCAATCGGATTTTTTTAAGGTCATGACTTTTTCTATTAGTCCAGAGAGTTTTTCCTGATTCGATATCAACCGCGTGTATGAATAGACCCATTGAAGGCCAGATTCCTGCACCAAAATAAACAGCCCCCCCTTCTACAACAGCCCCTCCTCGAATCGGCCAGAAAGAAACCAGTTTCTGGTTTCCAAGATGATATCGTTGCAGCCGGTCAGAGGGAGCCCCGGATTTTCTCCATTCGATTTTTCCTGACTTCGCATTGAGACAGTAGAAAAAACCATCATCAGATCCAACCAGGATATGACCTTTGTAAGCTACGGGAGCAAATCGAACAGGACCATTGGTATAAAAAACCCAATTTTCCCGACCAGTCTTTGTATCAAACGCCCTGATTGATCCATCACCTGCAAAAGCCATAAAAATTTGGTTCTTGTAAACGATCGGTTCGTGAGCAGCATCGTATTGTAAACGGGGTTCATTCGGCCATGCAATATTTTTAGATGGAAGTTCTCTTGTCCAAAGTAAGGAAAGATGGTCGGGTAACTGTTCCGTTGTGGTTCCTGATCGAGATGCATCAGCTTTCCACATCGGCCAATCATTTGCATGACTGGAATTCGACAGGAATAATATTCCAAAAAGAACAAAGAAAAAAACAGTTTTCTTAATCAGGGAAAGATTCATCGACTAAAATTTTCAATAAAAGAGAATCAAAATGGAAATCATCAACAAGAATTCCATTATATCAATTTTCTTTTATGTATGAACATAACCTGACAAGATTGATGGAAATAATGCCATCAATAGAAGAAACAGAGGAGAATTCCAGGATCATATACCCTTATTTGGAAGCATTAACTGACTGGTCTGCATTCTTAATAATGGAATTCATTGCCTGAATCCAGATATCAGGGTTTCTCATTTCAACAAAATCAACCGGTTTTTCAGGAACAGGTTGCACGGATACCAAGCCTATCAATTCTTTACACTGTTCTTTTAAGGCTGGTCTTTTTAATGCTTCATGAATTGCCACCAGTTCGCCCCACCTGTTCCAGACAGGAGTCCTTTCATTAACATTTTTGAAATACTTCGTGAAAGAAGAGAGAAGCTGGGATGCTTCCTGATCTTTTTCCTGTTGGACATAAATGAGAACCAGAAAAGCATTTCGAGCATGTGTCAAATATTGATCTTCCGTTGGAATATTTTTGACAAGTAAAATCAGTTCTTCCGTTTTACCAAGTTCATGGGAGACTTTAACGAGTTCCATTGCAGGAGAATCAAGATATTTCAAGGGAGTTTTTTCCGTTTTGGATTTGGTCTCTTTTTTTATCTCCATTGTATTAGGATAAAGTCGAATGGAATCATGTTCGTGATTGGGTAAAACCCATTTTTTCAGGAACTTGAATTTTTCTTCTGCGGGCAACGATTTTGCTTTCCTGAGAATATCTGCTGTATGGTTGCAGACAATATCTTCCGGAATCATAGACCTGTAAATCCCAGATGGTTTCGAATAATTCTCATCAGGAATACCGGTTACCATACTGACGATCTTTTCCTTGGAAAGATTTGTTGGCCAATCACCCGTCAGGACCACATTTCTAACCTTAGATTCGGTGAGGTCTTTGTAATGAAAAAGGCCGAAGATATTCTGGTTTAAAAATTGAATTGGTAATTCATAAATTAGTGTATTATTCAGTTTCAATTGAACGTGATTTTCCAGAACTTCCAGTTCAACCTGATTCCATTCACCCGATTTCAATGGCAGTTTTTCTTTTCCTTTCTGGAATTCTTTAACTGATACTGCATTATCACTGAAAAGACCGCTCCAATCGTAATCCTGTTTATCAGTAACCCAGTGCAGCTTAACTCCGTCTTCTGCGAGAATTAAAGCATAGCGACCAATTGTTGGATGAGTTTGAATTTTCCCGGGGTCATAGAAGAACTCGTAACGAACTTTGTCTTTGACTATAAGAGGTCGGTTGTAATAGAGCCAACTTTGTAAGGAATGGTAATGAGAATTTTTTTCTGTTTTTTTCCCTCGAATAATGCCTTCCTCGCAGTCCCAAACATCAGGAAGTTTTTTTTGACTATGTGAGTTTGGTTGAGATTGATTGCTGAAAGCACTGACACGTTCTTTAATTTTTTCTCCATGAAATGATCCGATCCAACCATCCAGCCTGTCCCCTTGAGACATTTTTACTTCACTCGGAATGACAGGGTTTCCGGTTAATTTGATATTTCGAAAATAAGACTTGCAAGCATTTTCACAATAAACTGCCAGCCAGGGCGTGTTTGATCCCGGAGATTTGTCTTCATGGAATAGCTCATCATTCATCAGAAATTTGACACTTTTATTGCTGACATGTAACGTATGCTTGTTAAATTGGTTGTGGCCGAGTTTTTTAACGGGAAGAATCGATGATCCATGCCTGCCTACGCCCCAGACTTCCCCTCTTTTTTGCCCACCTTCCATCTGGTAAGTCAACCCGTTGTAGGAAACGTGTCCTTCAGACCAACGGTCATTCAAGGAATCAACAGAAAATTCGAAATCACCGGTTAATGGGTAATTAAAAAAGAGATGATCAATTTGTGGTCCTGCAATATGTGAAAGATGTTCATTTTGAGAAATCCAAACAGGATGGGATGTTCCTCCAAAATTAAGTGCAGCTATTTTATGGCTTCCCGGGCTCCAGAGCGCTATATCAGTCGATTTGGATATTTTCCTTTTTTGTTCCAATGAAGATAATAGAAACTGAACATATCGCGTCTGCACCATCATCTCTCGTAAGGAAAACCGAAAAGCATTATATTCAAGTACATCCAACAAACTCTGGCATGAGTCCCGGAGTTCCGGTGATTTCAAACAAGCGAGAACAACTGCAAATTCTGCAGATTTATCCGATTTATAGTTCTGGTTTCCTATTTTCACTTTAGGGATACCAGCCTTAATTTTGGAGATTAATAACTCAATTTCATTTCGTGCTTCTTTATTTTTCCCTTCTGTAATTAAAGTTAATAATTTCATGCGTTCGATAATTTCGAGATTCTCCATACTGTTATTTTTGGAAAGTGCATTAATTTTCTTTTTAAGATCAGGAATGCGATTCAACTCCTTTGCTGTCTTCACAAGTAGTAAAGAACTGCTGAAAAACAATTTGGATGGATCGTTGAACCCCCGAGAAGGCAAATTGATTTCACCTCCTTTTATTTTTTTTTCGAAAAACAGGTTTGGAGGAGTCTCTAGCGGAGTATTGAATGCAAGTTCCCTGACGAGTTTTAATTGATGTTTTGGAAAGACCCAATCCATAAGGACTTGATACTTCTCTTCCGCTGGCATTGCTGACAATTTTCGAGAAAGAGTTGCAACCACATTATCAATCGGTGCAGGACCGTAATTCTGCAAGCGAAAATCAGACAGTTCTCCCATATATTCAAGTGTCTCCTTGAACATACTGGAATGGATCAGGATTTCTGTCACCTTGATCAATTGTTTTCTTCTTAAAAAGAGTCCATAGTCCCCCGAATAGCGGTTGTTCTGTTTGGTATTGGTTGTCAGGTATTGTTTCAATGTTTCAAAAGCTTCTTTTTCCTGTTTGTGAAGCATCTGGTTGACAGCCAGTATCAGCAAATAACTTGAAACTGGTTCAATCTCATTTCCTTTGCTTAAATTACTGATTGCCTGTTTGACAACTTTTAAGGCGGTGTCTGAGGTCTCCTGAATTTTCAACGCAGGAAAA
Source organism: Planctomycetota bacterium (assembly GCA_024277145.1). Taxonomy (GTDB): domain Bacteria; phylum Planctomycetota; class Planctomycetia; order Planctomycetales; family Planctomycetaceae; genus JAJRVU01. The sequence goes on from JAJRVU010000539.1 coordinate 8,185, forward strand.
GCAATCTGGCAAATCATTTCATTCGCTTGCTTCATCGTATTCAAGGAGATTTTGCTATTGAGGCTTTTTAGCTGACTGTTAGCAAGAGCATAATCCTTTTTAAGCATGGCAAGCTCAGTGAGAAACAGAACTGATTCAATGTTGAAATTAATATGTTTCTGGCGTGTTTTTGCAATATCAGCGATTTGATCAAGTTGCTCAGAATCGGAAGCCCATTCAAGTAAAATTCTTGCAACACTATGTGAAGATGAAATCCGAGAACGAGATACACTTGCTGTTCGCGTGAAAGGTCGCTGATAAAGGATAATTTGATTAGGTCTGTTCTCAGGAAAGACGACGTGAATCAAAGTTTCAGTCACCTTTTTTTTCAGAAATTTATGTTTCTTCCAAAGCTCACTTAACTCACTGATATGTTGTTCAACAAGAATGGTTATCGATTTTGATTGTGCATTATTTCTGGAAAACCGGGACCTTCCAGAATAGATATTTGATCCAAGTTGAATTGTATTGGCAATGATGGGTCTACCATCGGAAAGTGATTTTTTAACTGCTTTCAATGAGAGGTCCACCATGCCATTGATTGCAGCGATTTTTGCAATTTGCATTGCTTTTTCAAACTGTTCGGTCGTTATCAATGATTTTTTAGTTTTCTTTTTCTTAGACTTTCCAGCCGCAAGAGATTTTTTCACCGCAGATGTTACCGCTTTAGTAATCGAACCAGTGCTTTTCTGAGTTGGTACCTGACCGGTAATTATCAAAGGGATAACATCCTTAAAAAATGAAGAAACCGATGAAAGGTAAAATTGTTTTTCCAGAAATCTGTTTTCTAAAAATGAGAATAGAATTCGGTCATCTCTTTTAAGATTGGAGACTTTATTTTTCTTTTTCTGAGGTGGCGCGAGGATCATATCGAGCATTTCTGACCAATTCTTCTCAGCAGAATCTTTATCCCCCTGCTTAATATTCCTGATCGCAGATTCATTCAGGAATGCTAACACCCACTTCTGTTCCAGATTTTCTTTTGCTATCAGAATTATCTGGCTGCTCAGTTTGTCACCCCATTTTTCTGTCTCTTTATTTTCTGACGCAATCCGAGATATCAACCACAAAGATAACAGGTAGTCTGTCTTCTGTTTTTTAATCCTTATTTGTTTTTTATTCAGTTTCTTCTTTCTGTCTTCCGGAAGTGTCGTTTTAGATAATTCCGTTATTTCAGCAAGAAGATAATCTTTCGTTTCATTCAACTCATCTAGCGTGAATGTTTTTTTATCCATATGGTAAGAGATCAAAACATCAATCAGCCCAATCGACTTTTGATTCTTAGATTTTTCTTTCAATTGCTTTAAAAGTGATTGAATTTCTTTTTTCTTCTTATCATCAAATTTATTCTTTTTGAAGATATTGAAGAATGTGCTTTCCACTCGCGATTTGGATAATTCTGTTGGCTGGATCACCCAGATTAAATCAAATGGGAGTGATGAAAGGACGTTATTATCGCTGCTGTCAGATTTCTTTCCTGCTTTATTTTTTTTATCCTTATCGTTTTTATTTTTAGTTGCCGCTGGTTCTGACTGTTTCTTCAATTGATCCTTTAAAATCAAGGCAAGCACATCACCATCAATTGACTCAATTGCTTTTGCAATACTGGCTTTAATTTGTTTTTTATAATTGCCTCCGCCAAACTGACTGGCAGTTATAAACAGTGTTTGATTTTCAGAAAGTTCCGATAAAATTCTTAATGCTTCATGATGATAGCCTAGTTTTGTAAACTGGGTACTGACTTGCATTTTTGTCTGGATTGTTTGATAGGCAGTGTAAGAGGCATTATGCTGCTGGCGGGGAGGTTCTTTTTCTAATTTCAGAAGAAGCTCCGCTGCTTTTTCTTTTTCATCCCGTTTAATATAGAGTTCCAGTAAACCTCGCGTTGAACGATACATGAATTGGTTCTGATTGGTGTTCGTTTTGCTTTTTTCGTTCGCCAGATAAAGATCAATCGCGATAGGATGAAGTTCTTCAAAATCATGCAATTCCTGAGCAAGCAACCATCTTGCCTGATTCCCCATTGGTATTTTTTTATTTTCTTGTAGTTCAACAATTATTTTTTTTGCTTCTTCCAGTTTTTTCTCTCTTAGATACAAGATTGCAAGAAGCCCTTTTCCGCCGAGCCAGTCTTTCTCATCCTTAACTCTTTTTTCAATAATTTTGATTAACTCTGCTTTATCCTTCTGTTTATCTGCCATGGAGATCAAACGAGTTGCAAGCCCGTTGACTTTCCCTGAACTGGAATAAGACATGATACGATTCAAGCCATACCAGGGATTGTTATTCAGATTAATTTTAGAATTCATGAGCGTGTTTTTTACGAGATCATACATTTCCGGGTACCCCCAGACTTCCTGCCTGTGAATTCTTCCCAGGATATCCAACTGTTGATCCGGGTAAGCTTCCATAATTTTCTTTAACAATTTCATGGACTCTTTTTTAATATCTTTGCTTCCGGATCTGCTATTGTTGTTGTTGATAATGTCGACCAGATAATAATAATGCCTGAATTTTTTCAAATCCATTTTCAACAGGCTTTCCATTAACTCTTTATTTTTTTGTGCTTTAGTAAATGTTCTTCTGACCTGATAAAAATCGTTTGCGAGCAATTCGGGATTTTTCTTAAGGACAATCAGGTACAAATCTGCAGCGTATTTATGATTATTCCCTGCAGCTGCTGATTTTGCCATCTGATAAATCATTTGCGGGTTACTGGACTGAGTTTTCAGCATTTTCTCCTGCAGCTTCTTGATTTTTTTGTGGTCTCCCACAGCTGCATAATAGGAGATCAGTTTCATCATAATTTTGTTGGATTTCGGGGATTGATCCAGTTGTTTTTCTGTTGTCTTGATCAGTTTTTGTAAATGTCCTGCTTGAGTCAGAATTTTAATAGCACTTTGATAATAGTGATCGCTATTATTTCGGTTTCTTGATGAAAAATTCCGGCTCCTGATAATTTGCATTGCAATTTCACTGGCAATTTCAACTTTCCCCTGCTGTTTATATCGGCTCATCAGTTGGCTAAGTGTGTTGACATTATTCCCTGCAGATCGCCTGATCCGTGCCAGGACAGCATCACCCATTTCATTCATACCGAGCTGATGCATGACGGATGCTAGCTGAATTTGAGTATTATTATTAAGCCTTAAGCCAAATAATCGTTCAGCCGCTTTCTTTGCACGATCAACATCATTTGATTGAATCGCCAGTTGGAGCGCAATTAATTCTCGTTCTTTTAAAATATTGAAATCAAGAACTTCAATGGAATCTAAAGTTGCAAGTGCGTCTTCCTGATTTCCTTCGCGAAATAGTAACTGCGCATATTCCAGTTTGAGACTGACATTCTCAGGATTCTCTTTAATTACTTCTTTAATTGTCTCTATTGCTTCTTCTTTTTCTTCATTCCACCAATGAATGGCGGCTAAAGCCATTTTCAGATTGATCTTCATTTCTGATTTTTTAATTTGATCCTGAATCAGTTTTACAAGTTCTGGAACATTGTCTTCCGTTTTATAAGCTTCATAACAGTTTCTAAGAAGTTGTACTACTGTCTGATTAAGATGGCTGTTCATGAATGGGTAATTAATCTGGACATGTTGGTTTCGATTATTAGAACCATAAATCGTAACATGCATTGCCCGTTGATACGATTGCGTTAAAGAAGGTTGATAATGAGAACGCCTGTTTGATTTATTCAGGTGTTGTTTGCTGATGGTTTCCAACGAAAGTTCTACAAATTTGTGTACCAGATCACTGTCCCCTTTTGCTTTCGCTTTCCCTAACAGTTGCATGAACTGGTACAGATATTGTTGCGCATACGGGTTTTTATTCTGGCTTAAGGAATCGTATTTTCTAATTAAAGTAAACAAGGCATCTCCATCTTCCTGCATGACTGCCAGTTGGATGGTTTTCTGTATCAATTGAGGTGTGTTCGCAGCTTGAATTGTATCCTGATACAGTTCATCCGCTTCTTTTTTACGACCACTTCTTTCTAATTCGGACATTACCTGAAGAATAAAGTTAGACTGCATCCATTCCGGTTTCACCCGTAAAATTTCTTTATAACAAGCTAGAATGTGATCAACTTCTTTTTTGTCATACGGTTTTCTATCTTTTCTGGTCCGTTCTTCCGGTGATCCTCCAAAATGGGTTCGCCCGGATCCAGTCAGGGCATAAAGATAAAGAACCTTATAAGGCAACGTTGACTGTTTGGAAACGACAGACAGGGCATGGATCACATTTTTGAACTGGTTATTTTTAAAGTCGTCTATTGCAAGATTCACATAACACCAGTCCATCCATTCCTGGTTTGTTGCATTTGGCTTTTCGATTTTTAATTGATACGCTTTAACGAATTCTTTTCCCTTTTTTTTACCTTTGGCATCATCATAAAGCAAAGTGAGGGCAGCCACTTTTAACGTTCCAAAATCACCCGGTATCCAGTACGTAGGTCGACTGTATCCACCACGAGAGGAATGACCAAAGGAACCAAAACTTACAAATCCTCCTCTGGAGCCATATCGATTCCTTGATCTATTGCGGGCATTTTCATGATTTTTTTTCAGGTTTCGGATCATCCCGGTCGCTGTTTGCCTTTGAAAAAATGCTGGGGAAGGTTGATAGGAACGGTATCGGGATGATTGTGTTTTCCGCATTTTCATGATTTGTTTCTGCTGTTTTTTCTGGGAGAAGCTTAACTCTTCATGGCTTAAATTCATTGCCAGTATTTCTTCACAGACCGTTTTGATTTCTTCTTTCTTATCATTAAAAATTGCAAGGACCAGTTTTCGATATTTCAGGTCCCAGTTGTTGGGATCTTTGTATAGAACTTTCTTCAACATTTTTTCAGCAAGTTCTTTTTTGCCTTGTGAAATTAAAGTATCAACTCCCTGTAACAATTTATCGGGATTGTCTTCATTCTCCAGCAACTCAGTCCAAATCAGTTCCGCTTCAGTTGTCTGACCAGTTTGTAGTTGAAGTTTTGCAAGGTGCATTTTCCCTTCTTTGGAAGGGGCAACTTCATTGAATCTTTTTTGAAATTTGATTGCGGATTCCAGGTTATCTTCATTTTCGGAAAGAGAAATCAACTGCTGCAGAAGCTGGGTATCTTTTGTGTTTTCTGAAAGCATATCTTCAAGAGTTTTTCGAGCAGACCCAAAATCCCCCGTCGATCGATGCGCTTGTGCCAGGCATAACGACATTTCCCGTTTATCTTTTTGTTCATTTTTCATACGGTTCAAGCGGTCGAATAATTGATCGGTCCGATTTCTTCTCACATAAAGACCAGTCAGTTTTGAAATAATTTCCAGGCGATCTGTCAGGTCATCTGATTTTTCAAATGTTCGCCAATAGATTTCAATCGCTTCTCCTGTTTTAAATTGTTCCGCCAATACGCCTGCAAGGCTGTGAAGAGTTCCAATTTCTCCGGGATTTGCCCTGACCGAACGACGCAGCGCATTAATTCCTTCTTTATCACGACCAATTTGAAAACAGAGATCCGCATAAAACTGATAACCTTCCGGGTTGCCGGGAGAAGCAGCGATCAGATCCCTCGCTGTTTTTAATGATTTTTCGATATGGCCTAACTGCATTTGCAGCGATGCAATTTTGTTAAGGTATTCTGTTTTATATTTTCGATCTGTTTCAAGAAGATGAGTGTAAGTATCGACTGCTGTTGTGAGATCTCCTGCTGATTCATAAAGCCGGGCTGCTGTTGTCAGGGTTGTGACATTATCCTTCTCCAATTTAAGAGAAGTTGTGATAGCCTTGATTGCCTTGCTGGAATCATTAGAGGCTTCATGATACAGAGCCATTTTTGCCCAGTTCTCAGATACATTGCCTTTCTCTGTTTTGAGTATTTCGCCAAGCTTCTGAATCTCTTCTTTTAAAGTTCCAGATTCCTGATAACAGAGAATTTGCTCCTGGAGAACTCGTTGAATGTCTTCCGAACGATCCGCAACTTTGAGAGCTTTATCTAGTTCTGCTAAGGATTCCTTTATTTGTTTATTTTCACGCAGTAGTTGGGCATGACGAACAAATTCAGGAAAATCGAGATCCTTCTGGGATGCTTCTTTCCAGAACTTCAAAGATTCTTTCTTGTAACCAAATCCACCGAGGACTTCCGCCAGACGAATAAGGTTTCGAGGAGTTCGATTTTCACCTTTAATGAGCAAGCTCCATGTTTTCAGGGCATCCTCTTTTCGTTCGAGCTTATGATAATACTCCCCTAAATATTCGTAATACTGAGGAGAATCAGGAGAGAGGTCAATCGATTTCTGATAAAGAGCAATTGCTTCTTCTTTTAAATCAGCCTGCCGAAACCAGTCTGCAATCTGGCTGAGGATAACCGGATCTTTTTCGTTTGCTTTTTCCAATTCTTTCCAGATTGCTTTGACTTCTTTTTGTCTTTCTTTTTTGGCCTTTGCCTTGTTATCAAGAACAAGCAATCCCCAATCTCTCAAAATTTCGATGTCGTTCGACTTTATTTTATCGAGCTTTTCATATTCTTTGATTGCTTCCGGAATTTTCTGGATATAAATCAACTCTTCGATAAGTGATTCCCTGAATTTCACAGTGGAAGGAGCCAGTTTGATTGCTTGCCTGTACTGAGCCAATGCTTCGGGGCTTCGCCCTTGTTTTGAAAGAGTGGATCCGAGACGAGAAATCGCATCGATATCCTGCGGGTGTTTTTTAATCCAGTTTTTATAGTATTGAGAAAGACCAGAAAGATCTTCCGTTCGCATAAAAATACTTTCAACACGATTTCGAACATCGCGATGCAACCAGCTTCCCGGTTTCAGTTGTCCCATTAATGATTCAAAATCGGTAATAGCAGAATCTTTTTTTCCAAGCCTTAATTTCAGCTCAGCAGATTTCACTTTAAAGACCACTTTCTGGTATTGGTCTTTTGCGTTCTTCGAAAGTTTTTCGTAACGCCCCAATGCCTCTTCGAACTGGGAATCATCTTCAAGATAAATTGCAATCTGTTCCTGCACGCGTTGATTTTCCGGAAAGAGTTTTTCAAGCCGGGACCAGACTTTCATCGCCTCATCATGACGGTTCGCCTGTTGATGCAATTTTCCCAGTGATTTAAAAATGTTAAGCAGGTCATTTCTGGCAGGTTTTTTCTCAATAGCCCGTTCCAGTGCCTGAATTGCTTTATCCGTTTGCCCCACCAGAACTAATGACTGGGAGAGGTAATAGGAAATGATGGGGTCGTCCTTGAGAACTTTTTCAGCCAGCCTGAATGCATTAATTGCCTGTGCATCATTTCCTCTTTGTGATTCAACAAGGCCAATGATCGTCCAGGTTTTGCCATCACCAGGTTGCTTCTTTGTTTTCTCGTTTAACGATTTGGTGAAATCTGCAAGGGTACCCTGCTCTACGTGATAACCATAAACACGGTCGAAAGCAGTTCCCCTGCGAGGATTTTTTTCAACGATCGAAAGGTAACGAGAATAAATTTTCTTCTGTCGCTGATCTTCCTTACTGAACGCAGAATCAGTTTCCTCTTCTGCGTGAATAACGGAACTCAACATGAACATTGAAAAAAAGATGATCATGGTCCATGAGAAAAAGCATACCAGAACGATTTTTTTGCCTGAAGCTTGAAGAGACATAAAACGATTTCCTTTAGACGTTATTATACGGTGTACCAGATGATCAAGAACTTGAACTGGCAAATGTTTTCAATATGCATTGCAATCAGGTTCTAATTGTTAATTCAGGATTTTCCAATTCCGACTGGATGAACAGAGGAATTTCTTGCATTGGTAAAAAGTCCTGTTATTGTGATTAGTTCAAGTCAGGAAGTCTATGAAAATATGCTAATTGTTCAACAGAATGCTTGAAAATCTCAAGTCCTTCTGTTCTGATGAAATTGTAACATTCGTCTAGACTGGAATCTACAGGCTTTAGCCCACGTTTCCAGATAACATTGTCTCTATTCAAGAAGATAATCCGTTCATTTTTTCTACAATTAAAACAAATCAAAAAGGCCAACAACCTGTTAAATGCATTGCAACACGTGATACTAAATGGTTTTAATGAGTGAATGAATTAACCAAATCCCAAAAATACAATTTGATATACATCTCATATAAAATACGGAGTGAAAAATAATGAGTGAAAATGAAGCTGTTAAAGAAAGCCTTGCACAATTTCGCACTGACTTCAATAATCTGAAAGAGGAAATCGGGAAAGTGATTGTTGGTCACGAAGAAATTGTTAAAGGGACGATAACCGCCCTGATTGCAGGAGGTCATATCCTCCTTGAAGGTGTTCCCGGGTTAGGAAAAACGTTACTCGTACGAACCTTGTCCGATGCCTTACATCTTCATTTTCAAAGAGTGCATTTCACACCTGATTTAATGCCTGCTGACCTTGTAGGAACCAATGTTGTTGTTGAAACTCCTGAAGGGAAACGGACTTTTGAATTCCAGAAAGGCCCTCTTTTTGCCAATATTGTTCTTACAGATGAAATTAACCGTGCGACACCTAAAACACAGTCTGCATTACTGGAATCGATGCAGGAACATTCAGTCACCGTTGGGGGAAACACCTATCAATTACCCCAGCCATTTCTTGTACTGGCAACACAGAATCCATTGGAAATGGAAGGAACTTATCCCCTGCCTGAAGCTCAGTTGGATCGATTCTTCCAAAAATTGCTTGTCACTTTTCCTTCTTCAGAAGAACTTGCAGTTATTCTTGACAAAACAACTGAAGTGGAAACTCCTAAAGCCCAACCCGTTTTAAAAGGAGAACGAGTTCTCTAAATGAGAAAACTGGCAAGATAAATTCCAATTGCAGAAGATGTCCGTCAGTATGCCATTGATATTGTTCTAGCAACTCACCCGGATA
>JAJRVU010000540.1 GCA_024277145.1 Planctomycetota bacterium
CCTAAGGATCTGGTCGATGCTGTTTCTGATCGAAAAGGAAATGAAGACTTTGGCTCCGCTCACCTGAATCAGCAAATCCTTTCCGTCATACTGGAAAAAAAATGGTATCAATCTCATGTGAAATCACTTTGTGATCATTATGAATTAAGACGTGATTGCATGCTGGTGGCTGCCCAAAAATAGTTTAGTGATTTCCCCGGCGTTGAATGGCTTTCGCCTCACGGAGGTTTATACGTCTGGATGACATTACCAGACCATATTGATACCGGATTCAAAAGTGAGTTGTTTGAGCATGCAACTAAAAATCAAAAAGTGATGTATGTACCGGGGGAAGTTTTCTATCCTGATGGTCGAAAATCGAGTGGTATGAGATTGAGTTTCGGAGTTCAAAATCTTGAAGGAATTGAGCTCGGCATGAAACGGCTTGCCCAATCTGTTAAAACTGTCTTTTGATAATTCAGTGAATGATCTTCAGGGCTGCTCAGATACTGAGGAGATTAATATTTCTAAACCGTTACATATACAAAAGATAGAAACAAATTACCCATATTATTTTTGTTTCAATCTATTGAATATTCGAAAAAAACAGAAATTTCAGTTGATAAATGCAATTCAATTGCAATAATGAAGTCAGGGCCACACATAACAGACTTGCAGTATTACATTATTTATTAATTTATGCAAAATGTAAGTGTAGCCTGTTGAGTCATTTGGACTCTTTATTATTTCATTTTTTCATTTCATATTTAGTTTCAGGAATTTTATCATGCATTTCATTTTTTCAAAGAAGCGAGGGTTCACTCTAATTGAACTCCTTGTTGTTATTGCCATTATTGCTCTTCTGATTGCTTTATTACTTCCTGCTGTTCAAAGTGCTCGACAATCTGCCAGGAGAACTCAAAGCCGTAACAATCTTAAACAAATCGGATTGGCATTACATAACTATCATGACACTCATCTGATATTTCCTCCCGGATGGATTGGTGTTGATTCCGGATCGGATGATGTTGCTGTTGAAGGAGGTAGCGGACTTGGCTGGGGAACGATGATTCTTCCATTTATTGATCATGAGAATCTCTATAGAAAACTTAATGTTCATGCAGATATTTTAGATCCGAGCAACTCAACAGGATGGACGACTGCTTTACCAGTCTTCCGCTCACCGAATGATTCAGGTGATAATATTTTCGAAATATTTGATGACGCAACCGGAACAGTAGTTCTTTCTCAATTACCAACATCGAATTATGTTGGAAACTTTGGAACAACTGATATTGATACATGTATTGGAATGGCTGTTGGAACCCCCTGTGCGGGCAATGGCGTTTTCTTTCACAACAGTACAATTAAGATGAAGAATCTTCGGGATGGAACTGCCCATACAATTATGGTTGGAGAAAGAAAATCAGACTCTGAAGTTTCGCCACAATGGTATTCAACCTGGATGGGTGTTGTTCCCGGATCTCAGCACCCATTCGGAAGAGTTGTCGGTGCTGCAGATCATGTGCCGAATGATCCAGCTGGGCATTTTGATGATTTCAGCAGCCAAGATACCGCTGGTGTCCTTTTTCTGTTTGGGGATGGTGCGGTGAGACTCCTGAATAATCAAATCGATCTTACTCTCTTTCAGGCATTGGCAACCAGAGCAGGCAAAGAGACTATAACTTTCCCCTAAAATAATATGTCTATCAGGCTTAATGACTAGTACTTCGTCTATGTATAAATGTCACCTGGCCCAGAGTGAATAGCACGCCAACGAGCGTGCCATTTGTAAATTGCTGCATGACATTTAAAGCTCGACAGAGCACTAGCTGTTTTGGTTCAATGTAACCAAGGCGGCTTTTTTATTGGATCTGAAGACGTTTCTGTCTTCATTTTGCTCATTTTGCACTGCTGATTCTTTCCAATTATTTCTGGATTGGACATACCGATTATGCCGATCTTATGGAATACATAGTGAGGGCCATTTTACGAAAAATTAACTATAAGTCCCTATTTTATAATTACTTATGATAATAAGAGCAGTTCTTCAAATGGTGTAGAAGGCTTTAACGGTTCTAAGTAAGAAAACTGAAGGTTTAGAATGTCTCCATGTGATTCATGTCATTCAGGATGCTGTAGAGCTTTCGCAATACCAGTTACTGGTGCGGATATTATCAGGATTGAACGCGGGCTAAAGCTCGGTTTTTGGGATTTTGTCTGCAGGTGGGCTGATCCGGACGGAACCATCGCTCGAAATAATGCACCTCACTTTTTCTTTGAAGATGAACCAAATACTCCCTTTGTAATATGTACAACTCACGCTCCCAGTGCTTTTCATGAAGGGTCAACCAAATGCCGTTTTCTGATGGAATGCACACCCGACGAAGAAAATCCTATCGGGGCATCACGGTGTGGAATTTATAACCACCGTCCTTCTTCCTGTCATGCATTCCCAATGAAGCTGGATGATTCCGGAGAATTGACGATTCTCTATCAAGTTCCCAAACATGGAAGAGAAGATAAAAACCCTCTTTATGATTTATGCCCGCGTGAATGGGAAATTGAGGACATTGATCCGATTGAAGCTCCTCAACAGTTATCCATGGCTCATTACGAGATTAATTTTTTTAATCAGGTTGCTCAAATCTGGAATCGAAATCCGCGTGAATGGGAAGTCTTCCCAGAATTTCTCCATATCGTTTATAACAACCGAGTGATGAAACAGGAATCTCCCAAACCTGCAGACGATTCGGGAACGATTCCGTTTTCTGTTGCTTGAATATTTCTTTCAGATCCCAGAGAGTGTCAATTGCGCTAATACTGTTCTATGCTGTATCAGAACGTGTAAACGCTTTTGCTTGAATGTGAGATCAAAACGAAAGAAGATTTTCAATGAGTTCAGACGATTTCCTTCCGACAGCTTCTTTGGAGCAGCTGAAAAATCGTTCGGATATTCTTCATCATTTACGTGATTATTTTTATCAACGTCACTATATGGAAGTGGAAACTCCCTTACTTTCCCACGAAACCATAGTTGATGCTCATTTGAATTCTTTCGTTGTTTCCGCTGATGATTCCTCACGTGAGAACCTTTACCTGCAAACCTCGCCGGAAGCAGGGATGAAGCGTCTCCTGGCTGCAGGGGCACGATCCATTTTTCAAATCACGCGAAGTTTCCGAAAAGGAGAAGTCGGGAAGCTTCATAACCCTGAATTTACTATTGTGGAATGGTATCAGGCAGGAGATAAACCTGCTGACCAGATGAAATTCATCGAAGAGATGTTACAAACGCTTGTCAGAAAATGTTCGCATAAAACTAATCCCTGTTTATTACAGCCCTTTCAATCAATGACTTATGACGAAGTATTCAAAAAATATTTTGGTATGACTGTTCTGAATCAGGAAACAGAATCTATTATTAATCAAGCAATTAAAAAAAACATTGTTTTCCCGATGAGCTTTCAATCTGTTTCCCAAACAGACTGGGACCGTGATGATCTCCTGAATTTTTTACTTTCTGAAATGATTGAACCTGAACTGGGCAGGGAGGCTCCGATGTTTATTCATGGCTATCCTCCTTCACAGGCTGCTCTTGCTAAAGTTGCTGAAAAACCTGTGCCTGTGGCGGAACGGTTTGAGCTCTACTACAAAGGTATTGAACTTTGTAATGGTTATCACGAACTGACTGATGCAGATGAACTTGAAAAAAGAACGAAAGCAGAAAACAGAAAACGTGTTGAACATGGTTACCCGCCATTACCTGCCCCTGAAAAATTAATTCAGGCAATGCGTTCAGGTCTTCCTGATTGTACAGGAGTTGCGCTTGGGTTCGATCGCTTGTTGATGTTGCTTTCAGGGAAATCATTCCTCGAAGAAGTCATTGCATTCCCTTTTCCAAGAGCCTGAATTAAAATAGACTTACAGGATAAAGAAAAAAAGCAGGGGAAATAAAAGAAGGGAATGGCCTGAACCATTCCCTTCTAATATTTACATTAAACGTTAAGTGAATTTACGTTTTAGAAATCATCAATTCTTTCACCACCATTTCTGGTACAAAGTGATCTGAAAACCTGCCAGTCGATGTTTCTGTCGATGGATCGGGCTGATCCATCTGCTAGGAAAAAGTGGACTGCTGAAGGGTGCCAGCTACCAAATCCGAAGAAATGGATGGCATCAATGGGATCACCATTAACATCTTCATCCAATAACCTGTATGAATCAAATGTCGCAAAATTTTCATCATCATTGTCATCAAATGTAACAGAATCAGAAGTGTCAATTTGATCATTGTGCACTCTCACGCAGCAGGTATTTCCATCTGCCCAGAATCCAAATCTTGATTCGCCCAGCATGATGGTATTGGTTAAACCATCGATAACATCTTTAAATCTGATGGAGCTATTCTCAAACATGATTCCATTCGTAGGACTCGTCCCGATGCATCCCCGGTAATTTTGAAGCCCAAGGCCACCCGGAATGGGTGTCGGGTCATTTGCGCTGGGACACTGGTAACTTTTAATATTAATCAGGATTGCTTCCTGATTATTGAGTGAATCTTTCAACGGGTTATTTTTAAAATCGAGATTAACTGTTGTTTCGTCCATCTGGTCAAGAATAAATGCATGCCAACCCCAGTTATGAGAGACAATCCATTCATTGTAAGGCTGAACCTGACTCGGACCAAACACGACAGCAAGATTTTGTGTTTGAGCCTGATTTACAATGGGAATATTATAGTCAGACGTAAAATCAGCAATCACTTTATTCGGGAATGGATCTGGAATGGGAGGGGGGAATTGATCGATCCAACCGGGAGGAAATACTTTACTGGAATCATGATAATTATGTAAAGCAAGACCTAGTTGTTTCAAGTTGTTCAGGCACTGGGTTCGCCGGGCTGCTTCACGTGCCTGCTGAACCGCTGGCATTAATAAAGAAACCAATAATGCGATAATCGCAATCACAACTAATAATTCAATGAGAGTAAATCCTCTCAAAAAACGATGACGATTATTTTTCGCATATCTCACATCAGACATATTCTACCTCTTTAATTATGGATCAAATAGTAAAAATTATTTTAATCATTTTTACCAGAAAGTCTTGTTATCTGAATCATCCACCATTTTCATCTGGGGATCAAGAGAATGTTCTCTGTTGCTGATATTATTTTTGTATTATTAACAGCATTTCAAATCCATCGCGTTAAGCAATAACGATCATATTTATAGAATGGTAACAATCTTAGGCCCTTTTTAAGTCTTTTTCTGCAAAATAGGTGAACTACGGAATATTTACATCCTTGGTGGATTGCCCACCTGTTTATCGCTTATTGTGAGGGCTGAAAGAGAAATAACTGATAAAAATGTCTCTGGAACTGCTTAATTTTTGACAGGTCCACGTACTTGAATTGCCTGATTAATCAAAGCAAATTGTTCGCTTGTGATTTCCAAAGTCATCGTTTCTGCGTTTTCGCGAATTTGATCTGGTTTTTTTGCTCCACAAAGGGCAACGGTAATTCCCGGTTGTTCAAAAGTCCAACGAATAACAAGTTGAGCAATCGTACAGTTTAGCTGCTTTGCAATTGGTCTCAGGACATCCAGAAAGTCCTGTGTTTTCTCCCATTCCTCGGCTCGATAAACCGGATATTTTAGTCGGCTGTCTTTCGGGTCAAAAACATGATCCCGGGACATCTTCCCTGCAAGGACTCCTTTCATCAAAGGCCAATAAGACATGATAGAAATTCCCTGTTCCTGACACCACGGAAGCTGAGAATTTTCGATATCACGTTGAAACATGTTGTATCTGGGTTGATAGGCAGAAAGCGGGCAGACTTGGTGAAACTCCTTAATTTCTTCCAATGATGCATTGGAAATTCCTGCAGAGAGAATCTTTCCTTCCTGGATCAATTCGTTAAAAACTCCAGCTGTTTCTGATAAAGGTGTTTTTCGATCCAGGGAATGAAGATAGTACAGCTCAACATGATCCATATTTAATCGTTGCAGGCTTTCTTCACATTCTTTGCGAATTCTTTCCGGGCGAGAGTCGGTCACCTGTTTTTTGTTTTTCCAGTGAACCCCTCCTTTGGTTGCAATCACAATTTCGTCACGATGATTCCCCAATGCTTTTGCAATCAGCTTTTCACTTTCCCCTTCATAACCATAACAGTATGCGGTATCAAAAAAATTGATACCTGAATTCAAAGCTTCGGTCAGTGTTGCCAAACTGTTTTCTTCTGTCACACCAACACTGGTGATCCCTGCAATTGGCCAACAACCCATTGCAACTTCTGAAACTTCAATTTTCGTCTTACCTATTTTCTGCATGGTTTTTTCACTCATTCCAGATGCGGGATTCGTTTGGTGTCGAGTATTTTGTTTCCTGATTTACGGTTCCTGATCTTCCGTTACCACAACAAAAGCCTCTCTTAAAGAGTCAGGTGTTCTTCGGGGAACACGATGTTCCAGACTGATGTAGGCCCAGTTTGTGATTGCGATGGCAAGCGTTTTGTTGTCTGAAAGTCGAACCATTTTGTATTTTCGTGTTGAGGACGCTTTTTCTAATTCCGATATCCATGTTTTCACAACTATTTCATCATTTTCAAACGTCGATGTCAGGTACTCGATGAAATGTGATTTCACCACCCAGCCCGCGCCTTCTTCCTTGTAACGATCTGAACCCCACCCTTGCGCAGTCGAATGCTCTGTCGCTGCGGATTGCATCCACTTCAGGTAAACAAGGTTATTGACGTGATTCTGTCCATCAATCTCATTTTTTTTGACGACATGTTTATAGTGATAAATCGCAGGCATGTTATTTCTTTAAAACGGAAATTTCTGTTGATGAAAAATAGATCACGGAAATCAAGGATTATTTTTTTACAATTTTCCTGAGGATTTCCACGCCCTTTTGAAGCGTTTCTTCTTTAGCTGCATAGGAGAGTCGGAAATGTGTATCTTTTGAACTGAATACGTTTCCCGGAATGATTAACAGGTTATTATTGATTGCTTCAGTTACAAATTCGGTTGCAGTTCCCCACGGAGCTTTGATTAACATGTAGAAGGCCCCTCCGGGACCGCGAATATCATATTCATCGCCCAGTTCAGAAAGCATGAAATCGCGTTTCTGTTTGTATTCTGTTACATAATGAGAGATATCATAATTCCAGGCTTCAACTGCAGCCCATTGGACCGGATGAGGTGCACAAACAAAAGTAAACTGCTGCAGCTTGATCATCTGCTGCATGATATAATCCGGGCCATGCGCATATCCGATTCGATGTCCTGTCATGGAATGGGATTTACTGAATCCGTCAATTACAATGGTTTCATCATTATATTTTGCAGGGCTGACAAATGGTGCGTCATAACAGAACGATTTATAAATTTCATCGCTGATTAATGCAATTTCATGTTTCTTTGCCAGTTCTGCCAACCCGCGAACTTCTTCTTCACTGGCAACATATCCGGTTGGGTTAGATGGACTGTTAAACAGGATTACTTTGGTTTTATCCGTGATGGCATCTTCCACCTTGTTCAAATCAATTTTGAAATCTGGATAGGTGTCAATAAAAACCGATTTTCCACCAGCAAGGGAAGTCAGGTGTTTGTACATTACAAAAAACGGATCAAACATGATCACTTCATCACCGGGATTCACCAATGTCGAAAGGGAAAGCATTAAAGCGCCGCTTGTACCACTTGTGACAAATGCTTTTCTGTCTTCATGCCCATATTTGCTATCAACATCATCCTGGACAAGTTTCAATAATGGCTCTATTCCCTGCGTTTGGCTGTATGCATTTTTTCCATTATTGACCGCATCGCAAAGGGCTTTCTTAATGGGGACAGGCGTGTCAAAATGAGGTTGCCCAATACTTAAATTGACTGGATCCTTCATATTTGCAGCCAGATCAAAAACCTTACGAATTCCGGAAGCATCAATTAAATGCATTCGGTCCGCTATCCACTTTTCACTCATTTCAAATACTGCCTTTGGTTAAACTGATTTCACCACACAAACTGGAATTATTCACATTCCATATGTTTGATTATAGCGGGAAATCCTGAAAAGTGCAGGGATAAAGCGTTTTACGATTATCCTGATCCTGAACAGTTTTTATACAGAGAGCGATTCTTTAATTTGAACCGACAATTGAGAAAAGGGAGTGTCGTCCCTGCTGAGAATATCCAGCATTCGGGCAAGTGTCAGGATGGCATCGCAGTGAGGGAATATTTCCCTGAACCAGAATTGCCCTTCCGCACCACGACCAAAAACCGCTTCACTTTCTGACATTGCTTTGGCTATTTCTGGAACAGAACATCCTCCGTTCACGGGCTGTTTTTTTAATCGGTCAATGAGCAGTTTCATCGATTGAAATGAGTTCTCTTCAAGAACAATTTGGCTGCCGGGTGATTCTGTAAGAAGAAGGTCAGCGATCAGGCAAGTTGTCAGATCCTGATCAATATAATTGCCAAGATCATCCACAAAACAGGATTTCATTCCATCATCATCAATAACCATTCCGAGATCATAATGTTTCGATAACACAAGATGGCTGAGTGTTTCGATATCAGGATCTTGCGGATCAGAAAGAGTCCGTTCCCTGCAAGGTAGATTAATCAGTGTCAATTGACAGGGAAGGGTTTCAAACAGTTTCTTCAGATTGTTTTGTATCATTAAATTCGGGCAAGCAATAAGAATTTTTAATGGACGCAAAGCATGGAAATGTTTCCATAAACTTGCTTCATATGGGACATTTGCCTGAAAGTGTCTTTGATGGCCTGCTTCTCGCGTGGGGCGATTGGAAGGATAAGCCATTCGTTCTTTCAATTTTGTCAAACTGAAGCTTTCTGAAATCGTTCCAGATTCATTTACAACAAAATCCATTCCAGTCCATGAGGGAGGTGAGCCTTCACCCGTGATGAATATTCCTCCCGATGCTTCCAGGTGATTCACTGCAAATCGAAAACAGGGAGAAGTTGTGATGGAAATATCAATAATTTCACAACCCATTTGAGTTAAACCTGTGATAACTCCTGAATAAATATCGGGTGAAGAAGGCCGGGAATCTCTTCCGACAACAATTTTAGGAGTCGAAATTTTGAAACGAGATTGACCTGCCAGATCTGTTTTTCCTTTTCGCGGTCGTTGATCCCAGATTAATGTTCCAAAAGAAGAAGCTGCCCGGTTTGCATAACTTCGATTGATTTCATTGAGGTAGATTCCTCTCAATCCTTGTTCTGAAAAAAAGTCTTCTCGTTCATCCCGTTTCGTGACTTCTTCAATTTGTTCCAAAACCTGTTTCGAGAGATGTCCGGTTTCATAACGTAAGGAACATTTTCTGCAGGCGGGGTAATACGCTGCCAGCCGCGCGTAATGGACTGATCGGGAGATTGTATGTGTTTCTCCCGGGCAGATCATTTCTTCGGAATTTAATTTGGTTGAAAGAGTTTTTGGGTGGTCCATAACTATTTATTTTTGACGCTTTAATCAGGTAGTTTATCAAGAGAATTTTCGGTACATTCAGGCTGAAATGTACGTTAAATCAGCTGTTTTGGTCAATAGATCGTTATTTGGTCAGCAGCAGGGAGTATAGTGCTTAAATTATGTCTGATTTGAGGTCCAACAAGGAATTTCAGGAGAGATGAATTCACGGAATGAAGAGAGTATACTACTTGTACAACTACTGCTAAATGTCACTTAGCTCAGATCAAGCTGAACGCCAATGAGCATGCCAATTGCAAATTGACACATGACATTTAAAGCTCGAAAGAGCACTGGTAACCTGAAAACTCTCTGATGTGAAATTTCTCTGATGCGGATCTATTAGGAAACAGGAAATATTAAAACATGCACGCTACGGGATATTTAAAATCACCAGATCAAACTGAAATACCACCTGTTGTCATATTACATGGCGCAGATCGTTATTTGCGCCAAAATGTACTGGCTGCGTTGACGGTTCAATTATTCGGCGAAGGGGATCATTCGGAAAACATCACTCGCTATGAAGGAAAAAACGTTGAACTGAAAACCGTACTGGATGAGCTTTACACAATTTCCATGTGGAGTGATTGCAGGCTGGTTGTGATTGATGATGCAGAAGATTTTATTTCTCAATTCCGAAGCGGATTAGAAAAATATGTTGAGAAGCCTGCGAAGAAATCGATCTTTGTTTTGGCAACAAAGAAATGGCAAAAATCAACCAAGCTCGCCAAGAAGCTTGCAAAAACAGGACTTGTTCTGGAATGTGCGGAACTCAAGGGCGCGGAACTTGAAAAATGGCTTGTCGAAACTGGCAGAGAGCTTTACCAGAAAAAACTTTCCCGAAACGGTGCCCAGTTAATGATTGAGTTGGCAGGAAACGATCTGGGGTTATTGGATCAGGAACTGGACAAGCTAGCTGCTTTTACTGGTGAGAATGAAAAAATTGAGATGGATGATATCCGCAAGTTGGTTGGGGGATGGAAAGCGGAGACAACCTGGGAAATGCTTAACGCAATCCGGGATGGTCGTTCGGGAATTGCACTGGAGCATCTTGAAAAACTTTTAAATTCCGGGGAAGCCCCACAGAAAATTCTTGGTGGATTGAATTTTGTTTATCGAAAACTGGCACAGGCAACTGAACTCGCCCGATTGGGAACTCCGTTAAACGACGCATTGAAAAAAGCTGGAGTCTTCCCGCGAGACATTCAATCCTCTTCCAGTTATCTCAGAAAAATCGGACGACCGAAAGCTGAAAACATTTACAGTCGGCTCCTTAAGATTGATTCCAACATGAAAGGAGGAAGCCGGCTGGATAGTCGGATTCAACTGGAAGAACTCCTCATCGGCTTGTGTTGTTCTTGAAAACTCTTTGCGTAATTATTTTGTGAAAATATCTGTGGTCATTTGTGTGTATCTGTGGTTCCTTCTTACTTGCGTCAGGCACAGCGCTTGACCTACAAAAATATCTCTTTTTCTCCGCGGCACTGCGTGAGGCTTTTTTCTTTTAATTTATTTGGTGTCTAACGCAAGAATATTATCACCATAAATAAAAATAAGAGGCAGAAGGAATTAACCTTCCACCTCTCATTTTTTCTCACCTTCCAAGAGTTATGATAATAATGAATCCTTTCAAGTCTTATGAGAGATGTTCATAAGCGTGCATACCGTGCTCAGTGATATCAAGTCCCTTGGCTTCATCTTCAGGACTGACTCGTAATTGTCCCATTCCTTTCATAATTGAAAAGAGAATGAACATTGTAATAAAGGCGTATGCTGGAATGACTACTGATCCAAGAATTTGAGTGCCCAAATTATAGTCACCAAAGATTCCTGTTGCGATACCGCCCCAGACTCCACAAAGACCATGAACCGGGAAAGCTCCCACGGGATCATCAATTCTTAATTTATCCAGAAGCATAATTCCAGCGACAACAAGTGCACCAGCAACAGCACCAATAATAATTGCTTCACGGTTTGAAACAGAATCACAGTTGGCCGTAATACCGACAAGTCCTGCAAGAATACCGTTAAGAGCCATACTTAAATCTGGTTTGCCAAACATAAACCAGGAAACAATTGTTGCAATCACTCCACCGGCAGCAGCTGCTAATGTAGTGTTTGCTGCAATAATCATGACTGCATTAACATTAGCTGATCCACCAATCGCTAACTGGCTACCGGGATTAAATCCGTACCAGCCAACCCAGAGGATAAAGACACCAAGTGCAGCGAGAGGGATATTATGCCCGGGCATTGCTTGTGGTTTTCCATCTTCACCGAATCGTCCAATTCGAGGTCCGAGAACAATGGCCCCAGCCAGCCCTGCAAAACCACCGACCGCATGAACCAGAATTGAACCTGCAAAATCATAGAAACCCATGA
>JAJRVU010000541.1 GCA_024277145.1 Planctomycetota bacterium
GTTCAACCAGACATCAACCCCCTGCACCAGATGCCTGCCGACATTGATATCATAGTTTTCCAGCAGGACAATCTTCCCTTTAAAATCTTTCTCTTGAGAAAGTTTATAAATCCGTTGGATAATTGATTTTCCATTTTCATCAGCAGGATGAGCTTTTCCTGCAAAAATGAATTGAATAGGAAATTCGGAATTGAGAATAATCTTTCGGAAAAGTTCAAGATCGCGGAACATCAAGTCTGCTCTTTTATAAGGGGCAAATCGTCTTGCAAATCCGATTGTCAGAACCTGTGGGTCAAGAACATGCTTGAATTCTTCAATCGTCTCCTTGGATTCTCCACGTCTTTTTGCATGCCTTACTAAACGTTTACGCGAATAATCAATCAGGCGATTTTTCAAAAGCTGATGCGTTTCCCACAACGCCCCCGGATCAACCTGATCAAAACCAGCCCAGACTTCCGGTTCCCCTGAATGCAAATCCCAATCTGTTGGCAGAACGCGGTCATAAAAGACTCGCATCTGGGATGCAAGCCACGTTGGAACATGCACGCCATTGGTAATATGTCCGATAGGAATTTCTTCTTCACTGCACCATGGCCATAAAGTAGCCCACATCTTTCGACTGACAACACCATGCAAATTGGAAACGGCATTCGCTAATCTACTCAATTTGAATGCAAGAACTGTCATACAGAAAGATTCACCATGATTCTGGGGATCAACTCGCCCGAGCCCCATCAATGCTTCTGACGTCAGTCCCAATTCTGAAGCGAGCGGCCCGATATGTTCTTCGACCAGGCTTTCATCAAACCGATCATGCCCCGCAGGAACAGGAGTATGTGTAGTAAAAACGCCCATACTGGCAGTTTCTCGCAGCGCGTCTTCAAAGGAATAACCATCTTCTTTCATTCTGCATCGAATAAATTCAAGCGGAGCAAAAGCTGAGTGTCCTTCATTCATATGGATGACACTCGGATGAATTCCCAGTTTATTGAGAACACGAGCACCACCAATTCCCAGGATGAGTTCCTGTCGAATTCGAGTACGCTGATCACCACCATAAAGACGAGCAGTCAAGTGACGATCTTCTTCGTTGTTCTCTTCAACATCGGTATCAAGCAGGTATAATTTTACACGCCCGACCTGGACAAGCCAGACCTGTGCATGAATATTTCCACTGCGAGTCTCAACAGAAATCAGGATTCGCGTTCCATCCTTCTCTTTCACCAATTGAATCGGAAGCATGTCAGGATCAACATCCGAGTAATATTCTTCCTGCCAGCCATCTTTATTAATCTGTTGCGAAAAATATCCTTCATCATAAAACAGGCCAATGCCTACTAACGGAACTCCCAAGTCGGAGGCACTTTTCAGGTGATCTCCTGATAAAATTCCAAGACCACCGGAATAAATTTTTAACGATTCATGAATTCCAAACTCTGCAGAAAAATAAGCTGCTGGTCGTTGACCGAGAATCCCTGCCCGGGAAGCGCCCCAGGTATTATCCGAAGCCATATATTCCTGCCATCGTCGGTAAGAAATATTCACTGTTGAATGAAGTGTTTTTTCTCTCGCAATTTCATCCAGTTGTTCAAAAGGGTACTCTTTCAGGATGACAAATGGATTGTGCCCAGACTTAGTCCACAAAGCCGGGTCAATTTGCCTGAAGATATTAGTCACTTCCGGTTGCCAACTCCACCAAAAGTTTTGTGTAAGTTCCGTCAGTTTTTCGTGGATGTTTAATATTTTACTCATGCGGGCTCATTCCTTTAGAGCAATTAAAAAATGATCGGGCCAAATTGAAATATCAAAGATAAAACTGTATTCACCCAATTATAGTAAATCGAATTTTTAATTACATATTATAATTTATAATGTTTTTAAGCGATGTTATTTACGATCAAGTAAAAGAACTCTCAATTAAGATAAGATTGAGAAAGTCTGTAATTCCTTTCGTGTAGAATTCATTCTTAATTCGAGTGAAGAATGTATCGAACAGGTCAAATCCGTTTTTTACAGATATATCCAGTGCTGGATAAAATGGATGGGCATTACTCACTTTCTTTTACCGGTACCAATCACAATTCCATTTCAGGATTTGTGAAAACAAACAGCAACTCAAAGTGCTTTCAATCTTGCTCTCAAACAGTTTATGAAATCCCATGTTGAACAAGAAATTTCACGGAATCGACAGATTGAAACTTCTTTAATCCCGAGATCACAACTGTATTAAGACTGCATTAAGTATATCGAACTTTTTCAAGGGGTCGAGATATCTCACTGTGAGAATAGGAAGGTATCACAAAATATTTCAGTTTTCCGGACAAATTCCTGTTAATATCAGGAGCAATATTGGCATAACTTTGTGCAGATAACCCCTCAAATAGAGTTGTTTTTCCGACCTGATCCATCAGAATAAGGTTTTCTAATAAGATTTAGATATTTTGTAACCTGTTATAGTCTGCTTTTTTCTTTTGGAAATATCAACTTTTAAATAAATAGCAAAGCAACTCTGAATAAATTTAATTCATGAATAATTTTCCATCCCATTTTAAAATATGCTTGATTTACTTACTGATTGCAACAGGGCTTACATTCCTGTTCTGGCTTCCACTTTGGTTCGGAGGGGGGTTTGTCGGGGGAGACCTTTACAGTTACTTCTTCCCTCAAAAAGTTCTTTATGCAGAATCCCTTCAACAATTGGAAATCCCATTCTGGAACAATCGAACAGGCTGGGGTTACCCTTTAATTGGGGAAAGTCAAACCGGAGTATTTTACCCATTTAACTTGCTTCTTTACCAAATATGTTCTCCTAATAACGCGTATCATTTCAATCAAATTGTTCACTACATTATTGCTTTCATCGCGACGATTCTTTTTGCTCGAAAAACAGGAATTTCAAAACCATCTTCAATACTAGCAGCCTTAATTTTTGTGTACGGCTGGTTTCCTGCTCGCGCTTGTGTGGAATGGGGAATTGTGACTGGAGCCTGGCTTCCCGTGACGTTGTTCTTTCTGGAAGCATTTTTGCAATCAAAACTGTGGCGATATCTCGTTCTTCTTAGTGCTGCCGTCTGCCTGCAATTGCTGGCTGGCCATTTTGAACTCGCATTCCTAACTCAACTTACGCTGGTGGGTTATCTTTTATTAAGA
>JAJRVU010000542.1 GCA_024277145.1 Planctomycetota bacterium
CGTTTCAAATTGTCCTGCACCATTGACGATTATCCCCAGGAGGTTTGCCCCCACTGCAGCGAGCATATCAGTCGCTCGTGATGCCATCGCTCGTGTATCTTTTTTCAAACGTAACACTAGGAGAACTGCATCAACTCTCGCAGAAACAGTCGAAGGGTCAGTGACTGCTAAGAGAGGAGGGGTATCGATAATGACATAATCAAATTTCTCTCGGGCTACGTCAACAAATTGTTCAAAGAGAGTTGATGTCAACAGTTCAGCAGGATTTGCAGGACGTTCTCCACAGGGAAGACACCACAAGTTGGAAACTTCTGTTTCCTTCACATAGGCAAGTGGTTCACCAAGTGTTCCTTCGGTAATCGTTGTTGCCAACCCATTTTCATTACTCACATTTAATAATTTATGCACTCTCGGTTTTCGGAAGTCAGCGTCTATTAACAAGACTTGTTTTCCCGAGCAAGCAATAGAAACGGCTAAGTTGACTGATGTTGTTGTTTTGCCATCTCCAGAATGTGGACTTGTTACTTGTAATACTTGGTGGGACACATTTTGGGTGCTGAAATATAAAGCAGTACGAATTGCTCGAAACGCTTCAGCATACTTTGATTTTGGGAAATGAAAGGTGCAAATCGTACGATCTATACTGCTATTTGCAATTTTAGAACGTTGTTTTTTAATATTGGGAATATGCCCAATCACGGGGACTCTCAAATGATTGTAGATGTCATCAGGGGCGGTAAATCGTCTGTCTGTGTATTCCCTGAGGAATGCAAGTGTTAATCCGCAAAGTAATCCCAGCACTCCTCCCATGGTCATCATGCGGTTAAAATTTGGTGAGATTTGATAGCCTGCTCCTGCAGGATTGATGACTTGCATTTTGTATTGTCCAACATCTTTGACAAGATCGACTTCTCCTAACCGAGCAATGACAGTATCAAACAGAGCAGTGATTCTGGCGATTTCATTTTTCATTGCTCTGTCTTTATTTTCAAATTCGATTGTTTTTTTAACTTCTAAACGTTGCTGTTCCAACTGGGTGTTTAATTCCTCTTCCTTTGCTTTTGTTAAACTAATCTGTTGATTGAGTGACTCAAGATATATTTTAATGAAATCTTTTTTCTCACCAGGTTTTGTTTTCGAGCCATCTCCCAAGTCTAATCCTTCGCTCGATAAATGATTTCGCGTTAACTCAATTCGCCGACGAATCTTCGTCACTTTGGGGTGGTCTGGTCCCAATGAATCAAGAAGTATCTGCTCTTCCAAAAGCATTGGAAAAAGTTGACCAACAACAGAGACAACACTATTTTCCCCCTGTTTCGCTTTCTTTTCAGCAAGCCCACCGATCATCAGGCGAAGTGCCTCTCGATTTCCTCCCGATTTGAGAGCTTTGTTAAGTGCGGAGGCTTCCGCCATTAAACTTGTCCGTTCTAAAAACAATGCCGATTTTTGTAATTCAATTCCCTGTAAACGTGCTCGGAATACAGTTGTCTCACCATCTGCCAGCCATATTTCAGGTGTTTCTGTCCGGAATTTTCGATATGCTGCTTCTTTTTCCGAGAGTTGGGTCATTAACTCGATACGAGTTTGAAATAACAATCGGTGAACTTCATCACTAAATTCCTTATGGCTCTCTTCTAAAAGTTTTGAATAACTATTGACAATTGCAGTCACAATCTTAGGGCAGTCATCTGCTTCTGATCCTGAAAATTTAATTGTTAATACACCTCCGGTTGATCCTCCTTGCAAAATACTCAATCCACCGAGAATAGCGTGGGGAGATGAACTCCCTGATAAAGTTTTCAATTCTTTCAGGTTGTTATCATTGATCGATTTCTGAATTATTTTTGGACTCCGCATTAATACAATTTGAGTCTCTAAATCATGACGATAATCATTTTTTGACTCCAGCGCTTTAATACCAGATTGACTTTCCTTGACAAGTTGAGTGACGAGGATTTGGGCAGAGGCTTGATAAACGGGAACTGTGCGAGTGAAAGACCAATAAGATACTCCCAGTCCACATGCAATTGCGAATGCAATTAACCACTTTCCACGCAGTAACATTCCAGAGTAATCAAATGTTTTCTGGTGATCCGTTGACATGAACGCTGCGTTCAGCGGTGGCATGCTATGCCTCTCCGCAGGGTACAAATTCTGTTGAGTTGATGGCACGATAATCTCCTTATTACCATTTGTTGATTTATCTGTTGACATTGGTTTTGATAACTGATTTTATTGTTAAGTATTTTTTGTGGTTGAATCACTTCAAATCATAAATAAAAACGGAAGTAAATACTGGATTAGATTGCCTCGACTGCAAAATCTTCAATTTTAACAGAGACACCTTGCTGGAGAAAATTTACAGCAACTAACAAGTGACGCTCTCCCCTTCTTTCAACAATCACTCCTTCGTATCCTGCGAAGAGACCTGACTTGACTCGAACAGGATTCCCTGGTTGAAGTAACTCCTCAATAGTGAGAGGAGCACCAACTTCAATGAGGTGCTTAATTTGTCTGAGGTCTTTTGTGAGTTCCTGACCATTCGGAACTTCCATACATTGGGAAACACAATTGGTTGTCCAAGCCTGATAGCGGGTCTCTTGATTTCCATAGACAAAAACGTAGTTCGAAAACATGGGTAAGTAAGAAACTCGTATGCGACCAGCAGGTGAACGTTTTTTCACGGGGATAATTGGACAATAAAAGGGAATGCCCATTGGCTCAAGTCGTCGCATTATCTCTTTCTCGCGACGTGAAGTTGTATAAATTGCCCACCAATTTTTATCATGTTCTTTGCCAACTTCTTCTCTTTCGAGTAAGTCAGGGGGGAATAATTCTATTTCTTGTTTAAGAATTGGCACGGGATAGATCTCAATAAATTTCATACTGACAATTGAATTAAAATGTGAACTTCATAGCCAAAGAACATTCCAATATACGGGGAGCCTCATTGAGAGAACACAAAATAATAACCATGAACTTCACTCTTCTTTCCAAAGATGTTTGATACGTTGAGAGTAAATCACTTCAGACTGATACTGATGTTTCTACAGGTTGTTTATGATGTTTAGATTTTATCAAATCTGGTTTGTTACTCTGTTGATTGTTCAACAACTCTCCAAGTAACTCTTGAATATGAATTTCAAATGGTGCAAGCCCTTCAATTAACTCTCCCATTGAATTGCAAATGGAATCGTCTTGAATTCCCCCAGTAATTTGGAGTCGCCCGACGGACATCTTTTCAAAAAGCAGTGGAATTTGTGATTCCCAGCTTGACTCATGATTTCCATTTGTTCTTCTTGCCCATGTCGCATGATATTCTTCACGTAATACGGGGAGTGTGATATTAAGTTGAACTGAATAGAGGTCAAACCTTTCTGCATATTCAGTCAATGTTGTCCAGAGTTCTTCCCACTCATGATTACCGCCAAATCGTGTTGTCATGGGGGCAGTTGATTGCATTTTGTACTTTGGTATTGGGATAAGTGATTGAGTAATTCTGAAAACTCTTCTAATTAACAATGAGCACTCAGAATGACCAAAACTACGAGATAAAACCATCGTTCCCAACACAATAACGACTCCACCAATTGCGAGATACTCGTTGTTATAATGAACACTCGCAAGCGCTGCTGAAGCAGTCAGAATACAGCAGATATTAATTGTGAAAAGAGTTTTTTTATTGCTGTAGCCTCGTCGTTCTAAACAGTGATGCAAATGACCTCGATCTGTTGTATAGATGCTTCTGCCTGTTAGTTTTCGTCTGATAATAGCCATCGTTACATCAAATACTGGAATTGCTAAAATGGCTGTCGGGGCAATCATGACAAGTGTTGCTGGTCCTTTTGTAGAACTTCGAATCGCTAATATACCTATCACCAATCCAATTAGCATACTCCCTGCATCGCCTAAGAAAATCTTTGCAGGAGGGTAATTATAGATGAGAAACCCAGAAAGACTTCCTGCAAGAGCTAACGCGATAATGGCATCAACGGGATGATTGGTCATGAGTGCCATAAAAGCCAATGCAATGCTAATGACGATTCCAACAGACGATGCCAAACCATCTATTCCGTCCAGTAAATTCAATGCATTGATAGCGCCTAATAGCCAGAAGAGAGTGAAGGGAATCGTCATAATTCCCATATCTATGTTCCAACCGAAAACTTGAATTTTTTCAATGACCAGCCCGGAGAAAATAAGAACACCAGCAATCACAATTTGCCCTATTGCTTTTTGTCGTCCACGCAAACCAAATTTGTCATCAGCTATCCCTAGTAGTAGAATTCCTGCAAAAGCAACAATGAATGAAATATGGAAACGGTAATTTTGAAAACTCCATTCCTGCCAAAAATTTGATAGTAGAATAAAAAGCAACAGTGAGAAACTCATTCCAATTGCAACTGCTATTCCACCACATAACGGAATAGATCCTGAGTGTAATTTTCGATGTTCATCAGGATGGTCAATTATATTGAACTGAAAAGCAAAACGGCGAACTAAAGGTGTCACCAATAGACTACCTAAAAACGCAATTCCAAAAGTAAACAAATAGTTGAACATGAAATATCAATCACAATGATTAAACTGATTCAGAAATATTTCAATAACTTGAAATATTTTTAACCTGATGCGAAATTCCGTTTCGTTAAATGAAAGGAGTTCTTCTGACGATATCTCATCCATATTCATATCATCAATGATGTGCAGTAAATGGTGGGAAGGTCGATTCGAGAAAATATTGATGTAACAATATTCTTTTTTGTCTATTTACCCGCCAAATTTTTTTTGTATCTACAACTGATTTGTTATTGTTTACATTGACTTAATCTGGCAAATCCAGAACGATAGAAGGCTCTCTAAAAAGTCTGCCGTAGCCGAACTCGCCAGAGTTTGGGATTCGACTTTGAAACTCCAGTCCACCTTCCAAAGTCTGACGACTTCGGCTACCATAAGAATCTTGGTTATTAAAAAATTTCCTGTGGATTTTAGACTAAATTTCATTGATAGGTGGCTAATCTTCACGAGCACGACTTAGCCAAGCCACCCAGAGTACCCATTCTTCCGTATGGTTGGAACCTTTTTTAATATTTTTCATTCAATTTTATCCACATTTTACAATGATTGAGTGTAGAAAAACGCCTCACTGAACGGACAGTCATGTCTGGTGGTCACGTCAACAGGCTTGATTGAGTATCTATAGTATTTGAGCGGTGTTATCGTGTTGGAGAAACCGACTGCTTTGCAAAAAGAGATAAGAAATAACTCTTGTATTTTTTGTTCATTGGCTCAAGCTGGGAGCAGGTTTTTGCTTGAGAAATTGCTTCTTTTAGTTGCCCTTCTGCTTCAAGCAATTTTGCGTAATGATATCGCCAGGGTAAATTGCTGGGAGCTAACTGGATTGCTTTTTGAAAATACTGAATTGCTTCAGTTGGCATCAGACTAAGTTCAGCGATCATTCCATTTTGATAATAGAAGTCCGCATTCTTCTGTTTTGTTTGCTGAAGGATAACTGTTGCATGCTTTAGTAGAATTTTACGTGTTCTGTCATCTTGGGGGAGTTTTGTTGCCATCTCAATCAACGCGGTAATCGAATTGGGAAGCAGTTGTTTAGCATAATCTGAGTTGTTTGATTTGTTGGAAGCAAGATTGTAAATTTGTTGAGAATATCGATCTGAATTCAAATTACTAAGTTGCCAGTAGTATGAAGCAAGTTCCAATTCATTCGTATTAAAGTAATAAATCCCAACTCGAAACATCAAATCCGACCGCACTGTTGCCTCCTCAGTAATGGGTCTCAAAAAAGGATTCTCTCCACTGGGATCACGAATGAGAAATGAAAGTTTTGCAAGCGTGAAATGTGTCCAGGGTAACAAAGGAGAACACCTGCGAGCTTTAAGAAGATGGCGGAATGCAGGTCTGAGAGTTTCTTTGACAACAGGTTGATTTCTTAAGTTATTAATCGATTTTTTTTGTTTTAACTCTGATAATCGAAAAGCTTGTTGATAGAGGTTATCAATCGATGCCTGTTCCCAGATGACGTAGTCTCTCGTCACTTCAGGATATTCCTTCGGACTTCCACTCCCTTTATTTTGATGACCATTGCTCGCTCTCTTTCTCTCTTCGAGTAACGAATAGGCACGATGTTGATAGACCTCAATCCATGCCTGGGCAGCAGCAACTTGCAGTCGCATGTTATCAGGATTACGTTCAAGATATTTTGTGAATCGGTTGATTGCCAGGTCAGACTCAACTTGGGAAGAAAGAGGGTTGTTCACGACATCAACCAATTCATCTTGTGCTTTCTTGGAAAGAAATGAAGTGTGAGCTTCCCATAATGGAAACAGACTGAACAATAATAATATGAAGATAAATCCTGATGACAAAACTGCTGACCGAAATCTTGACAGCGTGATCAACTGTGGATACTTTGCCAGTTCACTAAATTGGCATGCTTTGCCAGCCGCCGCCCCACAGATTGCTGCCAACAGTAACATATTTGCAGGGGCATATAATCCAAAGTCAAAGAATGCATGAATACATTGAGAGAGTAAGGCAAAAGATATCGCTAGAGTAAACGGACGGACTCGTAATCCTGGTACTTTTCGCATGGAAAAGATCATCAACCCTATCATTGTAGCAATCAGAAGAAGTAATAATCCCAATCCTATTACCCCTCCTTCAACGAGAGCTTCGAGATATTGATTATCAGCATTGTAAAACCATTCTCTGGCAGGATGTTGAATATAAAACCTATGAATGTAG
>JAJRVU010000543.1 GCA_024277145.1 Planctomycetota bacterium
ACAATCAAAGGGTTTTCCAAACAGGTTGCCTCCGTTCAGTTCATCGGCGTTGGTGATGATTTTGTGAGTTGCAGTGGAGATCACCTTGTTCGACTTTATAAAATGTCAAATGGAAAGATGCTTCTGAATTATACAGGCGCAACGGAATTTGCTCATGCGGTTGCTGCTTCAAAGAATGGTGCAGTGGTTGCTTCTGGTGGGCAGGACGGTATTGTACGAATTTGGCGTGGCAAAAATACCAAGCCAGTGAAAACTTTGTCACCGTAAAACAAGCCTCGAATATTCTTATAATAGCTCAAAACAGGCAATGGTATTGATGAATCTGTTTCTGGATTATCTCTCAGCATTTCAATAAATCAGCACAGATTTACCATCGCTTAATTTCCCATTTCAGGCAAACTGGATATAATGCGGCCTGGAATTAAGGATTGCCTTTCCTTTAATATTCTGGGAAGGCACCCATTTTTTTTCAGAAATAACAATCAAATTAGGTCTTCTCTTCTTTCTTAAAGGTTACCATGTCGGATCAACTCCATAATCGAATTCTCACTGAATTAGAATCACTTGTATTAATTGACCCTCACAGTCATATCAACCCACATGATCCTGCTTCACACAATCTTGCGGATATCATGGGGTATCATTATTACACGGAACTTGCTCATTCCGCTGGCTTGCCTCGCGAACTTATTGAAGAACCGGGACTCGATCCGAAAGAAAAAGTGGGTCGACTGGTTACCAAACTGGATGATCTGGAAAATACCGCACAACTCAGTTGGTTAATGGAAATGGCGGATGTCTTTTTTGACTTCACTGATGAAGCAATCACAGCCGACAACTGGGAATCATTGTATGATACAGCCAGTGAGAAAATGTCGCATCCGGATTGGGAAGATCAGGTTTTAAAACTAAGTCGCATTGAACAGGTCTTCCTGACAAATGATTTTGATGATCCGCTGGAAGGGTTTGATACGAACCGGTATATCCCCTGTTTAAGAACTGATGATCTCGTTTTTCATTTAGTTAAACAGGAAACGCGTGACCGATTTTCAAACGCAACTGGCCTGGAAATCTCAGATTCATCCAGCCTGAAAAAAGGAATTGGAACTCTTTTTGAGCACTTTGTTTCACATGGTGCAAGAGCTTGTGCAATCTCATTGCCCCCTTCATTTTCACCGAAAGAAGTTTCTGAAAATTCTGTTGACCCAGTCATTCAAAACATGTTGGCGGGGAAAGAACTTTCTGCAGATGAAACAAATTCTTTAAGCTGCTTTGTTTTCTGGACATTGGCTCAGATGTGCGCAGAGTATCAACTTCCATTTGATCTCATGATCGGTGTGAACCGCCGCGTGTATGAAGAGGGTGTTTTTCAGGGACAGGACCTTTACGATAAACGGACTTCATTGATCCAGTATAAAGAATTGTTCAATGCATTTCCGCAGGTGACATTCCCCGTTTCTGTCCTGTCGCAAACCAGCAATCAGGAATTGGTGAGCTACAGTTGGATATTCCCGAACATTGTTGCCAATGGTCACTGGTGGTATTCCAATATTCCAGCTTATATTGAACTTGATTGCAGGAGTCGATTGCAGGCTATTCCAAAAACAAAACAGATTGGATATTACAGCGATATGTACAAGTTGGAATTCGGGTATCCCAAATTCGCTATGTATAAGCGGATTCTGGCAAATGTCCTCGCAACGGATTTTGTCATTGGTCAAAAATGGTCGGAACAAAGAGCGATTGATCTGGGTAAACTGATCCTTCGTGGAAATGTCGAAACGATTTTTCCGGCAAAATAATTGAGACAGAATAGCTCTGAAAATGACTACTCAATCATTGATTTTCAGGATTAAAGAGCTATTTCATCTTAAATTCTAAAACCTGTTCTGATTCAACAGCTGGAATCTAAGGAATCGACAGTTGCACAGGCGATTGAGTCTGTCTAAAATCGATAAGGAAAATACCTGCTAAGATATTTTAGTGGTTGAAGACTGGCTATTTTTCGGAAACAGGCTTCGATATCTGTGTGGCAGGTTGGAATCGACAGGAGAAGTTATGCCATCCCTTATTTTGTTGCAAGGTGGTGTTGCAACAACCTATGAATTAAATGTTCCAGAAGTGACTATCGGTCGCCATCCTGATTGTACAATTCAGCTTGATTCCAATATGGTTTCTCGAAAACACGCTCGAGTTCTGGTGAACGGTAGTGATTTTATCGCTGAAGATCTGGGAAGTGGAAATGGAACCTTTGTTAACGGGAAAAAAATAGATGGTCCGATCAAACTGAAACATAAAGACAGACTTAAACTTGGCCCGGTTCTGTTTCGCTTTGAAGATGAGGTTGAAGCAAAGAAACTTCGTTCAACTGATCTGTTCGGGACTGATTCCAGTGTCCCTTCAACTGCAGCAATACCTGCAACCGGGACGTTTAACCTGAAGTTGACAAGCGGTGATGATGACACAATGACCATCATGGATACCGTCCAGAACAAGTCCGGTTTTGGATTGCTTGATGTTCAACCAGAAATTAAATTGCAAGCTGTCATTGATATCAGCAGGAGCCTCGCTGGGACTGTTAATCTGGATGTCATGCTTCCCAAAATTCTGGATACGCTTTTCCGGGTATTTCCAAAGGCGGATCGAGGTTGCATTCTTCTGAAAAATGAAAAGTCAGGAGGAATGATTCCGGCTGCACAGATGAATCGGCGAGATACCGACGATCAATCGGTCAAATTAAGTAAAACAATTATCAGTAAAGTGTTACATGATAAAACGGGAATCATTTCAGCAGATGCCTCAAGTGATGGCCGTTTTCTGCAAGCGGAATCTATTTCCAACCTGACAATTCGATCCATGATGTGCGTTCCCATGTTGGGGTTAGATGGAGATCCTATTGGAATTATAAATCTGGATACACAAAATCCCTTGAACGCATTTAAGTCGGATGATCTGGATCTCCTGATGGCTGTTGCTGGACAAGCTGCATTATCTTATGAAAATGCGAAGCTGGTTGTTTCACATATGGAAAAAATCAAGCAGGACAGCGAAATGCAAATCGCTCGTCGTGTTCAACGGGCACTCCTTCCGGAAGAACTTCCCGCACCTCAGGGCTATGACTGTTTTGCTTCTTACGATTCAGCACAGGCAGTGGGGGGAGATTACTACGATACCTTCCTGATTGGTGACGATCTGTGGTTTTCTTTCGGCGATGTTGCTGGCAAGGGAGTCCCTGCTTCTTTGGTCATGTCTCGAATGTCCAGCGTTGTCCAGAGTACTCTTGAATATGTGACGGAAGTTGATGAAGCAGTCAAATATATTAATAACCATATGTGTGCGGCTGCTGTGGAAGGTCGGTTTGTTACTTATGTTCTTGTTAAAATTGATCTGAAAACCAATCATCTCACTGCTGTCATGGCAGGGCACATGTCTCCTATTATCCGAAAACCAGATGGAACAATTGAAGAATTTGATGATGACTCCATTGGTTTACCCATTGGCGTGGTGGAAGATTATCCTTTTGAGGTCGTCAGCAGAGACCTACAAGAGGGTGAGCTTGTTGTGCTTTATACCGATGGAGTGAGTGAGGCTATGAATCAGAATGAAGACCTTTATACCGAAGACCGCGTCCGGGAATTTGTGAAAAATGGGTCTTCAAATGCTGCTGAATTAGGCAAAGCATTGTTAGCTGATGTCCGTCATCATGCAAATGGTCATGAACAGAATGACGATATTACTATTATGACTTTTGGACGAAACGGCTGACTCACAGAATCATTGAAATAAATGGACGGTCAACATTTTTTCTACTATATGTAAAAAAAGAGAAACAGTAATCACTGTCTCTCTCTTTTAGCGTTTTGTTACCTATGAATGAGTATCAGAATTATCGTGATTCAATCACGATCTCAACAGGTTCTTCGACTTTTCGGTATCCCATACTGCGGAGAACTTCCAGTACTTCACTCCATGTGGGAAACTGGCGTCCGCTTCGGCGTTTATAGATATCCATTGCTTTCATGAAGTCCACTTCATCATCTGTGTAATCACGTTCACAAGTTGTAGGATCAATCTGGCGTCGGCGTTCTGTCTTTCTTTTTTCCTCTGTTGGGTTGTCAGAACCGTTTATTTTATTGTCGATTTCTAAATCAATTCGTCGGTTGACTCTTCGGCGATCGACTACACATTCATTATTCATCACTGTTTCTTTAACCATTATTGAACCTTTACGAGGGGGAGATAGAGGTTGATCGATTATTTGGACCAGAATTTCTATTGCATGTTTGGAATGTTTTTTGGTAAACCTGTCATGTTTTCTCAGCAACTAGCTGGAGAACAGTTCACGGATTGAGGGGAATGCAATAAGTTCCGGTTTGTTGTAATTATGCAACATGAATAGAATGAGGGGGGAAATTCTGTTTAAGATGTTGAGGGAATTGAGAAAACCCTTGCTGCATGTATCGATTAACCAGTTGTACGGATTATTCGAACTGCTTATTTCCCGCAGGTAACGCCAAAAAGAATCTGGAGTTCATTTTTATCCATATGAAGTCCGAACAGGCAAAGGTCAAATGTCCCTGATATGCTTGTCATTTCTTTCACTTCTTTTGAAGCTTCTTCTTTTGAAGCTCCTTCATCTTGCATGAAATGCTGGATAAAAAATTCCCGGTGTTTGGATAAATAAGAATGTGCTCTGTTCAAATTGAGAATGACCCATTGATTTTCTTTTCTAGAGTATTTATCCATCCAGATTTGGAGAGTAGGGTCATCTGAAAGCATTTGACTGGACGATTTTTTAACCCTTGAAGAATTTCCAACATAGTTCCGTATTAAATCTGGGTGCGATGCAATCACAAGATCTTGCTGGTTAAGTCCGTAAGAAGGCAAATAAGAATAGATGGAATCAATCCATCTCAATAGAGAAGCATTGCTTTGCTCTGTTCGTACAACTGCGGGTTGTCCGGATTTTTCGCTGTTGTAGAATGCTGCAAGAAGATTTAAACCGGTGTTGAAACCATTGTCAATTGCACCTTTTAATGAAATACGACCACCGTTTTTGATTACCGTATCATTTTCAGGAAGTTTAAATGCAATGAGTCCATCAACGGGAATTGTTTTCAAATCGGGCTTCTCTTTAAGGACAAGGTAAGCCCCCCAATCCGGTTTAAGGGCAGGAAACAGATCATCAAACAGATCGAGCCCAAGTAATAATCCACGGGAGACCTGTCGGACGTTTTCCAGATTATTTCTCTTGCCATGTTTTTTGTTGTCGGCAGATCCTTCATTATTTTCAATAAGTTCTGTGACGAGCGACTCCAGGTTTTTAAGGTGGATTTTTCCAGAAATTGCCAGCAATGCATTTTGAGGAACTCTGGACAAGAAGGATGAATCCCCCTGCATCCGCTTAACAAATTCATTGTCAGGAGAAGTGGTTGAATTCTCTTTCTGTATTAAGGACATGTTCACTGCAAAACTGTTTTTATCAGCTCGAATCCCCATAATGCCTGAATCTAGATTGTTCCAGGTTTTTAACAAGGATGAAAAATCTTTGGAATTCTGGAGATGACGATCAATCAGGTGTTTGATTTTATCAGGATTAAGATAGACCGTTGCAAGGCAATCTGCTGCCAGAGAATTCTTTGCTGAAAGATATTTTTCTGAGCACCCGAGTGAGATACGTTTGAAATTCTCTGAATCAACCCCGTCATTTTCAGCGATGGTATAAAGGTTAATGACATCTTGAATTCGACTTTCAGAGTCTGACAACGCAAAATATTGACCATGCTGAATGTAGTAGACACTTCCGATAATAGAGCCATCTTTATCTGTTCGAAATCGGCGATGGTAAGAACTTCCCTCAAAATCAAGTTCTTCTGTTTCATGTGAACCTGTTTCAATCCAGATGTTGATCAGTTCTTTGAGTGTTTCTTCATCTTTTGCTTCTGTGAGTAAAAGAGCATCCCAATTATTGTCTTCAGGAAAAAATGCAATAATAGTCGATTTGCCAAATAGATCCGCCACAATTTTGTTGATTGACCGGTCTGCAATGGATTCTATTTTTTTACGACCTTTTTGAACTTTCAGGTATTCTTTACTGGAACGCCATTCCTGATATATCAGGGATTTACAAAACCGATTGACAATCTTTGAATCCTTGATTTCATCAAGTTTATTTTCAAGGTCATTGATTTCAGCGCAAATTCCGACCTCGGAGTGGACAAGATCAAGAAGTTCCAGATCCTTTGCAATAGCGACTGAAGTCATGCTGATCAGGATGGCAAAATGCAAAAGAAGCCAACCCCTGACTGGTTTGTGATTATTGATGCACCTTGAAGAAGAGGGGCCATAGCACTTCTCGGAAAACATTTTCATCGTTTCTGAAAATCTTCTGGGAATATTCAGATTAACATTGAAGTAATACATTTTTTGATCTGTTAATAAAGGATGGAAAATTATTAATCGAGTGAAGGACTAAATTGTTGATGGTGAATCAACGGGAAGTGATTCATATAAAAAATCCATTGCTTCTCCCAAATCTTTTTGGATTGGCTTTAAATCGTTGCCGAGAGATTTAATCCAGCGATATTGGGAACCCTGTTTGGTTTTATTTTTTTCATTTCCGTTTTTGTCACGGGATGAAACAATATTAACTGCTCCTGAAAAAGAGTCTGCTGTGTTGTTTGCAAGTGCAAGATAAGCGGAGCCAACATCAAAGATGATCTCATCCAGCTCCATGTTTTTTTCATTATTGTCAGTAGAAATTGTCCTGTTGTGTCCGGATACAAGCCGAACCGTTTGAGAATCATCTCGGTTGGATTGAATCATGATGATTGATGAAATCAAGACAAGAGCAGTGGCGCTGATTGCTGCAAAGCTACTTTTGTTGTGTGTCCGATGACTTGAAAAAGCAATATCAGCCTCGTCCTTGCTTCTTATTACCGATTGTTTGCTGGAAGAATCAGATTGAGACCAATTAAGGTGAAACAATACCCGATCAACAATGTTGACATTAAATTCTTCTTTTTTCCATTGGTCAATAACATAATCCAATGTATGGGAAGACTGCAATAATTCCGCACAGGAGGCGCAATCCTTCTTATGTTTTTCAAATTCAGGTGAATCTATCGTTACTCGATTTTCGATTGATTCATCTAATTGTGTTTTAAAGGTTAAACAGTTCATGTTTTCCATCCGGAGTGACCCCGCGTCTTTTTAAATATTCAGATAATTCATTTCTCGCACGGTGAAGCCATGTTTTGATCGTTCCCTGCGGACGATCCATGATTTCACCAATTTCTGCACAGTTCAAATCTTGCTGGTAGAACAAAGTAAAGCAAGTTCGATAGTCGTCTCGAAGAGTATTCAGAGCCAGTTGAAGTTCTTCCGCCAGATCATGGTCTGGAACGAGAGAGGTATCTTCCTGTAAATACGCCAACTCTGTTGGAATCGGTTTTCGGGACTTTTGTTCATAAAATGTTTTACAGCGATTCGCTGCAATGGTTAATAACCACGGACGTAATGTACGGTTAGAATCCCATCTGTGTAAACTTTTAAAGGCTCTCAAAAATACTTCCTGAGCAATATCTTCAGCATCCTGCCTGTGTCCCAGCATGCGGTAGCAAAGTTGGTAAATCATTCCCTGAAATCGTTCAACAAATTCGCGCATCGAAGGCGCATCGCCGGAGAGGCAACGTTGAACTAGATCAGGTTCATCATTTGACACAAATTTGCCTATATGCTTGGCATTTCTTCTGGAAGTATGTACACCTTTAAGGTGTTTGCAGAAACACCAGAAAAGTGTTGTAGTATTTACAAAAGAAACAAGACACTATTCCAGAGGCACCAACTCATCCTCAGTTTTATCCTGGATGAATCAATTCCTCTGACTAAAATACCCCTGTGAAAAACAAGGGTTTCACAATTACCTTCAAATGAAAGAATTACACATCGAATTTAGCTCTAAAGTCCCACTTTTCCACAAGTGCCATCCTGTAATCCAATTCTGACTGAAATACTCATCCTGAAATAGCGGATCAGGGTTCTGAGAAATTATGCAGGGAGGAAAGGAGCTTCCAGAAAATATGGCCAGTATTTTATTTCTGAATAACTTCTCGGGCAATTGTCCTTGCTTGTTTGTAAGCATGTCGGACTGTAAATACCCGGGATTCAATTTGATCTTCGGTATAATATTTACCTGATTCACTAACAGGTAAGCCCGCCAGTGATACCGTTAACGGTAGCAAATCCAGAAATTCTTTATACCGTCTTTGTTGTTCGTTAGATTCAGCCATCGATACATCCTTAATAGAATAGGGCTTAATAGAATAGGGCTTAATAGA